>JAYWIG010000285.1:0-35332 GCA_043789035.1 Betaproteobacteria bacterium
GTGCTTAATCCACGAGACCTTTCAGTGCTTGTGGCTCGAATTTCACCCGCAGAGTGGCGGTTGATCAGCACCAAGTCGAATTGAAGCTCTCTCGATTCGTCGCTGCAGTCAGTGTATTTTTTGGCACTAGCCTACAAGTAGCAGCCCAGCCCATCGACCCAAGCTGCGCTGATGTTGCAAAGGCGATTGATCTGCTTCGGAAGCAGCCTTGGGTGCTTGTCAGGGGTACAGTTAACCAAGGAGTGCATCCGGAGCTCTACACATCAATGTCATCCGCGTTACTAGGCGGCAGACAACAGATCCGCATACTTGATGGAGAGCAATTCAGCAGCAATGTCGAAGGCTTTGACAAAAGCACGTTGGACAACATCATTGGCGCTTCTGAGCTGCACCCTGATACACCCTGCGATCAAATTAAACTTAATTCGACGTCAGAGAAAAACAACCTCGTCGAATATACCTATAGCACCAAAGTTACACGCGCAGATGCTCACTTCCATATTTGGATTTCGCGTAGCTCTGGCTTACCAGTCAGAGTTCAGATTGATGGGCCACAACTTTTATATCGAAGATCGTTGAGCCGGCCAAGCAAGCCACCGCAGGTGATGCTTTGGCCTAACGGCTTACGCTATTACGAAACAAGAGAGTATGTTTTTGGCGAGTCCAAAGTAAACCAATGGTTAGCAGATAATCAAATAAAAAAACCGTGAGCTATATTAGAAGCTATTGATTTAAATTACGAGGTTTTATGCCAGGCATCTCAATTCATGTGGTCGATGTGTCACGCGGTAAAGTTGCTCAAGGCATGCGCGTATCGTTGGTTGAAGTAGCATCTAATCGCGTGATTGCCGATAGTCTTATTGGGGCTAATGGCTTACTCGATTCGCCGGCGCTTGCTCAAACCTTTGTTACTGGTTTTTATGAAGCTCAGTTCTACGCGGGCGATTTCTTTGCCGCGCAAAACTTAGCAAGCGTTGTACCTTTTCTCGACGTGATTACTTACCGCTTTGGAATTGGCTCACCTCAGGAACACTATCACTTGCCCATGAAACTTACTCCATGGGGGTATTCATGCTTTAGAGGCGGGGCATAGCGATAGCAATCTTCGCATCACTCAAGAGCACCCCGGGAAAGCGCTTCATTTATCCGCGCTTTTTAAACGACCGCAATCACTTCGACTTCGAGCATCATATCTTCATGCACTAAGCCCGGCGTAGCAACTAACGTACTAGCGGGCAAATGATCTCCAAGATAGCGCCCTCTAATGTCGCGAAATGTCTTCACTCTTGTGCCAGTTAAGTCACGCACATAGGTATTCATTTTGACGATGTGATGAAATGTCGCGCCACTGGCCGAAAGTGCTACCTTCAAATTTTCAAACACTTGAACCGTTTGCTCAGAGAAAGTAGTACCGACTATCTCGCCAGCTTGATTCGTTGCTACTTGGCCTGAAACAAAAACCATTCGCCCAGAATTGACGCTCGCAACATGCGAATAAGAGCCCTTCGATAGGCTGGGGGGATTGATAAAGTCGACACTCATGAGGCTCTCCTAGCGATTAATCAATGGTAATGCCATTCGTTTTAATAAGCTCAGCAAATTTTATGGTTTCGTCGCGAATAAACTTTTTAAATGTTTCAGGCGACATCGGCTTAGCAGTAAAGCCTTGCGCTTGTAGTTTTGCGAGCACCGCCGGAGCCTGCAATACTGCCAGCACTTCTTTATTTAGATAATTCACTATTGATGGCGGCGTACCGACTGGGGCAAGCAACCCCAGCCACGTTACCGCTTCAAAACCGGGCAGCCCAGATTCGGCCAAGGTCGGCAAATCAGGCTGTAATTCTGATCTCGACAAGCTAGTCACTGCCAAAGCTTTTGCCTGCCCATTTTTTGCAAACGCGAGCGCTGTCGTCATATTGTCGAATTGCATATCGATTTGGCCACCTGCCAAGTCAACTAATGATTGGCTACTACCTTTATAGGGAACATGTACCGCTTTCGCATTAATACGGTTGAGGAGCATGAGCGTGGTTAGGTGCTGAGAAGTGCCATTGCCGCTAGTACCGTAGGAGAGCGCATCAGGTTTAGCTTTAAGCAGAGTAACAAGTTCTTGCGCCGTTCGGACACCGGTTTTATTGCCTGCCAAAAGAACCAACGGTGTGCTGGCTAATTGGGTAATAGGTGCAAAGTCTTTATCAACGTCGTAACTGATTTTTTTCAACAAACTCGGATTGACAGACAGTGCAGTTTGCGTGCCTAGCAAAAGCGTTAGGCCATCACCTTTAGCGCGGGCTACAAATTCTGTACCAATGCCCCCTCCCGCACCGGCTTTATTATCAACCACCACAACGGTTGCCCAGCGCTTGCCTAATTCGTCAGCTAACAAACGACCGATGATATCTGTCGCTCCGCCTGGCGCAAACGGAACAACAATCACAACCCGGCCCGCACCGGGGTAGGGCGGATTGATATTCTGGGCACTGGCACTTGCCATAGACAACCCAAAAGTCGTTGCAATCATTCCTAACGAAAAACAACTCGGCCAAATATAGGAAGAAATTAGTTTTCTAAACATCGCTTTTATTACCTTGTTATTCGGCCTGTATGCCAGCGTCTTTAATGACCTTACCCCACTTAACAATCTCCGCTTGCTGAAACTCTGAGAACTGTGCGGCGAGTCGCCCATCTGGCTCAACACCCATGGTTCGCAGCTTTTCTTGCACCTCGGCGGATGCCAATATTGCAGCAATTTCTTTGGCTAATCTATCGACCACCGCAGTCGGGGTACCCGCAGGCGCAAACACACCCTGCCAAGACTGCATTTCGAAACCCGGAACGCCAGCCTCTGCGAGCGTCGGTACACCCGACAGACTTGCTAAACGACTTTTTGATGTCACTCCCAATATTTTTACGCGTTTACTATCTACCATCGGTTTTGCAGCGGCAACAGTTTCAAACACCATATCAATTTGGCCACCCACCAAGTCCACCATTGCTTGTGAACCACCCTTATAAACGATTTGTCTAAGTTTAGTGCCAGTGATGCTTTGAAATAATTGCCCCGATAGATGCTGTGAAGTACCCGCACCAGCGGTGCCATAGGTAAAGTTATCAGGATTGGCTTTAAGTTCAGCAATCACCTGTGCGACCGAGTTGAAACGACTATTAGCCGGCACGACCAATACGTTGCTGACCATGCCAACCAAGCTAACTGGGGCAAAGTCTTTCACCGGGTCATAGCCCAAGGCTTTAGTAAAAAACGGATTAACAGCGTGCGTTGTGATTGTTCCTCCCATGATTGTGTAGCCATCAGCGGGCGCTTTAGCAACGACTTGAGTGCCCAAAATTCCCGATACCCCAGGGCGATTTTCAACAACCACGGGTTGGCCTAACTTCTCAGTTAATTGTTGCGATATCAAACGAGCCACCCCATCTGATACGCCCCCAGAGGCGAAAGGAACGATATATTTGATGGGCTTGTTTGGCCAAGCAGATTGCGATGTCGCAGTGCCCGGGCCAAAGCAAAGCAATACTGCCGTAGCCAAGGGGATGACGTAGTACCGAACAATGTTTTTGAGCATAGGTAAACCAGTTCTAAATTAAAGCTTCATCGATTCGGCAAGTAATTCTTTGTACTCCTCACGAGTTGCAATGCGTGGGCCAGTCTTATGGCAATGATCTGCCATCGCTCCGTCGATAATCTTCTCGTAAAGATCGTTGGTTACGCCCATTTCAGCCAAGCCTTTAGGCAGGCCTAAGCGATGCACCATGTCTTGCAAAGCGGGAATCACATCGCTGCCTGACGCAAGGTTCATCGCTTGAGCCATGCGATTAAGCCTTTCGTCTGCTTTAATACTTTCAGCCACCGCATTAAAACCCACAACCGCAGGCAAAAACATTGCATTTAGCGTACCGTGGTGCAAGCGAGGGTTCACCCCCCCTAAACTATGCGATAGGCTGTGCACGCTACCCAACCCTTTTTGGAACGCCATCGCGCCTTGCATGCTAGCACTCATCAAGTGAAAGCGAGCCTCTGCATCAGCACCGTTTTTCGTCGCTCGTTCGATATGAGCCCAGCCCCTTCGAAGGCCGTCGAGCGCAATACCATCAGCCGGCGGGTTAAAGCTTGGTGCCATAAAGGTCTCAATGCAATGGGCAATCGCATCCATACCTGTCGCAGCAGTCAACCCAGCGGGTAAGCCAAGGGTAAGTTGTGGGTCGCAGATGGCGGCTTTAGGCACCAGGTGCCAGCTATGAAAACCGAGTTTTCGACCATCTTCCACAATCACAATCGCGCCACGAGCGACTTCTGATCCGGTACCGCTGGTCGTAGGCACCGCAATGATTGGGGCGACTGCATCAGTGATGCGAGCTGACCCGCCTTCGATGGTGGCATAAGTCTTTAGGGCTCCGCCATGCGTAGCAATAATCGCAATAGCTTTAGCGCAATCAATTGCTGAGCCACCACCCACTGCAATCACGCCGTCGCATTGTGCGGCTCGATAGGCGAGCGACCCAGCCTGTACCGCAGTCTCGGTCGGGTTGCTAGGCACATCATCGAATATAGCCGCTGGTTGTGCGCCCAACGCTGCTATGGTTTTGTCCACGATGCCAGCCGCACGCACGCCTTTATCTGTCACGATCATCGGGCGCGTAATGCCCACGCGCTCGCATTCAGATTTCAGCGTGGCAATAGCGCCATGGTCAAACTGAATGTGGGTGAGGTAGTAAATAAAAGCCATGGTGAGGTATAAACCAAAGTTAGTTACGACGGCAATACTTTACACCTTTACTGCAGAAAGTTGCCCTCCAGCTTGATGCCAGCGCATTTGCGGCTGGGCAGAGGCATTGCGTTTATCGAAGATATTTTTGAGGTTGGCGTTTCCTGGCACTCGTAAATCGTTTTCACAGCTTTTTGAGCATCGCGCCAAACAACTCGGCGCTCCCGGTTTAGAACTTGCCACACCCAGCGACGCGGTTTGTGGCGGCAATGATCCGGACGATGTCTACGCGGACTACGTCGCTCGTTCAAACGTAAATAAGAATCATTCGCATATATAATCCTTTTTAACGCAGAATTTTCTTTGCCATTAAAGGACGAGTCATGAAGGGTGATGCAAAAGTAATAGAGCAATTGCAGGCGCAGCTTAAAAACGAGCTAACTGCTATTAATCAATATTTTTTGCACTATCGCATGCTTAAGCATTGGGGTTTAGACCGCCTGGCAAAAAAGGAATATAGCGAATCTATTGGCGAAATGAAGCACGCTGATCAGATCATGGATCGTATTTTCTCACTCGATGGTTTGCCGAATCTACAAGATCTTGGCAAGTTAATGGTCGGCGAGACAGTGCCAGAGATACTTGGCTGCGACTTGAAAAGCGAGATGGGCGCACAAAGCACAATCAAGGCGGGCATCGCGCACTGCGAATCGGTGCATGACTATATTTCGCGTGATTTGCTTCGATCGATACTTGACGATACCGAAGAACACATTGATTTTCTCGAAACGCAAATCGATCTGATCGAGAGGGTCGGATTGCAAAATTACTGTCAATCACAAATCACGAGCGAGGAATAAGCCATGATTGTTTGCGTCTGTAAACGAGTTTCAGACCGTGATATCGCACGATGCGCTAAAGCGGGAATGAGTTTTGACGATGCCCAATTCGAATTAGGCGTATCGACCCAATGCGGCACTTGCGAGAGTTGCGCCAGAGAGGTGTTTACGCAGTGCGGCACCGAGCGAAACATTGCGTTTATTAGCAACGCGACGAATAAAAATCTTTCTTAAACTTTTACCTTTTTTAATGAATGCTAATCATTCTTATTCGCAATTGTATTCACATTTGAAAAACATACCCCAACGATTTATCTATTCGCTCAGTATCTATACCCTCGTTAGTGCCTTAGCAAGCAGTTTACTTGGCTGCGGTAGTGGCGCCAGCAATACGGTTTCGCCAAGTAAAGCCGAAAAAATGAGCGATGCTGCACAACTGGGAGAATTAATATTCAAAGATATCACTCTATCTTCCTCAGGAAAAATGGCCTGTGCCAGTTGTCATGATTCGTCACATGGCCACGCATCGCCATTCGAAACCGCCGTGGCATTTGGCGGTGCAGCCCTTGACCAACCTGGTGGACGCTCGCCCTCATCGATTCGTTACCTTAAGTTCAACGATGCGTTTCGCTTTGCTTCTGACGGAACACCAACCGGTGGATTTAACTGGGACGGTAGAGCTAATTCATTAGCCGAACAAGCTAAACGACCTTTTCTCAGCGCTAATGAAATGGCTAACGTTGATGCGACAGACGTTATCGCGAAAATCGCCCAATCGAGCTACGCAGAAAAGTTCCGCACGACCTTTGGTACAAATATCTTTAACTCCCCCGATACCGCCTTTGAACGAGTTACATTCGCCCTTGAGCGATATCAGAAGGAAGATCCAGATTTCGCCCCTTTTAATAGTAAGTTTGATGCATTTACTGCGGGTAAGGCTAAGCTTTCTGAGCAGGAGCTTAACGGGTTAGCGTTATTTAATCGCGCCGATAAAGGCAACTGCGCCGCATGTCACCCTAGTACAAAACCTAGCAATGCTCCAGCCGCATTATTCACAGACTTTACCTACGATAGTGTAGGTGTTCCTCGCAATAACGAGATTGCTATGAATGCTGATTCAAACTTTTTCGATATGGGTTTATGCGGCCCAACTCGAAGCGACTTAACCGTTAAAACCGATAGCTGCGGCAAATTTAAAGTACCTAGCCTTCGCAACGCCGCCCTTCGAAAGCGCTTCTTCCACAACGGCCGTTTCGACTCTCTTACAGAGGTAGTTCGATTTTATGTGCAACGGGGCACCAACCCAGAAAAGTGGTACCCAAAAAGTCATGACGGTGGCATCACAACATTCGACGATCTCCCAACCCAACTTCGAGTTAACGTCAACCAGACCGAAGGGCCTTATAACAGAGGCGTTGGACAAGTACCAGCGCTTACTGAGACAGACATCGCCGATGTAGTGGCATTCTTGGGAACGCTCACTGATGGCTATAAGCCTTAAACTGACTATTGAAAAAGCTGATGAGAAAAAACAATCTATCCCACTTCGCAATAAAAACGGCGGCAGTCAGTTGCCTGCTATTGATGGCGCATACAGGTAGGGCCCAAACGGTAGGTGAGCTAGCTGAGCAGCTAAAGGCGCTACGTGAGGAAATTAAACAATTAAAAGCTGATTTGCAAGAGTCAAAACAACGCCCCACCCGAGGCGATGCAACTCCTCAGCAGCTGTTAACCAACCCTAGCGCTAACGCGTATTCACCGCCTGTCAACACCGCGTCGAGCCCAATTAGTTTGTTTGGCTATGGTGAGGTTGGCATGGTGAGGCCTCGTAAA
The DNA here is from genome assembly GCA_043789035.1 of Betaproteobacteria bacterium. Classification (GTDB taxonomy): domain Bacteria; phylum Pseudomonadota; class Gammaproteobacteria; order Burkholderiales; family Burkholderiaceae_E; genus JAYWIG01. The sequence goes on from JAYWIG010000285.1 coordinate 7,394, forward strand.
AATTTATCAGGCTCGGTGGTTTCCGTGGGACGCGGCGTATTTGGCTTGGCGTATCGGTTTAATGAAACTACCCGATTAGTAAGTGAGTTAGAAATTGAAAACGCGGTAGTTTCAGCGGGCGATAGAGGCGAAATAGCGCTGGAGCAGTTTTATATCGAGCATGATTTAAGTCAACAAATCTCAGCCAAAGCGGGGTTGTTTTTAATGCCTGTAGGGTATCTCAACGAAACCCACGAACCCACCCGGTACTACGGAGTTACTCGAAACCTTGTCGAAACAGCAATCATCCCAAGTACTTGGCGAGAATTAGGCATGAGCGTTAGGGGCCTTACCAACGCAGGATTGCGATGGGATGCAGGGCTAGTGACAGGTTTTGATCTAAACAAATGGGACTCCACAAGTAGCGACGGAAAAGCATCGCCACTTGCCGCCATTCACCAAGAGGGGCAACTGGCTAGGGCAGCCTCGCTGGCAGGTTTTGGTGCGCTCAATTACAACGGTATACCTGGCTTCAATATCGGCGGTAGCTTATACAACGGCGGGGCTGGACATAAGCAGGCTGGATTTGCAGGTGTCGATTCTAAAGTCACCCTCGCAGAATTGCATGCGAGATGGCAGCCAGGCCGTTGGGACTTATCTGCCTTAATGGCCATGGGAAGCATTAGCAATACTGCCACCTTGAATGCCACATTCGCCGGGCAGCCAACCCCTGTGCCTAACCGGTTCAGTGGTTGGTATACCCAGGCAGCTTATCGCGCGTGGAAAAGCGGGGATTATTCCTTGGTACCTTTTGCGCGCTATGAAACCGTCAATACCGCCAAAGGTTATGAAGGTTTAGCCCTCGGTTTAGCGCCTAGCCTAGACCCGAGTACACGAGTAGTCACTGTGGGTACGAGTTTTTACCTCAACCCACAAGTTGTCTTAAAAGTAGACTTTCAAAAGTATCTCAATAATTCAGCCAACGATAGGATTAACTTGGGATTAGGGTTTCATTACTAATGGCGCGCATTCATCAAGCTGCCTCACTAAACTTCGTCAGGCGTAAAACAGTAAAACAGCTGCTCGGCGCTAGCGTCGCAAGTGTTGGTGCGGCTCACTCATGGGCCTATTCAACCGTGTTTATAAGCGAGGAAAAAGCTAGCCAGTTATTGCTTGCAAGCGCCGATCGGTTTATTTCTACTGCTCTAGCTTTCAGCGAGGCTCAACTCAGGAAAATTGCTAGTACAAGCCAAACAAAAATACCGTCTGGGTTTGCGCCACAATGCGTTACTGGTTGGGCTAATGGGACCCGCGTAGGCTGGGTGCTGTTTGACCGCGTCATCGGAAAATATGATTTGATCGACTATGCCATGGGGTTTCTCGCCGATAGCACAAGCACAGGGCTAGAGGTTTTAGCTTACCGAGAATCGCATGGCGGTGAAATTCGAAATACCTCTTGGCGGCAACAATTCGTAGGGAAGAAAGGGCCGCAACAGTTGCGGGCCGGAGATGAAATCCGCAACATTTCTGGGGCTACGCTTTCTTGCCAACATGTTACCGAAGGTGCGCAGAGATTAAGTGCAGTTGCGGCGCTCTTGTCGGCATATTAGCCTGTACATATTTCGATGGAATTTACTAGCCGTGCTCAACTGCTCTTAGGAACCTTGGTATCGATTCATGTAGCGGATGAGCCAATGGCTATCGCACATCCCAATACCAACAAAGGTGGCAGGATAAGCAATAACATCACGGCGGCCATCGAGTCTGCATTTAAGGTTGTTGCTCATATTGGTCGCGTGATGAGTGCCCATCAAAATGAATCAGATTTAGGCCGTTTATCGAGGGCATTACCGAATAGCCAAGTGATAGTTGACCCGGAAACTATCGCAGTTTTAAAGCTTGCAAAATATTGGTACTCCGAGTCGCAAGGTGCGTTCGATCCGGTGATCAGTGCTTCTAAATTACGCAGAGCGGGGATGCAGCCGGGGCTTTGTATTCAACCCCTCGGCACAAAAAATCATCTACACTCGCTGTCCATACTTTCCAATCATATGGTTCACGCGGCCTACCCAGTGCAACTTGATTTTGGCGGTATCGCCAAAGGCTATGCGGTTGATCGCTGTATCGAAACGCTGCGGAGCTTCGGTATTCAGTGTGCGCTCGTCAATGCTGGTGGTGATATGAGAGCCATCGGTGAAAAAAACTGGCGGGTTATTAATCAGTTGGAAGATGCCCATGGCAAGACGCGATTTTTGAAGAACCTATCTCTTGCCAGTTCAGAAGGGAAAAGTTCTATCGCTAAGTATCGAGACTATTCAGAGTTTGTACACACCAAACGAAACCGCAGAAATAGCTCACCATGGCGAGCCTGTTCAGTTGTGGCACCAAACTGCGTCACAGCCGATGTATTCACAAAATGGGGATTACAAACAGCGACTAAAGCACCGGTTCTACAGCGATCTTTAGCGAAACATCACGCACAATTATGGCGCGCTTAGCGAACTCTCATTGGCATAAGGTGGGCATTCAAACAATGGTGTCGCTGCTAGCGGCCCTTTGGTTGACTGGGATAGCACTTTATCTTGTGCCTGTTGAAAAAGCCATTGACTTTGGGGAACGGGCGTTATTCGTCCGTCGTTCGCTGGTCATCATTCACGGCATAGCTGTTTGGGGGTTTTGTATATTGTTTGGCCATTCGATCTGGCCTCATGTGCGAAAGTTTTCGCAAGTATCAATGCGCAATTGGCGCTCGTTGCTCGGACTCTTTTCAGTAACTACTTTCTGCTTAGTCGGACTTAGCGGCTTGCTGCTTTTGTATGGCGCAACTTGGTTGCAACCCTACACTTACGCAGTACATTGGTGGGTAGGGGTCATAACCCCTCTTTTAGTTTTCACTCATGCAAAAATGCACTGACTCATCAATAGAAATTGAGATGGCCCAACCCACTGGCTCAAGATAACACGTAGTACAAAGCCAATAGTAAACTGACCCCGCAAAACAATACCAAAACTAATAAGTATGACTGCGGCTATATTTCGAAAAGCGGTTTGGTCAATGCCAAACGACGCGCCAGACACTGCTATCGCATAAAGAATATGCTGGCCGTGAGATTGCCAAGCCTCACCAAGATCGCGTTGCTTAGTCATATTGCTTTTCTCGCATAGCCACCGTGGTCTCTGTAATAGTCCGAGGATAGCTTATCATCCTCGGACTTTAAGAAAACTATCCTCGTTCCGTTTGATAATGAATAATTCGCATCACACCCGCAGATATGCACTCATATTTTCATGTCTGCTGCTCTTATTTCCGGGTACGGGGCTGTCAACACCCGTCGGCGCAGCGCTTACGGAGGCTTCTCTTTTAATCATCGCGATTGCCGGATTTACACACTTCCGACAAACTTGGGCTACACATGATCGTTTAAGTGAGCCCCTTAGATTATTTTGTATTCTCTGGCTCCTCAGTGTCGCGCTCGAATTTTTCTTGATGATCATTCATGGTTTTAGTTCACCGAGAATGCATTCACCGCTCCTTCGCATCGCTGCAATGATTAGCCTCGTGCTGATGGTTGAGGCCGCACCCAAAACACGATTGTTTTGGTACGGCATTACCTTGGGCTGTTTTTCCGTCTTCGCGGTCGCTACCTACCAGAAGTTCCACTTAAATATGGGGCGGGCCACGGGATTTCACAACGCAATTCATTTTGGAAACTTTTCTCTGGCCATGGGCATGATGGCCTTGGCGGCATTGACACAGCTAAAATCCGCGACGACATCATTCAAGATCATGCTCGGTCTGGCAATTTTGACAAGTTTGTCAACGTCGCTTTTGTCTGGATCCCGAGGGGGTTGGCTCGCCCTTTTATTAATCTTTATTCCGCTGATCAGCATCAGTAAGGATAAGAAGCAAATGAGCTTTGTAGCACTCATTTTCGTAGCGGGATTGGTGCTAGCCTATTTTTTACCTGAAACTGGTGTCAGGTTAAGAATTGAATCGATCACACACGACCTAATCGGCTACGGTCAAGGCGATATCGAGACGCCGATCGGTATGCGAATCGAACTCTTTCGCAGTAGCTTTAATGTATTTTTGGGACACCCGTTTGTAGGCGTAGGAGACAATTTCAAAGTCGCGCTAGACGAAATGGCACGCAGAGGTAAGCCTGCCGCCGCAGGGCACAGTCTCAACGACACTCATAATGAAGTCATTTACGCGCTCATGCGAGGCGGCGTATTTGGTTTGGCCCAATTGCTATTGCTGTACGCGGCTCCGCTCCTCTATTTTGGTCGAGCACTGCGAAGCAATGACAACCGCGAGAATCAAGCGTTATTGGCGATTGCGGCTGCAGGTTTTGTCTTGGTCCTGTTAACCATTGACTTCGGGTTGACGGCGAACGTGTTTACCCGCCACATTGGGAAAGCCTTTTACTTTATTCTCATCTGTTTTCTTGTCGCCATGTGCGAGATCGAGCGCAATAACGCAAAAAACAATCCAAAGCTTCTTGATTGAAGAAATCATTCAAATCAAGATTGAAGCGGTCGCCTTCGAACTAACGCCACCCATCAAACCGAATCTTCAGCACTAAGATCGCCAGCGACAAGCTAAACGTAATCACGTTGGCAACAACAATCACCATATCGTTTCGGATCAACCCATAAACTAGCCACAGCGCAATGCCCAAGGTAAACACGAGGAACATCGCAAGCGATACATCTTTGGCACTTTTAGAGCGCCACACTTTGATGAGCTGCGGCAAAAACGCGCTGGTCGTTAATGCCGCGGCCACTAAGCCGATGTGGTTGCCCCAACTCTCAAAAGAATCAGGAACGATCACTCCCCAGCCACCTTCAGCATGATCTTGCCAATGTGTTTGGACGATTCCATTAAGGTATGGGCCGCTACAACATCACTCAAAGCAAATGTTTCGAAAATCACCGGCTGCAACTGGCCTTTTTCAATCAGCGGCCATACATCGCGCTTCAAAGCATTGGCGATATCGGCTTTTTGTGCCGATGTTCTTGGGCGCAAAGTTGAACCAGTGAATGTCAGACGCTTAGTCATAATCGGCGTGATGTCGAGGTTGAGCTTGCCACCTTCGAGTAACGCGATTTGCACCAGACGGCCATCGAGTGCCAAGCACTTTAAATTACGATCGGTGTAAGTACCGGCCACCATATCAAGCACTACATCCACACCTCGCTTGTTGGTCAGCGAGAGCATTTCAGCAACATAGTCTTGATCGCGATAGTTAATAGCCGCGTCAGCACCCAACTTCAAACAAGCCTGGCGCTTATCTTCTGAACCCACGGTGCAATACACGGTTGCGCCCCACGCTTTAGCCATTTGAATCGCAGTAATACCAATGCCTGACGACCCACCATGAATCAAGATCGTTTCGCCCTTATTTTCACCATAACCTAGACGCCCGCGCTCGATCACGTTCGTGTATACAGTGAAGTAGTTTTCAGGTAACGCTGCACCCTGCAACATGTTCAAGCCTTTTGGAATCGCTAAAGTTTGGCCCTCAGGCGCACAAACATACTCTGCATAAGCTCCGCCATTGGTGAGTGCGCAAACCTTGTCGCCCACTTTCCACTGCGTAACCGCACTGCCACAACCGACCACCGTGCCAGAGGTTTCTAAACCGATATAAGGTGATGCACCCGGTGGCGGTGGGTAAGTGCCTTGGCGTTGAGACACATCGGGGCGGTTCACGCCTGTAAAGGCCACTTTAATTAATACCTCGTCGGCTTGCGGCACTGGCAAAGCAGCCTCACCAATTTGCATACATTCTGGGCCGCCACCGGTGCCGTGCAGTACAACTTTCATCATCGCATAAACCTTTTTACATAGTCAGCACCAAGGCCGACGTTTTCGAAATGGGCGCGGTATTTTTCAATCCGCGTAAAAACATCATCGTAACCAAGCGAGTTGCCTTGTGGGTCAACATACATCAGCGCGCCGTGGACGGTGAACAAGGTGATCATTTCGGTGCAATCATCTGGCACCGTGAGAGTATGAGTTTCGCCCGGCGGTTCGAACACATAGCTGCCCTCATGGGCAACCCAATCATGCTCTAAGTAGTACCAGCTGCCCTTCAACACGTGGGCATGCACTTGGCCTGAATGCCGATGGCGCTGCAACACACCTGATTTCTTCACCTTCAACAAATGCACATAAAAGCCACCAGTAACATTCAGATGCAACGGACGCGACCAAATATCCGTCGCCACAGGTGCCCAAAGCTTCTCATCATCGGTATTGATATCCGGGATCATCATGTCCGGTGACATGCCCCAAGGTTGCGGTTTTGCGTACGGTATTTTTTCAGGTGCGTTCATGGTTTTATCATTCCATTCATGGATACATACAAAAAGCTGGCCAAAGCCACGAAAAAGCTGTCTGCGGGCTGCGATAGCCTACAGTTTACTGGAGTCGACAATATGGTGGCGCATGTGTACAACCCGCTTGCCTACGCGCACGTTGCGCACGACACTTATTTGAAGAAATACGGCAGCAAGCAGCGCCGAGTGATTTTCCTCGGGATGAACCCCGGCCCCTATGGCATGATGCAAGTTGGCGTGCCCTTTGGTGAGGTGAATTTTGTGCGCGATTGGCTAGGTATTACTGAAGGCGTCAATCCACCCAAAAGCCAACATCCTAAAAGGCTCATCGAAGGGTTTGAGTGTAACCGCTCCGAGGTGAGCGGTAAACGCTTTTGGGGATGGGCACGCGAGCGCTGGCAAACCGCCGATGCTTTTTTTGCCGATTGCTTTGTGCTGAACTACTGCCCACTCATATTTTTAGAAGAATCGGGGAAAAACATTACTCCTGACAAACTCACCGCAGTTGAGAGACAACAACTCGAAGCCGTGTGTGATGAACACCTGCGCGAAGCCGTAGCAATCTTGGAGCCTGATTGGTGTATCGGTATCGGTGCCTTCGCGAAAAAGCGATTGGAAATTGCGCTTGAGCCCTCGCTGAACCGGAAAATCGCCCAAATACTGCATCCTAGCCCGCAATCGCCCCAAGCTAACAAAGGTTGGTCACAAGCAGTAGACATTACCTTGGCCGATTTAGGAGTGTTCGCTTAAATGTTTATCTATGCCAGCACCATTGCAGTTTCAGCATTTTTACTTTTCCTAGTTCAACCGATTATTGCCAAACAAATTCTGCCTTGGTTTGGTGGTTCAGCAGCCGTATGGACAACCTGTATGGTGTTCTTTCAGTTGGTGCTTTTAGCCGGATACTTTTACTCAGATCTGGTGATCAACAAGCTCAAACCAAAAGCGCAAGCGTGGCTTCACGGTATCTTGGTTTTAATCAGTGTGGCATTCTTGCCGATTACCGCCAGCCCGAGCTTCAAACCAACGGATGCCGACAATCCAATTGGCAAAATATTGCTGTTGCTACTTGTCACGATCGGTATGCCGTATTTTTTGCTTTCCACCACAGGCCCGTTGGTGCAAGCGTGGTTTAGCAAAGCCGTACCAAGTGCCGATCAAGCAAAACGAGTTTACCGCTTGTATGCACTCTCGAATATTGCATCCATGCTTGCACTGGTTGCCTACCCGCCATTGATTGAACCCAATAGCAGCTCTCAACAGCAATCCATCGGATGGAGCATAGGTTATGGAGTATTTGCATTGCTCGCCATCTTTACGGCTTGGAAAAGTAGTGCACTTCACGCAACGAACCGATCAAACGAAAACAAACAAGCCAGCGAACCCGGCATCGCCCCCAGCTTTGCACTGCAAGGGCTCTGGTTGTTGCTAGCGGCGCTCGGTTCCGTATTACTTCTGTCGATCACAACACACGTCACTCAAAACGTTGCTTCGATTCCATTTCTATGGGTGTTACCACTCGCAATCTACCTCATCACCTTTATTTTGTGCTTCGACGGTAATGGCTGGTATTGGCGAAAAACCTACACCGTGATGGCGAGCCTATTTACGATCCTGCTCATCGGAGGCCTCACCTATCGCCCCACCGACTCATTCGGCATTGAAAAGGGCCTACTCCATCTAGAACACGCTTTACCTTTATATTGCTTCGGTTTGTTTGTTCTGTGCATGTTTTGTCACGGTGAATTAGTCACCCGTAAGCCAGCAACCCAATATCTAACAAGGTTCTACTTGATGGTGTCCTTAGGCGGGGCCATCGGCGGCCTTTGCGGTGGCATTGCCGCACCCTTGCTTTTTGATTACTACTGGGAATTTCCTATCGCATTGTTTGCAGTAGCTGCGATAGGTATTGTGGTTGCGCAAGGGAGTTTGAAGTTCATTGCTGTGGCAGCATCAATTGCCTGCGCAATGCTCTACGCAACCTATAACGACTATGTGCGCGACGATACGCTGGCACTTACACGAAACTTCTACGGCACATTACGAGTTAAAGCAACTGGGCCCGATTCTGACAAGCAAGCCAAGTGGCGGCTAATGCATGGCGTGATTACCCACGGCGAGCAATTTAGAGCACCCGAATGGAGAAGCCTTGCGACCAGCTACTACGGTGAATCCTCAGGCATAGGCTTAGCCATAAAGGGTCTGCGCAGCACTCAAACTGAAGTGTCAACACCACAAAAAATAGGACTAATCGGTTTAGGGGTGGGCACTCTCGCGACCTACGGTAGAACCGGAGATACTTATCGAATTTATGAGCTTAACCCTGAAGTGCTCGCAATCGCAAAAAAAAGCTTTACTTATCTATCGGCAAGTAAAGCAAAAATCGAAACCGCGCTCGGTGATGCTCGTTTAGTTTTAGAACGAGAGCCAAACCAGCAGTTTGATGTTTTGGCCATTGACGCTTTTTCGAGTGACTCGATACCTGTGCATCTCATTACTCGAGAAGCAATGGCTTTATACAAACGGCACTTAAAGCCAAATGGGGTTGTTGCCTTTCATATCAGCAATCGGTATCTTGACCTTACCGGTGTAACAAAACATTTGGCCAACGACGCGGGTATGAAAGCGCTACTGGTCAAAAATGACCCGAATGAAGACAGCTACTTGTACCGCTCAGATTGGGTTCTCATTTCGAACAACAGTCAGTTTTTACAAACTTTAAGCGATCAAGGCCTTGGCCAAGAGTTCGGCAACACTTTACGCTTGCGCCCTTGGACGGATAGCTTTAATAATCTATTCGAAGTTCTGAAGTAAAAGCGGAAGGTTAGCCCCCGGCCTTGCTCATTTGCGCAGCTATTTCTCTGAGATCTGGCTTGTATATCTTTCCAACATTGGTCATCGGCATAGTATCGATAATTTTTACGAACTTGGGCCTTGCAGGCGGCTCGTCTACGCCTCGCTCGACAAACTCCAGCAGCTCTGCTTCTGTTGCACTCATCCCTGGCACCAAAGTCGCAAATACAACAGGCAATTCTCCTGCATAGGCATCTGGCATACCCACGGCTGCGCATACCTGAACGGCAGGGTGCGCTCCTAAAGCATCCTCAATCATTTTTGGATCGATATTGTGACCGCCACGAATAATTAAGTCTTTTGAGCGACCCGATAAATGCAAACGTTCCTCGGTATCGATCCAGCCCAAATCGCCTGTGGCCAACCAACCGTCGCCAAGCAGTGCCTTTGCCGTATCGTCAGAAGTCAGAAACCCTGGGAACACATTGGGCGATTTAAACAAAACCATGCCTTGCTTGCCTGGCTCTACGTCAATACCCGATGAATTGCCATGTTCATCCAACTTCACAATACGCAATTGCGAATACGGTACTCGAAAACCGACGCAACCTGCAGGCCCTTTCACACCGGGCGGAGTAATAGTGGCAATACCGGACGTTTCAGTCATGCCAAAACTCTCATGCACATGTAAACCAAAGAGCGTTTGAAACCTCGCCGAAAGCTCGGCGGGCAACGCGGCGGCTCCAGTACGGCAATATCGAATGGAAGACACATCGGCACCGTTCACTGGAACGTTCGACAGCGCGGCCAGCACCGTTGGCACACCCGAAAGAACAGTTGAGCGATACTTTTCAACTAAGCGCCAATAGTTCGCGACAACCTCTTTGTTACGCATCAACGTATAAGTAGGAATCACGGTTTCAACGCCCGCTGATAACGCAGCCAAAGAACCAGGCAACACGCCTGCCACATGAAACAATGGATAACCATTGATAATGACGTCTGTGGGTTTGGCGCTTTGTAGCATTACACTCACCCAAGCGGTGAACACTTGCGCACCGTGTGTATGCATGGCCAACTTCGGCGCACCCGTAGTTCCACCGGTATGAAAATAAGCAGCAATATCAGTGGGTCGAATAACGCGTTCACTCAGCAATTTGTTATCGGCTTGATTATTAAGCAATGATTGAAAATCTAAGCATCCCCCAGGTAGCTGGGGTTCGATTTCACCATCGGGCAGTACCCGCAACAAGGTTTGCAAAGAAGGCACTAGCTCTCGCAATTGCAACGCTTTGCTCCAATACTGCGCCTCCTCGTCCTTACCCCAAGCAATCAACACCTTCGCTTTTGTTGCGTTAAGCAAAGACGCCAATTTATCAATACTAAGCAATTGGTTAAGCGGTTGTACGATACCTGCAGCCTCACCACCCCACAGCGCTAAGTGATAAGGCAAACAGGTAGGCATGAGCACGCCAATCGCGTCCGTCGATTTAATACCTACGGCGTTCAATGCATTGGCAGTTTGATGAATGCCCTTGAGCAGTTTGGTAAAAGACCAGCGAATCGGTTCATCGTCAGGATTGCCTGACTGTAGAAATGTGAGGGCGGTTTTCTCACCGAAGGTCGCTGCGGAATTCTGAAATATTTCGTAGGTGCTACCGACTGTTAGAGCTTGTTGTAGAGGTTGACTTTCTAACTCTCGTACATCTTGCATGCATTTAATGGGTGGGCCAGAGACAAACGCTGAACCAGTTAACATCGTCTTCATCAGTTTACCTTTACAAAAACAAGCCTTTCATTGATTGAAACACATCAAAGTCAAGCCTGCCTGAATGCTCACGCACTAAACACCACCACCCCGTCAGCTCGCTCAGAAGACTTCACATCACCGTTGTACATCAGCGCATGCAGGTGGGCTAGCGATTCGCCCAAAGCAAACGTCATCTGATGTGTATCAAACTTGCGACTAAACATCACCGGCACGATGTCGGCGGCCGATTGCGGGGCTTTTTTACAAGCCTCTAAAACCACACGCAAGCGATCTTCGTGATGATCCGTTAGCTGCTTAATTCGAACGTGTAGGTTTCTGAACGGCCTGCCATGTGAGGGGAACACCAAGCTGTCGGCCGCGCAGTCCTGATAGGCTTTCAATGAATTCACATACCAAGTTACGGGGTTGGATTCTGGCTCGATGTCGAACACCGAAACATTGGTCGAGATTCGCGGCAACACCATATCGCCAGAAATCAGAAGCTTATCTTTTTCGCAATAAAGCGCAGCGTGTTCCGGTGAGTGACCTGTGCCGATAATGACTCTCCATTGCCTGCCACCCATTGCAATAAATTCATCGCCGCGAATACGATGAAACCGCAACGGCATCGAAGGTACAAGCGATGAGAAGTAATTATTATTACGGGCGCGAATCGCCGCTAACATAGTCTCATCAGTCATACCATGGCGTCGGAAGTGATCCGCAGACGACGAACCATTTGCGCCGGGCATAACGGCCGACAAAACGCGGCCAAAGCTATATTCCCCCATCGTCATCCACAATCGTGCGTCGGGGTATTTATCTTGAATCCAGCCGGACAAACCGATGTGATCGGGGTGCATATGTGTGCACAGAATGCGGCTTATTGGTAGGCCTTCTAAGTGATTTGTGAAGATGACTTCCCACAACGCCTTGATTTGATCTGAGCTAATTCCGCAGTCGATTAACGTCCAGGAATTCTCTTCACGTACCAGCCATAAATTGATATGGTCGAGTGCAAATGGCAAAGGCATGCGCACCCAGAATATACCGGGAGCCACCTCAAACTTCACGCCACCGGCGGGTAGGTGCTCGCCAAATTCATAGTGAAGCTCGTGTTCTAGTGCATTCATTTTGGGTTCTTTTTTTAGCAAATGGGTTTTTACTTGACGTTTACGTAAACTGGAATCAGTATAACGGCTTCAAGAAGAAGCTATGCCAACTTATACGATTACCGAGTTATCCAAAGAGTTCGATATTACGCCCAGAGCGATTCGATTCTATGAAGATCAGGGCCTCATTACGCCAAAGCGCGTTGGCACGGGTGGGCGTCAGCGTGTTTATTCAACCCGCGACCGAACTCGACTAAAGCTAACGCTAAGAGGCAAGCGTCTAGGGCTTTCCCTACTCGAAGTGAAGGACTTAATCGACATGTACGACTCGCCATCAGACACTCGCTCCCAGCTAACGAAATTCTTAGCGGTTTTGTCGAAAAACCGCATGGCGCTTGAGCAGCAACTAGACGATTTACAAATTACCTTGGCTGAGATTGCTTCTCATGAAACTCGTGCCAAATCCCTACTTTCGCAGTTGAAATGAAAGTCGAAACGGTAATGAAAATAAGCTTTGCCTCCGTCATTTATACGATTGACGTTAACGTTAACGTCAATTAGAGAAAACATGAACACCTACCCCGGTTTTGAAGATCGAATTAAAGCTAGCTTTGCCAAGCAAGGAGCGATGGGGTTGATTGGCGCGCGGCTGACAAGAATAGCGGCTGGCGAAGTGGAGCTTGAATTACCCTTCAAACCAGAGCATGGCCAGCAACATGGCTTTTTGCACGCAGGCATTCTGACAACCGCACTCGATTCGGCTTGCGGCTACGCCACTTACACTTTGTTTCCGCCAGAGGCAGGAATACTCACCATCGAATTCAAAGTCAATTTATTGGCACCAGGCGATGGAGAACTATTTCGAATGATCGGAAAGGTGCGCAAATCAGGCCGCACCATCAGTTTGGCCGAAGGCGAGGCCTATGCTGTTAAAAACGGGCGTGAAAAACTCATCGCCACAATGACCGCCACGACCATGACAATTACTGGTCGGGATAACGTCGTTGGATAAAAACCGAAAAACCTAAGGACTTCCCATGCTAAATCTTCCAGGTATGCAATTTGATCTCGGCGAAGACATCGCCATGCTGCGTGAATCGTTACAACAGTTTACGGCCAAAGAAATCACCCCTCGCGCTGGCGATATTGATAAGCATGACCAGTTCCCCATGGATTTGTGGCGCAAGATGGGTGACCTCGGCATATTAGGAGTGACGGTGGGCGAAGAATATGGCGGCGCGGGCCTAGGCTATCTCGCCCATATCGTTGCGCTTGAAGAGATTTCTCGTGGTTCGGCATCTGTAGGCTTGAGCTATGGTGCCCATTCGAACCTGTGCGTGAACCAGATTTTTAGAAACGGCACAAAAGAGCAAAAAGAAAAGTACTTGCCCAAACTCATTTCCGGCGAATTCATTGGTGCGTTAGCAATGAGCGAACCGAATGCAGGTTCGGATGTTGTCTCCATGAAAACTCGTGCTGAGTTTAGGGGCGATCACTGGGTATTGAATGGCAGCAAGATGTGGATCACCAACGGCCCCGATGCCGACGTGATGGTGATCTACGCCAAGAACGATTGGGAAGCTGGAGCGCGAGGCATGACGGCTTTTCTTGTCGAAAAAGGCTTCAAAGGTTTTAGCGTTGCGCAAAAACTCGACAAACTGGGTATGCGCGGCAGCCACACGGGTGAACTGGTATTTGAGAATTGCGAAGTACCTGCTGAAAATGTCCTAGGCGGCCTAGGCAAAGGCGTGAATGTATTGATGAGCGGCTTAGATTTTGAGCGCGCGGTACTTTCTGGCGGGCCCCTCGGCATTATGTCGGCGTGCATGGACGTTGTCGTACCCTATATTCATGACCGCAAACAATTCGGCCAACCCATTGGTGAATTCCAACTCATGCAGGGCAAAATTGCCGATATGTATAGCACCATGATGGCAACCCGGGCCTATGTCTACGAAGTAGGCCGACAATGTGATCGATCTCGTGAAGGCAAAATCGATGTTCGCAGCCTACGCAAAGACGCCGCTGGGGCAATTCTATTTTCTGCCGAAAAAGCCACATGGATGGCAGGCGAAGCGATTCAATGCCTAGGCGGTAACGGGTATATTAATGATTACCCAACAGGCCGGCTATGGCGCGATGCAAAGCTCTATGAAATTGGCGCAGGCACCTCGGAGATTCGACGCATGTTGATAGGCCGTGAGTTATTTGCCGATACAAAATAAATACTCTTTCAAGGATTAAAGAATGAATGACCCCGCAATGAAAGACCCAGTTGTAATAGTCTCGGCGGTCAGAACACCTATAGGCAGCATGATGGGCGAGCTTTCTGGCTTCGCAGGCCATCAATTAGGCTCTATTGCGATGAAAGCTGCTTTGGATCGATCGGGCTTATCGGCCGATGAAATTCAAGAAGTCATCATGGGTTGTGTGTTACCTGCGGGGCAGGGTCAAGCGCCCGCGCGGCAAGCAGCATTGGGCGCAGGCCTACCAATTTCAGCAGGTGCAACCACGATTAACAAAGTCTGCGGATCCGGCATGAAAACCGCCATGCTCGCCAGCGACATTCTTTCCGCTGGCAGTACAGACATCATCATGTCGGGCGGTATGGAAAGCATGTCCAATGCCCCTTATATGTTGCTCAAAGGTCGTGGGGGCTATCGCTATGGCAACCAGATGATGTTCGACCACATGGCTTACGATGGCTTAGAAGACGCCTACGAAAAAATGCCTAACGGCAGTGGCAAATCAATGGGCAACTATGGCGAAGATTGTGCAGCCAAGTATTCATTCACTCGTGAAGCACAAGATGCTTACGCCATTGAATCTACCCGACGCGCAGTGGCCGCAAATACCAATGGTGCATTCAATTGGGAAATGGCACCCGTCACGGTGGCAGGAAAAAAAGGTGATGTCGTCATGAGTAAAGACGAGCAGCCTTTTAAGTCGAACATTGAAAAGATTCCCACTTTAAAACCCGCATTTCGAAAGGACGGTACGCTCACGGCAGCAACATCTTCTTCTATTTCCGATGGCGCTGCCGCGATGATATTGATGCGCCGCTCCACCGCCGACAAACTTGGCAAAACACCGATTGCTACGATTCTTGGCCACAGCACGCATGCGCAAGAGCCGCAATGGTTTACCACCGCACCTGTCGGTGCCATCCAAAAGCTTTATGCAAAATTGGGTAAGAAAACCAGCGATTTCGATGCGTTTGAAATTAATGAGGCGTTTGCGGTTGTCGCTATGGCAGCAATGCAGGAACACGGCCTTGCGCACAGCATTGTCAATGTGCATGGTGGCGCCTGCGCACTCGGCCACCCTATTGGTTGCTCCGGTGCACGACTGATCGTTACTTTGATGGGTGTTTTGAAAGCCAACGGTGGCAAACGTGGCGTAGCCTCTTTATGTATCGGTGGCGGTGAAGCGACGGCCATTGCGATTGAAATGAACTAAATGCCCACTGCACTTATTCTTGGCGCATCGCGCGGTATCGGTTTAGAGTTTTGCAAGCAGTACTTAAGCGAAGGCTGGCGGGTTTATGCGACCTATCGAACAGAAGTTGACCGGATCAAGCTTCGCGATCTTGGCGCGCAAACATTGAAGCTGGATGTGCTCGACATCAACGATGTCTCAGGAATTGCTTGGCAGCTCGATGACGAAAAAATTGATGTCGCGATCGTCAACGCGGGCGTATATGGCCCTCGCACCAGCAACTTACAGCAGCCACCTTCTGTTGAAGATTTCGATGACGTGATGCGTACCAATGTGCTTGCTGCCATGCGGATTATTCCAATCGTTGCGCCATTGCTGTCAACATCAAGAGGCACGCTTGCGTTTGTATCAAGCCGTATGGGTTCGATCGCTGAAGCGGGTGGTAGCTATGGCATGTTGTATCGCACCTCAAAAGCTGCCGTCAACATGCTGGCCAAGTTGGCGCATACCGATTATGCACCGCTAGGAGTCAGAGTAATCTCATTACACCCAGGCTGGGTACGTACCGATATGGGAGGGCCGAATGCCGATGTCGAAGCCAATGTGAGTGTTGAAGGTTTACGCCGAGTGATTGGCGACGGCACGGCATTTCCCAGCGGATGCTTTTATGACTATCGCGGTCAGAGCTTAGCGTGGTAAATCATATGAAAACTAAGCATGGTAATTAGCCAAGAACAGCGCATGGTGCGCGATGCGATACGTGACTTTGTTCAGAGCGAAGTTGCTCCTCATGCTGCCAAGTGGGCCAAAGAAGCCACCTTTCCAAGAGAAGCGCTTAAGGGTTTAGCGCAATTAGGTTGTTACGGCATTGCAGTACCAGAACAATACGACGGTGCTGGTTTGAACTATGTTGCGCTCGCTTTAATTCTGGAAGAGATAGCGGCGGGTGACGGCGCAACTTCAACCATCATCTCGGTAACCAACTGCCCGGTCTGCTCGATTTTTATGGCGTGGGCCAATGAAACACAAAAGCAGCAGTGGTTAAAACCGCTCGCGGCGGGTGATTTGTTGGGGGCGTTTTGTTTAACCGAGCCTCATGTAGGTTCGGAAGCCTCTGGATTAAAAACCACGGCCACCAAGGACGGCAACGACTACGTTCTCAACGGCGTAAAGCAATTCATTACCTCTGGTAAGAACGGCGACATCGCAATTGTGATGGCTGTAACGGATAAAGCAGCTGGCAAAAAGGGTATCTCCGCGTTTATTGTTCCTACCAGTACGCCGGGCTACATCGTCGCCAGAATCGAAGACAAGCTGGGCCAACACGCATCCGATACAGCGCAAATTATTTTTGAGAACTGCCGCATTCCCGCTAACCATTTAATCGGCGAAGAAGGGCAGGGTTTAAAGATTGCCCTGTCCGGTTTAGAGGGCGGTCGCATTGGTATTGCGGCACAATCGGTCGGCATGGCTAGAGCGGCATTCGAAGCAGCGCTGAAATACTCCAAAGATCGAGTGGCTTTTGGCGAGCCGATTTTCAATCATCAGGCCGTGCAATTTCGCTTAACCGATATGGCCACAAAAATTGAAGCCGCGAGGCAATTGATATTACATGCCGCTAGCTTAAAAGATGCCGGCGTACCTTGCCTAAAGGAAGCGGCTATGGCGAAATTATTCGCCTCAGAGATTGCCGAAAAGGTGTGCTCCGACGCAATTCAAATTCATGGCGGTTATGGCTACTTAAGCGATTTCCCGGTCGAACGAATTTATCGTGACGTGCGGGTGTGCCAGATTTACGAAGGCACTAGCGATATCCAGCGCATCTTGATTGGCCGAGCCTTATCTATTGATTAGCAATTGAATAAAGAAAGAACGAAATCATGACAGTAGAAATAAAAGAAATTCAAACACTTGACGGTAAAAAAATACGTTGTTACGTAGCAAAACCCACTGGCACTCCCAAAGCTGCAGTCTTAGTTGTGCAAGAGATTTTTGGCGTGACTGACTACGTGAAATGGGTGCTCGCTGAACAATATGCGAAAGCAGGTTATTTGGCGATAGCACCGGCGTTTTTTGATCGTCTTACCGGCTACGGTGAAGGTGCAGTGAATAATGTCGTCGCTTATGACGAAGCCGGCACCAATCAAGGCAGAACCTGGGTGGACGCACTTGGCATGGATAACCCGATGCGCGACTTACGCGCAGCACAGCAACAGCTCGTTGGCAATTTACCGACCGGTGTCGTAGGCTACTGTTGGGGTGGGTCGGTGGCGTTTTTGGCCAGCACCCGGCTTGGATTTCCGTCTGTGAGTTACTACGGCGGCAGAACTGTTCCGTATTTACATGAGAAGCCCCAAGCACCTGTGATGCTGCACTTTGGCGAATCTGACCACCTTATCACACCGCCGGTTGTGGAGGCGACCCGCTCCGTACTTCGCCTATCTTCTCCGAGCACGGAAGTTTTTGTCTACCCTGCTGGCCATGGTTTCAATCGTTTTGGCTCGAAGGACTTTCATGCTGAAAGCTCTGCACTTGCTCTCGAAAGAACTTTAAAGTTCTTCGCAGATTCGCTATAAAAGCATCATGACTGAAAGCGCCGCTATGCATATTGACTTCTATTTTGATTTCTCGTCGCCATATTCCTATATTGCAGCCGAGAAAATTGATGCCTTGGTTGAGTCTTATGGCCTGGAAGTTCAATGGAAACCCTTTCTCCTAGGCATCATTCTCAAGACTACTGGCGCTAGCTTGCTTACCGTCGGGCATGAGTGGAAAACCAGCTATTCAATGGCTGATTTTCAGCGGAGCGCCGAAGTCAATGGCTTAACGTATAGGCACCCTAGCAATTTTCCGCAGAGCTCGGCTATTGTTGGGCGCTGTGCATTGTG
Source organism: Betaproteobacteria bacterium (assembly GCA_043789035.1). GTDB lineage: Bacteria > Pseudomonadota > Gammaproteobacteria > Burkholderiales > Burkholderiaceae_E > JAYWIG01. The sequence continues at coordinate 25,699 of JAYWIG010000285.1, forward strand.
GATTGAAAAAACCTACGGGGTGGCAACTGCAAAAGCATTCTCAAAGGGGGCCTTAAGAATGCTATTTATTCAGGATGGCGACCTGAATAACACTGGCGCTCTCGCAAAGATTGCAGATGCGCTAAATGTCGATAGTGCAGCGATGCTGCTTGCCATTACTCAACCAGAGGTGAAGCAGCTTTTAGTCGCCAATACCGAAGATGCCACGACGAACAAAATCTTTGGAGCGCCAATTGCCGTGTTTCAGGGTGAGCGCTTTTGGGGCGTAGATCGCTTGACTCATTTGGAATTTCGAATCAAAAAAGCGCTAGGCGGCAAAGATTACAAAGTGCTATTGCATCAAGCCAGTAGTGAAGTAAACACTTTATCAATTCAACAGGCGCAGGCGTTACAAAACGACAGCAACGTCGTATTCGTCGACCTTCGTGACCCGCGTGAACTTGAGCGCGAAGGTGTGATCGATGGCGCATTCCACGCCCCACGCGGAATGCTAGAGTTTTGGGTAGACCCAAAAAGCCCATATTACAAATCTATCTTCACACCCGATAAGCACTTTGTCTTATTTTGCGCTGGCGGTTGGCGCTCGGCCCTCACTGCACAAGCCCTACAAAACATGGCCATACTGCCAAAAGTCTCACATATAGAGGGCGGGTTTTCCGCTTGGAAAAAGAGCGGTGCTCCCTTCAGGGCAGCTTCGGCTCAAGTAGAAAGCAAATAACCATGCCCATACTCACAAGCGCTATAAACCCACAAAGCGAGCAGTTCAAATCCAACGCTGAGTTAATGCAAACTTTAGTGGCGGATCTGCGTGCTAAGGCTTCTGCGGCAGCGGTGGGTGGCGGCGAATCGGCGCGAGCCAAGCACGTGGCGCGCGGCAAACTATTGCCTCGAGATCGAGTGCAACATTTGCTAGACCCTGGCACACCGTTTCTCGAACTCTCGCCCATGGCCGCTTACGAGATGTACAACGGTGAAGCGCCGTGCGCCAGTGTGATTACTGGCATTGGAAGAGTCAGTGGTGTTGATTGCTTGATTATTTGCAATGATGCAACGATTAAGGGTGGCACCTACTATCCAATGACGGTAAAAAAACATTTGCGTGCCCAGGAAATCGCTCGCGAAAACAACTTACCGTGTATCTACTTAGTCGATTCGGGCGGCGCTAATTTGCCCAACCAAGATGATGTATTTCCCGATAAAGAACACTTTGGTCGCATCTTCTTTAATCAAGCCAATATGTCGGCCCAAGGTATTCCACAAATTGCTATCGTGATGGGTTCTTGCACAGCAGGTGGTGCCTATGTACCCGCGATGAGCGACGAGACTGTCATTGTCAAAAACCAGGGTACGATATTCTTAGCAGGCCCACCGCTGGTCAAAGCGGCCATTGGAGAAATTGTTTCGGCCGAAGATCTAGGCGGCGGTGATGTACACACACGGCTCTCAGGCGTAGCAGATCACCTCGCCGATAACGATGGCCATGCCTTGCAAATTGGCCGCAATATTGTGGCGAGTCTTAACCGGCAAAAGCAACCCAACATTCCGGTTGTTGAATCTCGCCAACCAAAGTTCGATGCGAAAGAAATTTACGGCATCGTGTCATCCGACACTCGCAAACCTTTCGATGTCAAAGAAATTATCACAAGAATTATTGACGGTTCTGAGTTCGATGAGTTTAAGGCTCGCTACGGGACGACTTTAATCACAGGCTTCGCTAAGATCTACGGCATGCCTGTAGGCATCGTTGCTAATAACGGTGTACTGTTTTCCGAATCAGCTAACAAAGGTGCACACTTTATCGAGTTATGTGCGCAGCGAAAAATCCCTCTCGTATTTTTACAAAACATCACCGGCTTCATGGTCGGGCGTAAGTACGAAGCAGAGGGTATTGCACGCGCTGGCGCAAAAATGGTGACCGCTGTTGCGTGCGCGAAGGTACCTAAATTCACCATCATCATTGGCGGCTCATTCGGTGCGGGTAACTACGGCATGTGCGGTAGAGCCTATTCACCTCGTTTCTTATGGACATGGCCCAATGCTCGCATCAGCGTGATGGGTGGCGAACAAGCTGCGTCGGTACTGGCTACAGTGAAACGCGATGGCATAGAGGCCAAGGGTGGTGTTTGGAGCGCGGATGAAGAACAAGCCTTCAAGCAACCCATTCTCGATCAGTACGAGCATCAAGGCCATCCATACTACGCCACCGCCAGGCTTTGGGACGACGGCGTGATCGACCCTGCTGACACTCGCAAGATACTAGGCTTAGGTTTATCGGCCGCGTTGAACGCGCCGATTGAAGAAACCAAATTTGGTATTTTCAGAATATAAAAGCAATAGCTCAAAATGAAACTTACCCGCAAATCACTTTTTATTGCTTCGATGCTTAGCCCATTAGTGGTGATTAATCACGGCAAAGCTTTCGGCGACCCGAAGTTTCAAGGCAGATCAAGCTACCCGCGGGCAGCACGATTTTTCTTATCGCGCGGCTACGCAATGGCGCTTCCTATGCGACAAGGTTTTTCGAAATCAACCGGTAGCTACATTGGCGGCGGATGCAATGTTGGCAGTAATGGGGCTGTTCAGGCAGATGATGTTAAAGCCACCATCGATTACTTTGCGACCCAGCCTTTTATCGATAAAACAAGAATCATCGTTGCCGGGCAATCCCACGGTGGCTTAACCACTATGGCCTTCGGCGCTTTCAACTATCCCGGCGTGAAAGGACTAATTAACTTCGCCGGGGGGTTAAAGCAAGAGACTTGTGCAGCTTGGGAGAGCGTGCTTGCACGAGCCTTCGGCAGTTATGCCAAAGATACGCAAGTGCCTTCGATTTGGTTCTACGGCGATAACGATAGCTATTGGCCTAAAGAGGTGTGGCAACCTATGTACGGCAAGTACGTTGAGAACTTACCAACAACCTCTGGTGCGAAAGCCTAAATGATTACTTTCAGTACGTTTATTACCGATGCCCACAGTATGTTTGGGCACAGCGAAGGGCAAAAAATCTGGCAGCCAGAAGTCGACAAAGTTTTGGCACAACTAAACTTACCTAGCGCGATTTTATTTCCGCAATACGCTTCACCTATAGTAATGGCGACGCCATCGAAAACAAACTTCGCTACGCTCACAGACATCGCTGCTGTGCCTAAGGTTTGCGATAACGGGGAAAAGGGGTTCGAGCGATTTTTAACTTTGCCATACCCACGGGCCTTTGCCATTGCGTCCAGCGGCGCCTTGGCTTGGAGTTCCGGGCAAGAGGACGATTTCTCCATAGTGAAATTCAAAAAAGGCACGTATGAACTACACCACCGTCGAAACCGAGCTCAAGCAAGGCATTGCCTACATCTGGCTGAACCGCCCCGACGTGCGCAACGCCATGAACTCACACATGTTTACGGATTTGCATCATGCGCTCGATGCCGCCATTGAGGATAGAAAAGCACGAGTAATCGTGCTTGGCGGCAGAGGCAAAGCATTTTGTGCAGGCGGTGATTTATCGTGGATGAAAACCGCTAAACAAATGTCGGCATCACAGGCGAAAATTGACTCTTTACCGCTAGCATTTTTACTTCGAAAAATTCACGACTGCCCAAAGCCTACCGTGGCTAGGGTACATGGCGCAGCATTTGCTGGAGGAATGGGGTTAGTCGCAGCTTGTGATATTGCTGTATGCAGCACCGACGTAAAGTTTTCGCTCTCTGAAGTTAAGCTAGGTTTGATTCCTGCCACCATTAGCCCCTATGTAGTCAAGGCAATGGGCTCGAACCAATCGCGACGTTACTTCATTACAGGTGAAGTACTCGACGCGGTCGAGGCCCATCGCATCGGATTTGTGCATGAGCAGGTCGCCCCTGAAGAGCTCGATAATTGTTTAAATAAAATTCTTGGCCATTTAATACAAGGTGCTCCGAATGCCTTGGAAGAAACTAAGCAGCTTTTACGCGACGTTACCCACGCCACAATCGACGATGCGTTGAGCGAAGACACTGCCGAACGCATTGCCAGAATTCGTGCTAGCGACGAGGCTCAAGAAGGCATTAAAGCGTTTTTCGAAAAGCGCCCTCCTTCATGGATACCAAAATAATGTTCACAAAAATCCTCATTGCAAATCGTGGCGAAATTGCTTGTCGAGTGGCGGCAACTGCCAAACTTATGGGCATCAAAACCGTTGCCGTGTATTCCGATGCAGATGCCAATGCCAAACACGTGGCCGTTTGTGATGAAGCCTATCGGCTGGGGCCTGCTCCAGCAAAGGAATCGTATTTACGCGGCGACGCTATTTTAGAAATCGCTCGACAATGTGGCGCCCAAGCCATTCACCCTGGTTACGGTTTTCTGTCAGAAAACGAAGGTTTTGCCAAAGCCTGTGCTCAGGCCGGTATTGCTTTTATCGGCCCGCCCGCGAGTGCTATTGCAGCCATGGGTAGTAAATCAGCTGCCAAGGTTTTGATGGAGAAAGCCCATGTGCCTCTTGTACCTGGCTATCACGGCGACAACCAAGAGTCGAATTTCTTGCACCAACAAGCCGACAAAATTGGCTACCCGGTTTTAATCAAAGCCAGCGCTGGTGGCGGCGGTAAAGGAATGCGAACGGTAGCAAAGTCAGAGGACTTTATTGCTGCGTTAAGTTCCTGCACACGCGAAGCTATCAACGCCTTTGGTGATGAAAACGTGTTGGTTGAGCGTTATGTATTAAAGCCACGGCATATCGAAATTCAAGTATTTGCCGATCAACATGGCGGTTGTGTGTATTTGCACGAACGTGATTGCTCGGTACAACGCCGCCATCAAAAGGTAATCGAAGAAGCTCCAGCCCCTGGCATGACCTTAGCACGTCGTCAGGCGATGGGCGAAGCGGCTTGCGCTGCTGCAAGAGCAGTGGGATATGTTGGTGCTGGTACTGTGGAATTTATCGTCGGCCCCCTTGGTGACTTCTTCTTCATGGAGATGAATACCCGCTTACAAGTTGAACACCCAGTGACGGAAATGATTACTGGCTTTGACTTAGTACAGTGGCAGCTCGAAGTCGCGTCGGGCAAGCCATTGCCGGCGAAACAGTCAGAACTTCGCATTCACGGCCATGCCATCGAAGCCCGCATTTACGCTGAGAACCCAGAGAAAGGTTTCCTACCTTCTATTGGCACTTTATCCCACTTGCATACACCTGCCGCATCAGAATTCAGCGTTGATCGCGATGGTTTAGCGAATAATGTCAATGTGGTTCGCATCGATAGCGGCGTACGTGAGGGCGACACGATTAGCGCTTATTACGACCCAATGATTGCAAAGCTCATCGTATGGGGATCAGACAGAGACAAAGCAATCAACGCAATGAGCGGTGCTCTCAAAGAGTTCGAAGCAGTAGGGCCTGCGACCAACATTAATTTTTTGCGCCGCTTAATGAGTTGCGATTCGTTTAAAAGCGGCGATCTTGACACGGCATTAATTGAACGCGAAAAAGCCCATTTACTTCCGGGTGATGCAATCGTGCAAAACCAAGATGCTTACTTGGCCATCGCCGCGCTGCTGGCAAACGAGGCAAAACTTTCTAAAGACGATCCGTTTAGTCAACGCGATGGCTGGCGCGGCCTCGTGCCATTGCAACGGCAACTGGTCATTCAATCAGAAGGCAAGCGGTTCGATGCAACGATTGAATACGCACCTGCTGGATATTCAGTCAAACTCGCGTCAATGCACGAAGTTATTTGTCTTGCCAATTTAAAGCTCTTTGATGTTCAAGGCAGTTTGCAGCTATCCGGTTTAATTGGTAGCAAGGCTTTCAAAGTACCAGCCTATTTTGGGCAATCGAAAGCAGGCGAGCCCACCATGACAATTTTCGATAACCATCACAGCCAATGGCAAGTGTTGCCACCAGCAATTGCCTACGCAAAAGCCGAACAAGCCCAGGTGCAAGGTGCAGCCAAGGTGTTGTCGCCGATGCCTGGAAAGATTATTGCATTAAGCGTTAAGGTCGGCGATGTGGTCACTCAAGGCCAAGCATTATTAGTCTTAGAGGCGATGAAGATGGAACATAGCGTGTTGGCTACCCGAGCTGGAAAAATTGTTGCTATCGGTGGCGATGTTGGAACCCAAATGGCAGAAGGTGCCGTGCTTGTGGAATTGAGCGAGTAGCAATGAATATTCTTATTGCCCACACCCACGCGCAAAGTGCGAAGCGCTGGCAGGAAGAAATGCTTGCCCTATTACCGAACGCTTCAATCGAAGTATGGCCTCAGGTAGAGCCGGCTTGGGCCGACTATGCCATTGGTTGGCAGCCTCCTGAAGAATTATTTGCATCGCAAACGACATTGAAAGCATTTTTCAGTGCAGCTGCTGGTGTTGATCACTTATTGAACAACAGCGCGCTACCAAAAGACTTACCGATTATTCGATTAGAAGATGCGGGTATGGGCCTGCAAATGGCCGAGTACTGTTTACTCGAAGTTGGCAGGCAGTACCACCGCCGCGATGATTATCTTGCGCAACAGCGCGCGCAGACTTGGGGTTTTCTAAAAAGCGAGAAACGTAGCGAGTTTGTCGTCGGTATTTTTGGTGCCGGCGTACTTGCCAAAGAAATCGTTAAAGGCTTAAGTGGCTTTGGGTATCGAAGCCAAACCTTTTCACGCAGCTCAACACAGGCGTTGACAAATTTCTTGAGCACTAGCCAAGTGCTCATCTTATGTGCGCCGTTAACATCTGAAACGCAAGACTATTTCAACGCGGAGAAGTTCGCAATGTTGCCCAAAGGGGCCTATGTAATTAACGTTGCTCGCGGCGGCTTAATCATCGACCATGATCTTCTAACTTCGATTGATAGCGGCCATCTAAGCGGCGCAACCTTGGACGTATTTCGCGAAGAGCCTTTGCCACAAAACCATCGCTTTTGGTTGCACCCTAAAATACGTATGACGCCTCATGTGTCGGCAGTAACATTGATTGGCCCTTCGACTAAGCAGGTGGCAAAAAAATTAGAACAGTTCTCGCAAGGCCAGGCAGTCACTGGGTTGGTTGACCGCAAAAAAGGCTATTGAGGCGAGGTTACAAAAAATGACAAATAACTTTATCCACATTACTGAAGTTGGTGCTCGTGATGGTTTGCAAAACGAGAAGCAGCTTATCGACACCGATATCAAAGTCGAACTTTGCAACCGCTTGCTTGCTGCAGGGGTTTTGAATCTCGAAGCAACTTCGTTTGTATCGCCTAAATGGGTACCGCAGATGAGCGATGCTGCTCAAGTGATGGCCCGTGTAAACCGCATTTCTGGACGAACTTATTCCGTTCTTACTCCAAACATGAAGGGTTTCGAAGGCGCTCTTGCAAGCGGCGCCACAGAAGTGGTGATCTTCGGTGCCGCAAGCGAAGCCTTTTCACAACGCAACATTAATTGTTCGATTGCAGAAAGTATTGCCAAATTTTCCGAAGTTGCCAAGGCAGCGATCGAGCACAAAATTCGTTTACGCGCTGCGGTGTCCGTAGCCTTTGGTTGCCCGTATCAAGGCGAAGTAAGTATCGATTCCGTCGTCGATGTCACGCAACGTTTTCGCGACATGGGCTGCGACGAGATTGGCATTGCCGACACCATCGGCGTAGGCACGGCTCAACGTGTGCGGGACGTTTTTGCAGCCGCAGCTAGGCACTTTCCAATCGCACAACTTTCTGGCCACTTCCACGATACCTATGGACAAGGCGTGAGCAACGCGCTGGCCTGCATAGAAGTTGGCGTAAGGCGTTTAGATTCGTCGATTGCAGGCTTGGGTGGCTGCCCGTATGCCAAAGGAGCAACCGGCAATGTCGCAACAGAAGATATTGTGTATATGCTGCATGGCATGGGCTACCTAACCGGGTTGGACTTAAACCAGCTAGTAGCAACTGGCCAATGGATATCAAAACGCTTAGATCGTAAGAGCAGTTCTCGGGCGGGAAACGCGATCGCAACTAAATTAGCCGCACAGGAACCTTTGCCCACATGACCCCTAGCACTCAATCCATACCGTCACCGTGCAATTCTGTTTGCAGAATGTCTGCTGACACAGGTTTTTGCGAAGGCTGCTTTCGTACGATCGATGAAATCGTCGCTTGGGGCCAAATGAATAACGACGACAAACGCGCCATTTCTGAGTTGCTTGCCTTAAGAAAACGCAAAAATGCTGCCTGAACAACGTTTTGCCACGCCTGTTACAGGGCCTGCATATCGAAAGTATACGAAGTACTTTACCGTCAGCATGGTGTTTAGTATTTTTGCTTACGGTCTGCAAGTATTTGCCATGCGAAAAGAAGCGGTAGCAAGCTCCGTTCTGTGGTTAATGCTCGGTGCTTGCGTTGTTCTTGGCGTAACCACTTGGTATATCGTGACGGCGAGAACAACCATCGATAGCAAAGGCATTCGGCAAGATTGGTTTTTCAGAAAAGAGTTTAGCTGGCATGAAATTGGTCGTGTGAAGTTCATTCGTCTGCCATTTTCAAGTCGCCTAGTCATTCTAGGTGCACGGGGGCCTTTTAAGGCCGTCAACAGCGGCACTAAGGAGCTTGACATGGCCTTTAGGCAACTCGAAGACTTTTACCTCGGCAAATCCTAGCAATGCTGCCCAGCAACCTTCGTTTTATTGAGCGAGATTGGTTGTCAGCCAATCATATTGTTGGCTTCGATCCTGAAAGCGATACTGCAACTGTCGTCGATACGGGCTATCACAAGCACCGTGAACTCACAGCTAAGCTCGTTCAAGCAACGATTGGTGACAGAAGACTCACACGAATAGTTAACACCCACCTTCACTCTGACCATTGTGGCGGAAACGCACGACTACAAGCAATTCATGATTGTGAAATTGTTGTGCCCGAGCCAAGCTGGCAAGATGCACTGGCATGGGACGAAATTGGCCTCACACACAGCACGACAGCGCAAACATGTGAACGCTTCAAACCAACCGGCAGCATTCATGCAGGTGATACTTTGAAGCTTGGGGGTATTGATTGGCAAGCGATCGCAGCCAACGGCCACGACCCGAAAAGCCTTATCTTCTTTGCGCCACGTGAAGGCATTCTTATTTCTGCAGATGCGCTTTGGGAAAATGGTTTTGGCGTGTTGTTTCCTGAGCTCAATGAAGAGTCAGGTGTTGTTGAGCAAGCCGAGACATTAAACTTCATCGAGCAACTCCAACCGAGTTTAGTTCTGCCTGGCCACGGTCCAATGTTCACTGATGTACCCGCAGCCATTGCAAGGGCTAGATTACGATTAACAGCCTTTGGACACGATAGAACCAAACATGCCAAAAACGGTATTAAGGTGCTCATGAAGTTCTTACTACTTGATCATGAAATTATCGAGATTTCAAAGCTACCAGAGCTTTTAAAGAACGCTTCAATCATGACGCAATCATCAAAGCTATTAGGTGTTCCAGCCATGCAAGCGGTCACCACGGCCTACACCGACTTAGTAAAAATCGGCCATCTGCGTCTATCGGCTGATGGCCAACATTTGATCAACGTGTAGCGCAACCTTAGGCCGTCTGTTTGGAGTAAGCAACCGCTAAGCAGAAGCGAGTCGATTTTGTTGGGTATAGCAACACAGCGATCGACGAACGGAGCACTATTGCAGATAGCCAGTCGCGCAGTATTTCGTAAAAAAGTGTTTCG
>JAYWIG010000286.1:0-8538 GCA_043789035.1 Betaproteobacteria bacterium
TAGTTAGCGAAATGCGTGGGACTAGATGATTTTATTTTGCGACACCTCTGCTTTGGTTAAGCTTTATGTCGACGAGCAACATAGCGCTTGGACAAAGGAGCAGACCAATTTAGCAACCCTCTGTGTAGTGAGCCAAATAACTTGGGTTGAATCCTGCGCAGCATTTGGGTTGAAGTATCGCACTCAAGAGATTACATTAGTTGAGCAACGAAAAGCTTTGAAGCGGTTAAGCGCCGAGTGGGAAATGTATTCACGACTAGCGATTGACAATAAACTGCTTGAAGAAGCTGGTGAACTGTCGTTGAAAGTGGGCCTGCGTGCGTACGACAGTATTCAGCTCGCCAGTGCCTACAGGGCATTTGAACAGGTCGGTAAAACGCTCGCGTTTTGTTGTTTCGATAAACAGCTTTGTAGAGCTGCGAAGGGTTTGGGTTTAAGAGTTGTTACTCCAATCGCATAAAACGAAATGAATACCGAATTTGAAATGTTGCACCGATTCTCAATCCCAGCGCTAACCCCAATCTCGTCTGAGCAATTAATCTTTTGCTTGAGCAGCTATAACCCAACCACCAACCGAACTGGATGAGCCTGTAGACCGACGACACTGGCGTATAAAGAGCCAAAGCTTTTTTACTTATGCGCAGTATCTACAGCCACCAAGCCGCTTGGCCCGATGCCGGTTTCTTGCATGACTACGTCACCATCACGAGCCCACATAACGTGGGCCACTCCTGCGGGTGTTTGTACGATGGCACCCGTTGGGTAAGCAACCATTGCGGCATCGCTCAGATCGCTACCTGATGCGTAATACATCGTGCCCTTAAGAACAGTGGTCACGCGTGCATCTGGATGTTTATGGGCGGGAAATCTGCTGCCTAGCGACATCTTGCCGAGTACAACGTAAAGCCCAGTCGCTGCTGGATTACCGATGTGCACAGAGTTTTGAACCCCGGGAACTGGCGAATCGCGCCATTGAATTGTGTCAAGTGTTTGACCTGTGCCAGTCGTTTGTGCGAACACGGATGCTGCCGATAATAAGAACGCAAAGCCTACGATGGCTGTCGAGGTGCCAGTGTGTGAAAAAAAATGCATAGTAACTCCAGATTAAAAATTTATTACGGCCAACCGATTGCCTCTTGGCCCAAGCCAGTCGCTGCCTGCCATACCGGTGGGTTTGTTAAGTTGGGCCAAATGCCGCCGTTCTGTGGTGCAGGTTTTAGTTGTCCGGGGAATTGCTTCTGCCAGCGAGCATTAAGCTCTTCAGTGTCTTTGTAGTGACCAACCCTAAAGATCATTCGCTTGATCGATTGCCAGCGCCAACCTGTCGCCTCCATCTCCGATTTCCAAAGGCCATCACCAAAAGCGATGTTGGCCTTTTTGTCTAACGCCCAAGATGATTTACTGCCCTCGCCAGAGAAAATAAAAAGACGATCGTCCACGATTTCGAACGAGGTTGGATTGCTGGCCCATTTCATCCCGTAAGCGGCTCCGTTCGAACAGAAGCCACCGAATTGTGGTTCGAAACGAGAAGCGTTCGCTACAAATATTTCTCGATTGCTTGTGCTCGAAAAATGATAAGTGCGTCCTTCATGCGTAGCTGCAAGGTTGGATTGCCCCTTAAGTGGGGCAGCGCCAGTGAAGTAGCTTACTGGATCGAACCCTAATAACATAATGTCTAAGTTGGCAGCATCTCGATAAGTCGCATGTGTTGTGCCACAACCGCTGAGTACGAGGCCTAACATTGCGAGCAAAGCGGTAACAATAAGTCGGATATACATTTGGCTTTTTAGAGTTGAACCAATGGATCGGTATGCAGTTGTAGCGATTTTGCCAAGAATTGTCTGGTCGATAAAGTAGATACAATCGGATTAAATGTTCGTTTTTTTTGCACAATAGATTGGATATTTTTTGGATACTCTGCAAGCTGCTCGCGTATTTATCCGCGTGGTAGAAGCCGCAAGCTTCACTCGCGCAGCGGAGAAACTTTCGCTGCCTAAAACCTCGGTTTCAGCAATCATCGGCCGGTTAGAGCTTCTTCTTGGCGTCAAACTATTGAGCCGCACTACACGGTCGCTGAAGCTCACTGACGACGGCTTAACTTACTACAAAAAAGTGCGTGAACTCGTTGAATCGTTTGACGAACTGGAACTATCGGTTAGTAAGCGAGCAAGCAGCCCCGGAGGGCTTTTGCGCGTTGATATGCATGTTTCCATTGGCCGCCATCTGGTGATCCCTGCGCTATCGACTTTTGTCTCACAGCATCCTGAAATTAATCTCGAGTTGGGGCTCACTGAGAGAATTGTCAATCTTACGGAGGAGGGCTTCGATATTAAGCTGCACATTGGCGAAGCAAAACCACCTTCGCTCGTTGCACGCGAACTTGCGATAATGAAGCTTGTTACTTGCGCTGCGCCGAGTTATCTGCAACGCTTTAGTCCGCCCAAGCGCATTGAAGATCTGAGCCAACATCGATGTGCAGTTTATCGGCTATCCAGCGGCGGGCGTATCTTGCCATGGCAGTTTCAACAAACCGATAAACCTGTTTTTGTTATACCCGATCACACGATTGCAGTAAATCAAATCGATGGCTTGCTCGACGTTGCTGCCGCCGGGATGGCCATCATTCGGGTTGGCTTACTCGAAGCAAGAGCGCATTTAGCGGACGGTCGCCTAGTCCGCATCATGAAAAAATTCGATTGCGATGGACCTAAGATTTATGCGATCTATCCGCCAGTTCGTTTTCAGCCCTACCGAGTGCGGGTGTTTTTGGAGTGGATTAATGGGGTTTTTAAGGCTGAGAGTAAGCGAATTTAATTAGATTATGTTCAGCGTTTTGTTTCGGAGCCAAACCCGAATAAATTCAGTGCTTAAATTGATTTGTAATTTATATCAAATGCTCCGCTAACCAAGTTAGTGCAGCCTTCAGCACTAAATGACGGCCCTCGATGCTAAAGACGCAGACATCAGTCTTCCGCATATTCTGGTGTTTCGTGTACTACTTGCACTCGCAATGCCGACGTGCGATGGGGAGGGGGAACTAAGCGATGCATTTTTTGTATCCTGTGATTGTCAAAGTGGCAATCGGCGACGCGCTACGTATTGGAACTGGCAACTTTGATACCAGCGAGCGACTGATTGAACAAACTCTATTAAATTAAGCAATAACCACTTCAGATTCGTCTAGCTCGATTGCAGCGTCTCTGTCGAAAACGGCCATATCTGTCTGGCCGAGAATGCGGCTCGTTACGGTTCCCGCCGTGATGGATCCACTAACGTTAAGTGCCGTGCGGCCCATATCAATCAGAGGCTCGATAGATATAAGTAGGCCAGCCAGCGCCACCGGAAGATTCATGGCGGACAACACAATGAGCGCTGCAAAAGTTGCGCCGCCGCCCACCCCCGCCACGCCAACCGAACCAATGGTGACGATTAAGATAAGCTGAGCAATAAAGGCGAATGTGAAAGGATCTATGCCAACAGTTGGCGCGATCATGACTGCCAGCATTGCCGGGTATAAGCCGGCGCAGCCGTTTTGGCCAATGGTGGAGCCAAAGCTTGCTGAGAAATTTGCGATACCTTCAGGCGTACCCAGCCCCTTAGTCTGAGTTTGTATATTCATCGGTATAGCGCCCACGCTGCTGCGTGATGTAAATGCAAAAACGAGTACTGGCAGAATTTTCTTAGTGTAATGAATGGGGTTTAATCCTGCGCTTGCCACGATTGCAAGATGAACGGCAAACATAATAAGTATGGCGCTATAAGATGCCAGCACAAAGCTACCTAATTTTAAAATATCTTCATAACTGCTGTCAGCGACTAGTTGAGTCATCAATGCGAAAACGCCGTATGGGGTCAACCGAAGGACCATGGTTACTACCCGCAATATGATGGCTTGAGCTACATTGACAAAGCTCTCAAAAGAGGCAAAGACTTGGGGCTTCTTCGTCGCTAAACCTATTGCAGCAATGCCCACAAAAATAGAGAAAATGACTACGGCAATTGTCGATGTTTTTCGTCCACCGGTCATGTCTAAAAATGGATTGGAAGGAATAAAGCTCAAAACCATGCTCGGAAAGGTAACTGCCTTAGCTGCGCCAAGTGAGCCTTGTAAATATTGCCCTCGCGCCACCTCCGCTGCAGTCGCCGTAAGGCCGACAGCTGTCAAGCTGAATAGTTTGGCCATTAGGATGCCAACGGCCGCAGCCACCATTGTGGTCAGCATTAGCGTGCCGATTGTCAGTGCACTAATCTTGCCAACAGAGTACGCACCTTTTAGCTTCAAAATCGCACCGATGATAGACGCCATGATCAGTGGCATCACAATCATTTGTAGAAGCTTTACATAGCCGAGGCCAATGATTTCGAGATATGAGCCGGTAGCCACGATGATGGGTGACTCTGCGCCGTATAAATAATGAAAAACGCCGCCTAGCAATATGCCAAGAGCCAATGCCGAGAAAACTCTTTTGCTAAAGGAAATGTGCTTTTTTTGCATACCGTACAGAAGCGCACAAATGGCAAGTGCTGCGAGTAGATTGAGCGTTATTTGTAATGTCATAACAATGAGTTTGCCTCTCTACTGAAGTCTCATCGGTGCGCTGGCGCACAGTCAGCTGCTAGGTTGACTGAGATTATTGGCGCTCGCTATTTGGCCGTGAGGAGGCAGTATGTTGTCAACGAGGATCTACACATGCCCGATGCACCCCGAGATTAAGCAGGACCATCCGGGAGCATGCCCGAAATGTGGGATGACACTTGAACCTGTCATACCCAGCATTGACGAGGGCGAGAACCCGGAGCTCATCGACTTTAAGCGACGCTTTATTTGGACGCTGCCGTTAACTGTCATTGTCACTTTCTTGGCGATGGTCGGGCACCGCTTGCAGTGGTTTGAAATGGCTACACAAAGTTGGATAGAGCTTGTACTGAGTTTGCCTATTGTGTTTTGGGCGGGGTGGCCTTTTATCGAACGGGCTGTGCAGTCGGTTACCAATCGAAGCCCAAATATGTGGACACTGATTGGCTTAGGCACTTCTGCGGCTTTCATTTACAGCGTTGTTGCAACGATTGCGCCGCAAGTATTTCCTCCATCTTTTGTTTCGATGGGAAGGGTGTCCGTTTACTTTGAAGCAGCAGCTGTCATTATCTCGCTCACCCTTCTAGGACAGATACTCGAGTTGAAAGCACGATCACAAACCTCAGCTGCGATAAAGTCCTTACTTGGTCTGTCGCCTAAAACCGCGCGTAGGGTGAGGAGTGATGGAACCGATGAAGACGTTGCATTGACCGACGTTCAGATGGGCGATCTTTTGCGGGTTCGTCCGGGTGAAAAGGTGCCCGTCGATGGAGTCGTTACTGAGGGAAATAGTTCGGTCGATGAGTCTATGCTGACTGGTGAGCCTATGCCGATAACAAAACGCATAGGTGATAAGTTGATCGGGGCAACGATTAATGCCAGCGGCGCGATGGTGATGCGAGCGGAAAAGGTGGGGGCGCAAACGGTGCTGGCAAGCATTGTTCAAATGGTGACTCAAGCGCAGCAATCTAAAGCCCCTATGCAACGGATGGCCGATAAAGTTGCGGGTTATTTTGTGATGACTGTCATTAGTATTTCGTTGCTCACTTTCTTGGTTTGGGGATTTTTCGGACCAAACCCAAGTTGGGTATACGGATTGATCAACGCAGTCGCCGTACTCATCATTGCCTGCCCGTGTGCATTGGGGTTGGCGACACCCATGTCAATCATGGTAGCCACTGGTAAAGCTGCTACTCATGGCGTGCTGTTTCGTGATGCGGCTGCCATTGAAAATATTTGCAAGGTCGATACACTAATTGTCGATAAAACCGGCACACTCACCGAAGGTAAGCCGCGATTTGACCGTGTTGTTTCAACTTCTGGGTATTCTGAGAACGAAGTCTTGCAACTAGCCGCTAGTTTGGATCAAGGCAGTGAGCATCCAATGGCCGGTGCTATTCGCATTGCTGCGAGCGAGCGAAATTTAGCACTTACAAAAGTCGAAGGTTTCGAATCGAGTTCTGGCATAGGTGTGCAAGGTACCGTTAGCGACAGGCATTTAGCGTTAGGTAATACGACGCTAATGGCTCAGCTAGAAATATCGATTGAGACGTTGAAGACGCAAGCTGAGGTACTTCGAAACGAAGGGGCAAGCGTGATGTTTTTGGCAGTTGATAAAACCGCTATTGGAATCATCGCTGTGTCGGACCCAATTAAAGCCAGTTCAATCGAAGCGCTCGCTGAGCTAAAGTTGGCCGGGGTAAAGGTCATTATGGCGACGGGCGATGGGGTGACGACCGCTAAATTTGTGGGCAATAAGCTTGGCATTGATGAGGTGCTTGGCGAGGTTAAGCCAGCCGATAAGTTGGCCTTGGTCGAAAAATTGCAAGGCGAGGGTAGGGTTGTCGCCATGGCTGGCGATGGCATTAATGATGCGCCCGCTTTAGCGAAGGCCGATGTGGGTATTGCCATGGGAACTGGTACCGATGTTGCGATGAATAGTGCACAAGTCACGCTTGTGAAAGGCGACTTGCGAGGTATTGCTTTAGCGAGAACCATTTCCGCTCAGACAGTCGCCAATATGAAACAGAACCTTGGCTTCGCACTAGTTTATAACGCTTTGGGCGTGCCCTTGGCGGCTGGCGTTTTGTATCCATTTACTGGCTGGTTGCTATCACCGATGTTTGCGGCGTTAGCGATGAGTTTAAGTTCGGTTTCTGTAATATCAAATACACTAAGGCTAAAGCGTTGAAAAAAATCACCGATTCAACTGGAACAATCTTCTTTGCGCTCGGTGCAAATGCTTTCATCGCGCTAGCTAAAGGCATTGCCGCTTGGCTAACTGGTTCGAGCTCAATGCTTGCTGAGGCAGTTCACTCCGTGGCAGATTGCGGTAATCAAGCTTTGTTGCTGATCGGGTTAAAAAGGTCTACCCGACCTCCCAACGAAGAGTTTCCTTTGGGGCATGGTCGAGCAATCTATTTTTGGTCTTTTATTGTTGCGCTCATGCTTTTTAGCTTGGGGGGTGTGTTCTCTATCTACGAAGGTTTTCATAAATTGGGTAGTGATACACCAATTACCGACCCGTGGATTGCGATTGCAGTGCTTGTTGTGAGCTTAATTGCCGAATCTGTTTCTTTGTGGAAAGGCATGACCCAAGTGAACTCCCTGCGTGGTGAGCAAAGCCTGTGGAAATGGTTTCGTGAAACCCGTCGCAGTGAATTACTTGTGGTGATTGGAGAAGATATTGCGGCAACAGCAGGCCTTTCTGTAGCGTTGCTGGCGGTGATTATGGCAATGACGACCGGCAACTCAACCTATGATGCTGTAGGAAGCCTTGTTATCGGAGTGTTACTACTTTTGGTTGCCGTATTTGTAGGTTTTGAAGTCAAGGGGTTATTGGTTGGGCAAAGTGCTGAGCCAGCGATGCGCAAGGCGATTCTTCATTTTCTTATTGCACGCAAAGAAGTTGCCGAGGTCTACAACTTAATCACCTTACAGAATGGCGACGATGTTGTTGTGGCAGTGAAAGCTCGTATGACCGAATCCGATTCAGCCGCCGCTCTCATTGCCGCAATCAACCGCTGCGAGGCTGCGCTGCGGGAAGAGTTCCCGCAAGTACGTTGGTTGTTCTTTGAGCCTGATTCTGTCAATTAACTCGCTTGCAATTCCTTCGCGCCAGCGTCGCCATCAACTTTGATGAGCGTTTTAATTGCAGCAGGAAGGATTGTGTCTGGAAGCGTTAGAAGCAAAATGTCTTTGTTCTTCTCAATACTGACAAACCCTTTAAACAGAATGCTTTTCGTACCGGCCACGGTAATCGAGATTTGATAGTTGCCACCGTCTAGGTTCAAAGAATCATTCCCCGATGCGGGGCCTGCCGTTTTATAACTAGTATTAGCAATCGATGGCGTAACCCCTGCCGCTGATATATCCGTGCCGGGAGGTGTTATGTATAAATCAATACTGTTCGCATTGATAGAGCCGTTCACAATACGCACTTTGGCCTGATCGCTTGTTACCGATTTGTTGTAGGGGTCTTGAATGGTGTACAGAGTCGTGTCTGCACTGATTGATGGAAAGGCGATGATCGTATATCGATTGCCACGATTAGGGTCAATCGTGACGTTGCCTACTACCAAGTTTGCAATCGTCGTCCTTAGCTGCCAGAGGGCAGAGCCAGAATCGATAAATGAATAGTTTGAAACAGTTTTATAAGCGACATTATTAACATCAGCGCGACCTATATCGTTTCGATACAGCGTGAGGTTAGGTGCGAGTGGCGATGCATGCACAAACCTAACGACTGGGTCTGCAATATCTAGGCGGTCCGCTGAGTCATTACCGCCGCAGGCCGAAAGGACAACTATCGGTAGGCCGACGATAAGTGTTTTTTTGAGGTTGTTCATGTTTTTTCCTTAAGAGCAATTTCTAGTTGTGTTTTGTTCATTTTTGATCGGCCTTGAATGCCGTGCTGTGATGCTTCGTTTCGTAACTGGGCTAATGTGCGGCCCCCAGGGCCT
>JAYWIG010000287.1:0-8519 GCA_043789035.1 Betaproteobacteria bacterium
TAAGGATTGGCTAACTGTTATTCGCCATACACCTGTGCCAGCGTTGTAATTTGCATCTGTTGAAACGAGTCGGAACAAACTAGTTTGCGTGCCAGTTAAAGCTTCACTATTTTGAATGAATTGGCGCAAGGATCCTTGCTTGCTGCGCGGCGCAGTAGCGTCATCGTCACCATCCAAGGTAGTTACAATCGCAGTTGACGAAAAGCCAAAATCAACGTTGTTGATGGATGCGCCAGAAGTCAGAATGGACCTTGTCGCGTGCTCTGCCTTCACAATGCTTGCAGCGCTGCCATCGAAACCATCGCTTACATCGCGACGAGCACCGCCTAAGAGTTCACCGCCTAAAAATGAATAGTTGAAAGTGCCGTTGTAGGTTCTTGAACCTGCGGCACCGTAGGTTTGCTCCCACCAGGTATTCGTGGCGTTAAACCCTGAGTTGAAAAACGTGGCTTGAATGCTCCGAGAATCAACCACTGTCCAGTAAGCTCCTGCTGAAAGGCCATCGAATGAATAGGCCCCAGCTGGGCCAGTTAACCGACTCGATACGAAGGTATCCCCAGCGTTCATGACGCCGTCGCCGTCATCTCTAAATAGATACACTTGCGCTGAGACACCGTTACTAAGGCTAATGTCGCCATCTGCTTCGGGGTCTTCAAGTACTCGGCCTGAAATGGTGCCTGTTGCCGGGCTTGTCACGAGTATATTTTGGGCAAATTCGGATGTTGAACTGTAGCTTCCAGCCCCAAGATCAACAGTTGCAGTAGCGCTGACTACAGAGTTGACAGCTAATGAAACGCCACTCAGTATCGCATTGATCGATGCATTTCCAGCGCCGTCTGTTGTGACGGTCGTTACGCCCAGGTAAGTTTGCCCTTCTCCATAAAGTGATGCATCGCCGGTTATGGAGCTAAAGAACTCGATTCTAAGAGTTGTATTGGCCGTGGTATTGATAGAGCCGATGATGGTTGTGTTGCCCCCGGAGCTGGTTGCGCTCGTTAATACGGGATAGTTTTGTAATCCATTTGCGCCACTATCGATATCGTTGGCATCGTTTAATGTGACACCGTCATTATTGAGATCGATGCCTAGGCCACCATTGTTGGCCAGTGAGTTTCCTAAAATGGAAACAGTCGTGTTTGTGTCAGCAACAATGCCAACATTACTGTTTGATCTAATGATGTTGCCAGCGCCTGCGGTAGTACCGCCGATGGTATTGATGGCCGAGGGTGTGGATACATAGATTCCATAAAATGTGTTGGGTCTAGCAGTGAGGCCGTCGGCTAATACGCCAACGTAGTTACCCGCGATTTGATTATTCGTCGTGTTAGCAAATACGAGTGCAAGGCCACCATTTGTATTGCTTGAAATGACGTTGCCCTCACCAATCGTGGTTCCGCCAATAAGATTGTTGCTGGCGCCAGAGGCGAGAACTACTCCCACCCAGTTGCCCTTCGCCGCGTTGCTGCCATCAATACCAAAATAATTAGATTGGATAATGCTATCGTTCGACTCAATCAGTATGCCGTATCCTGCTGGGTTGCCTGTACCTATAAAACCTGTAATCGATAGGCCGCTGACGTAGCTTGCGTTGCTTCCCGGGGCTAATCTAAGGCCATTTGCTTCTGATGTCAGGTTGCCGTTGATTTCAATAAGCGGTATGCCCGCGTAACCGCTTTGCGTTTTTCCGTCAATGACTAACTGTCGCGTAATTGGTGGCAACTCGGTAGTGACTATAATTGTGTGTGAGCCTGCGCTAGAAATCGCGAAGTTAATTTCATTAACACTGCTGGTAGTAGCGTTGGTTGCGAGGATCGCTTCTCTCAGTGAGATAACACCGTCTGCACCTCGGTTGGCGAGCAAATTGAAAATGCTGGAGGTGTCGCCATCGGAAACATCGTTCGCGGTATTGACCCAAAGCGTGTTGTCAACCTGTATGTTTATGTTTTTCGCTAATATGCCGCCACTACCACCATCTCCGTCACTTACGGTAACCACCACAGAGCGTGTCGCGCTCGGAGGATCTTGCCCGGTAATACTAAATGTAAAGTTGCGAAGTAGGGTTTGCGTAGCGATCACAGTCGCGTTGGTGTTTAGGTTGACCCTGATCTGTGAACTTATCGAGGCGAAATTACCGATCAAGGTACCGCCATAGAAAACGTTACTACCCGTCACGCCGATTTGCCCTACACCCATGCCTTGATTATTGATTCCTAAGACGTCGCGGGTCGAGCCGTTCGCAGTAACAATAGCCTCAAGAACGCCACCTGAAAAATCTGGGCTGTCTGGATCGCTAATCGTTGCGGTTGAATCAATAAAGGCGGCAGTACCACCTTCAACGAACGTTGCATTGCCTGGCGTTAACGTGACAGTCGGTGAAATATTCCCGCTCACTATCACTACGTTTTGTGAAAACTCAGATGTGTCGCCGTTATTTCCGCCACCTAAATCGACGCTTGCTAAGGAGGAGATTCGATCATTGATTGCGAGCCCGCCGCTGGCTAAGAAGGTTGAGTTGAAGTTGGCAAAACCTGCAGCATTGGTTGTAACCGTAGTACTACCTAAAAATATCGTACCTTCGCCATAACCACTCCCGTCTTCCGTCCCTAGTTTATTGCCGTAAAACTGAATAAGAAAAGTTGTGTTGAAGCTGCTATTGATTTCGCCGCTGATATTGACATTGCTACCGGAAATCGAGGCGGTATATAGAACCGGATAGTTCTGAAGGCCATTCGCGCCTGTGTCCGCGTCCGGTGCCGCATCGTTAGCGGTGACGCCATTGTTTCCCAGATCAATGCCCAATAGCGCATTTCCGGTGATTGAGTTTCCAACGATAGCATTGGCGGTCGAGGTGGAAGAAACGACGACGCCAGAGTTACCTGACCCTGAGATAACGTTCGCCTCAATTGCGGTTAACCCACCGACACGATTATTGTTGGCATTGATATCGAAAAAGATGCCTGCTGCGCTGTTTCCAACGTTGCCTGTATTCGCGGCATTTCGACCAATCAAGTTATTCTTGATGATGTTATTACTAGTTCGCGCTAAGTAGATACCTGAATCTGTGTTGCCAGAAATAACATTTCCACCGCCGGCGACAGCACTACCAACAATAGTGGCAGTGGTGCTATCAATAGACACACCGCTTTGCAAATTGCCTATTGCCGACGTTCCCGCTGCGTTCAGGCCGATTATGTTGCCTAAAACGCTGTTATTGGTTCCAGCGGTGTAAATGCCAATGCCATTTTTCCAATTGCCTGAAGCAAGGTTACCTTCTCCAGCAGTTGTTCCCCCGATTGTGTTGTTCGATGAATCGCTGATCGTAATCCCGTCGAAGGCATTTCCAATACTCCATGTTCCAGAGATGTTTGTTCCGAGGTAATTTCCGCGAATACTCGTGTTGTTTGAATTTGAGGTAACTAGAATCCCGCTCCCTAGATTGCCAGAGATAACATTTCGCGTGGCGGCCGTTGTACCCCCAATAATGTTGTTAGAGCTATTGTAAATATTGATGCCATTGCTGGTATTGGCAAGTGCACCTGTACCTAATGCATCTAGGCCAATAATATTGCCTTCTATCACATGGCCACTGCTGCCACCCCAAATAGCGATGCCATTTCCTTGAAACCTGTTGATGATCAAGCCGCGAATGTTGACGGTCGTACTTGAGGCAATGGTAAGGCCGTCGGCCGGTGAGCCAGCGTTAGTGCCGTTGAGCTCTACTTTTAAGGTAGTTGGCGTGTAGCCAGTCTGCGTTGTACCGTCGATTAGCACACCCTCTGTAATCGTCGGTAACGCGCTTTGCAGGCCAATAGTTTGAACCGCATTACCGCCTACGTTGAAAGTGATTGTGTCGATGCCTGCGTTAGCGTTGGCGTCAAAAATTGCCTGTCGAAGCGACCCTGCACCTAAATCCGAATTGTTTGTGACAACAAACGTTGCCAGCTTGCCTTGCCAACGCGTAGCAGCATTTTTTACAGCGCTTGTGCTGCTTTCAATAATTCCCTCTTGAAATTCGAGTGCCCAGTTTCCATGACGTAATGTGTTAGACGTTGCATCGATGCTGGCCGCGACATCTGCGCCAGTAATCTGCGCCAATGAACGTACCGATTGTTGGCCAGTTTCGTTACCAGCAAAGTCGCAACCGTAGACGAGAATGTCAGCTTGGTCTGTAAGCCCAGAGCTCCAGCTTGAAAAGTCGCTAGTTCGACTGCGTAGTGTTGCTTGATCGAGCCATGTAGACCCAAGCAGCATCATGCCATCGTCGCCGTGACCTATGAGATGTAGGGAAGATACGCCACCCTGTGCCTGCAATGCCTCGGCAATTTTAGTAATTCCATCGTCTTGCCAATCGAGCGTCAGAATTTCAAAGGTTTCGCCTTTGGCCTGTGCTTGAAGCTGCTGTTGCTGTAAGCCTGCAAGCAGGCCTTGGGCGTCTTCGATGCGCAAGTCGAGGACAAAAAGTTGTGACTGAGGGCTTGTTTGGGCGTTGGTTAAGCTTGCTGCTGACTGGGCTGAATAGGCAGGCTGACTTTGGACTTGCGGCGCAACTTGGGCTTGCGCTGGTTCGATAATAAGTGCCGGCACATCGGCCGAAAAAAGAATGCGCGGCTCTAGCGCCTGAGCAATTGCTTCAATGCGGGGTTCATTCAACGCCCTGTTGATCCCTGGTTGGGATGAGGATAAGCGGGATTTTTTCACTGTTTAATGGTCATTTCTCCTGCGAGTGTATTTCTTAAAAATTGTCTGAAACAGGCATGTCTGATCAGTGGGGGCTTTTGCCACCCAGCCGGACGTACAATCGTGCGTTTATGCTCATAGACAAAACTCGCCTAGCCCGTATTCTTCTTTTCATTACGCCAGCTCTGTGGGCCGTCAATTACATTGTTGCTAAGGCGGCGATAGGTCATATCGAACCTCATGCCTTGGCGCTGCTTCGTTGGAGCATTGCGCTGCTCCTAATGCTGCCGTTTTCGTACCGAGAGTTGGCCGACAAATGGCCGCAGTGGGCCGCCGAATGGAAGGAGATGTTTTTTTTAGGTGCCTGTGGCATGTGGATCTGCGGTGCTTTTGTTTACATCGGCGCGAAGACTACAGCGGCGATTAATATTGCATTACTGTATGCGATTGCACCAGTGCTTATTGCAAGTGTTTCAGCCGTTTGGTTCCATGAAAAGCTTCGCCTACGCCAATGGCTTGGCGGCGCACTCGCACTTGCGGGAATGTTACTAATTATCTCGAAGGCCAGTTGGGCAACCTTTACCCACTTGAGTTTCACCGTAGGTGACTGGTGGATAGTTGCAGCCGTTGTTTCATGGACTTTTTATACCTTAGTGCTTAAGAATAAGTCATCCTGTTTGAGCGTGTTCAGTCGTTCGACAGTGATAACTTTAGGCGGTGTGTTGTTGCTGATTCCGCTAACTGTTATAGAGATGACGATGTTTGGCTTTCCGTCACGTGTTGACGAGAAGGCTTTAGTGTTAGGTGTCATTGCAGCGCTTGTACCAGGCTTTGCAGCCTATCAAGCTTATTCATTTATGCAAAGTGAGTTAGGGGCGGCCAAAGCGGGAATTGTTTTGTATCTTGGGCCTTTGTACGGGGCACTAACCGGCTACCTATTTTTGAACGAACAACCGCAGTTGTTTCACTTCGTGGGAGCCGCCCTAATATTGCCGGGTGTGTATTTTGCAACCAAAGAATAAGTGATAGTGTTCGTTAATGAGCATTTCAACCGAAGATCAATATCAAGGCGATTTGGAAATCGTGGCGAAGTATTTGACGGCTATTGAAGCGAACATTTTATGTTCATGCCTACTGTCGTTCGGCATTCGCGCAGAAGCTGGGGATGTCAATTTAGTTCAAACCGATTCTCTTTTAACGATTGCGCTGGGCGGCGCATGTGTCAGAGTGCCTCAGATGCAAGTGGCTGAGGCGAAAGCAATTATTGCTGCGCGAGAACGTGGCGAGCTTGAGATTGATGAGAGTTTCGATCCGAATGAATAGCTTTCTTTTGGCTGGCGCCGTGCTAAGTGCCATGGCAGCCCTAGTACATGTGGCAATCGTCGTTGGAGGCCCTTCTTGGTATCGATTTTTTGGGGCAGGCGAGAAATTTGCTCATGCCGCAGAGCAAGGCAAACTCTTTCCTGCGCTTGTCACACTCGGCATCGCGTTAGTGCTGCTTTCATGGTCGTTTCTTGCGATTTCCGCATCAGGGGCTTTACCGACCTTTCCTTTTCTAAAAATTGCGCTTTGCCTAATTACCGGCATTTATTTATTGCGAGGCATCGCTGGTTTCGTACTTTTAATAACGCCTGCTTTTTTAAAACAAAAACTCACCTCAACTTTTCTCGTCGTGAGCTCGCTCATTTGTTTAGGGTACGGGGTCGTGCACCTCGTGGGCTTGGTGCAAGTATGGGACAGAATTTAATCGTTTAGAAAGTTAAACACGAATGGAAGATTTCAAAACAATTCGTTTTTCTGTGGCTGATCAAGTGGCTACATTGACGTTAGATAACCCAACGAAGCGCAATTCGCTCGATTCCGAAATGCGGATTGAAATTGCAGAAGTAGTCGAGCGCGTGCGCAAGGAGCCTGCAATTCGCGCATTGATTCTGACGGGGGCAAATGGGCATTTCTGTTCGGGTGGTGATCTTAAGAATATCGCCACCATCGAGTTGGATAACCTTGGTTGGCGCAGGCGCTTGCAAGATCTTCATGACTGGTTGCAAGAACTTGTGCTGCTTGATAGGCCAGTGATTGCGGCGGTGGATGGTGCCGCCGCCGGTGCTGGCTTTAGCTTGGCCTTGGCAGCTGACTTTATATTGGCTACCCCACGTGCGCGTTTTTGTATGTCGTTTTTGAAGGTAGGTTTGGTGCCTGATTGCGGCGCGTTCTATACTTTGCCTCGCATTGTTGGCGTGCAGCGCGCTAAGGAAATTATGCTGTCAGCGCGCGATATCGAAGCCCAGGAAGCATTGCAGCTGGGCATTGCCATGGAGCTGCATGAGCCAGAGAGTTTGATGGCCCGCGCCAACGCCTTAGCCACTAGTTTTGTGAATGCGTCCCCAATAGCGATGAGCATGATTAAGCGTTCTTTGGCGGGTTGGGGCGGTGATCTTAGTCCGGCTCTGGAGTTCGAAGTCAATGCGCAAGCGTTGGCAGTGGGGACACAAGAACATAAAACTGAAGTGCAGAAGTTTCTCGATAAACAGCAACTCGCATTTCAATGGCCTGTTAATAAGTGAAGGTAACTATATGAGCAACATGGTTGGAGGAAAAGTTGTCGTCGTCACCGGTGCAGGTGGTGGCATAGGACGCGATATTGCGTTGGCTATGGCTCGTGAAGGTGCGAAGATTGTTGTCAATGATATTGGTGCAAGTGTGGCCGGTGAGGGTAGTGATGCTGGCCCTGCACAAGCCGTTGTTAATGAGATTAAAGCACTGGGCGGCGAAGCGGTAGCAAACACAGATAGCGTATCTGCCGCAGCAAGCGCGAGCAATATTATTCAAACAGCGATTGATGCCTTTGGGCGTGTAGATGTAGTGGTGAATAACGCCGGCATTTTGCGTGATCGCTTTTTTCACAAGATGAGTGTTGATGAATTCGATTCGGTAGTCAAAGTTCATTTGTATGGTGCGTTTCACGTCAGTCGTGCCGCTGCGCCCTATTTCAAAGAACAGGAATCGGGCAACTTCATACATATGACATCGACCTCGGGCCTCATTGGTAATTTTGGTCAAGCCAATTATTCGGCAGCGAAGTTGGGTGTGATGGCATTATCGAAATCGATTGCCTTAGACATGTTGAAATTCAACGTGCGCTCGAACTGCATTGCGCCGTTTGCTTGGAGTCGAATGATTGGTTCTATTCCCACCGAGACGCCCGAAGAAAAAGCCAGAGTTGATCGCATTAAGCAAATGACCCCAGCGAAAATCGCACCCCTCGCAGTCTGTTTAGCAAGCGATGCATCCGACTATGCCAATGGCCAAGTGTTTGCAGTTCGGAATAACGAAATATTTTTAATTAGCCAGCCTCGGCCTGTTCGCTCGGTGCATCGTAGCGAGGGTTGGACACCGGAGTCGGTGGCAAGCCACGCACTACCGGCATTGAAGGCAATGTTTTATCCACTTGATCGCTCTAGCGACGTATTCACCTGGGACCCAATTTAATGTCAACGATTTCCGCACCAGCAAGCACTGGTATTCTGGTTCGTCATGAAGCCGAGTTAAACCAAGGTCGGTTTTTTATTCAACGATGTCTTAGTTGTAACGCATCGATTTATTTTCCCCGTGAAATCTGCCCGCAATGTGCAAGCGATCAACTTGAGTTTGTGGCTCCGAGTGGCAATGGCACTGTTTATGCGGTGACCACGGTGCGTAGGAAAGCCGATGTTGGTGGCGATTACAACGTGTCATTGGTTGATCTGGACGAAGGTGTTCGCCTGATGAGTCGAATTGATAATCTAGCACCTAATGATGTAAAGATAGGGCAGCGAGTAAAGGCGCGCGTACTAGTGACGGAT
>JAYWIG010000288.1:0-8498 GCA_043789035.1 Betaproteobacteria bacterium
TCCCGTTTGCTTTGAATGCTGACCTAATCAATCGAGGCAAGGCCGCTGCAAAAAAACAGCAGATTGATAAACTCATTGGCCTAGATATCGAATTTCACAGCGCCATCTATCGCGCCTCTGGCAATCCTCTCATTGAAAAAAGCGCCGCATTGCATTGGCAGCATATTAAGCGTGCTATGGGCGCAGTTCTGCAATCGAATACCGTAAGAGA
Source organism: Betaproteobacteria bacterium (assembly GCA_043789035.1). GTDB lineage: Bacteria > Pseudomonadota > Gammaproteobacteria > Burkholderiales > Burkholderiaceae_E > JAYWIG01. Next base: position 212 of record JAYWIG010000288.1, read on the forward strand.
AACCGTGTGGCAAGAACATGAAGCCATTGCCGATGCCATTGCGCAAGGCGACGCTCGCAAAGCAGAAACATTGATGCGAGGCCATGGCGAAAAAGCTAGCTATAACCTCGTTCTACAAATTAACTCGCTTCTATTATCGCAAGGAGATCATTCATGAAACTCACTAAAGAACAGCTCGAACAATTCGACCGTGAAGGCTATTTGTTTTTCCCAAGCCTTTTTACCCCTGAAGAGACTAAGAACTTAAACAACGCTGTGCCAGAGTTATATAGCCGTCGTGAGGCCTATAACGTGCGCGAAAAAGGCTCTGATGCTGTTCGGACAAACTTCGCGGCACACCTGATTAGTGAGCCTTTCGCAAAGCTGGCTAGGCATCCACGCATGATAGAACCAGTAGAAGCATTGTTTGCCGAAAAGCTTTACATGCATCAGTTCAAAATTAACGGCAAAATGGCCTTTGAAGGTGACGTTTGGCAGTGGCATCAAGACTATGGCACTTGGCTCAACGACGATCAAATGCCCACTGAACGGGCCATGAACGTGGCGATTTTTCTCGACGATGTTACGGAATATAACGGCCCGTTGATGTTCATTCCCGGAAGCCACAAAAAAGGTGTGGTAGATGCGAAACATGACCTCACCACCACGAGCTACCCGCTCTGGACAGTCGATAACAATCTCATCACCCAACTCGTCGATAGAGCGGGTGGCAAAGACGGCGGTATCGTGTCACCTAAAGGCCCGGCTGGCTCAATGATTCTTTTTCACAGCTGCTTAGTGCATGCTTCAAGCTCCAACCTTTCGCCATTCAATCGCGTCAGTGTTTACTTAAGCCTGTGTGCAGTAAGCAACCATATTCGTCGCTTTAAGCGCCCTGAATTCATCGCCCACAGAGACTTCACCCCGATTGATTGCCTGCCTGACGATTGCTTGTTGAAAGACTACCCAGTCGAAACGCCTTGGAAAGACGGCATGCCAGCAAGTGCCTTGTTAACTTCGAGCGACGAACAAAAGAAAGCCGCCTAAATGAATCTCTATGCAAAACTCTTACAACGTGAAGCGCAAGGCAGACCGGTTCGCATTGGCTTAATTGGTGCAGGCAAATTTGGTTCGATGTATTTGGCACAAGTGCCACGCACACCGGGAACACATCTAGTAGCGATCGCAGACCTATCACCGGATATGGCACGTGCGAACCTTGCTAGGGTTGGCTGGGCGCCCCATGCCACGCAAGCCAGGTCGGCCGATGAGGCAATGAAGAACAAAACCACCTGGATTACCGAAGACTGGCGGGCAGTAGTCAGCAACCCCAACATCGATATTATCGTTGAATGCACCGGCAATCCCGTTGCTGCCGTTGACCATTGCCTTGAAGCTTTCGCTCACGGCAAGCACGTGGTGAACGTGACTGTAGAAGCCGACGCGTTTTGTGGCCCATTGCTCGCTCGAAAAGCCGAAGTAGCGGGTGTTATTTATTCATTGGCGTTCGGCGATCAACCTGCTCTGATTTGTGATTTGGTCGATTGGGCACGTACCTGTGGCTTCCCAGTAGTTGCAGCTGGCCGAGGCCATAAATGGCTACCGCACTTTGCTCAAAGCACACCAGATACCGTTTGGGGCTACTACGGCTTAACGCAGGAGCAAGCTGACCGTGGCGGCTTAAATCCCAAAATGTTCAATAGTTTTCTCGACGGCTCGAAACCTTCGATTGAAAGCACCGCAGTATCGAATGCGACTGGTTTAAGTGTTCCATCAGATGGTTTGCTCTACCCTCCAGCCTCGGTAGACGATATTCCGTTCGTCATGCGCCCACGTTCTGAAGGTGGAGTGCTTGAACGCAAAGGCATGGTTGAAGTGATTTCATCGTTAGAGGCTGACGGTCGCTCTATTCCCTACGACATTCGCATGGGCGTATGGGTCACTATTGAAGCGGACACCGATTACATTAAAAACTGCTTTGAGGAATACAAAGTACGTACTGACCCTAGTGGCCGCTACTGCACCTTGTATAAGCGCTGGCACCTGATCGGCTTAGAAGTCGGTGTGAGCGTCGCATCGGTTGCCGTGCGCGGCGAGCCAACCGGCGTTGCAACCGGTTGGAATGCTGACGTAGTAGCCACTGCCAAACGCGATTTAAAGCCAGGCGAAATGCTCGACGGTGAGGGTGGCTACACAGTATGGGGCAAACTCTTCCCCGCAGACAAATCTGCCGCTATCGGTGGTTTACCACTCGGGTTAGCGCATAACGTGAAAGTCATTCGGCCAGTCGCTGCAGGTCAAAGTTTAACTTGGGCCGACGTTGCTATGGACACCACCACCCGCGCTTACAACCTGCGTCGTGAAATGGAATCGATGTTTGTACAACCTTCTTCTAAGATTGCTAAAGCGGCATGAACGATTTACTGATTCGCAACGCCAAAGTGTTCGATGGCAGTGGCAACGCACCTGAGATAAAAGATGTTGCGATCAGAAATGGCAAGATCGTTGCCAATAATGGCGGAGCGCGAGACACCATTGACGCTACCGGTTTGGCACTCATGCCTGGCATCATTGATAGTCACACACATTTCGATGCTCAGATCACTTGGGATAACAGCTTAAGGCCTTCACCTTCGCTAGGTGTCACCACTGCAGTGATTGGTAATTGCGGCTTCACAATTGCCCCTTGTAGGCCAGAACACCGTGACTTAACCATGCGCAACCTTACTCAGGTTGAAGGCATGTCGCTCGATGTTTTGCGCTCTGGCATTGATTGGGGTTTTCAAACCTTCCCAGAATACCTTGCCCAGCTTAAACGCAACGGAGCTGTCCTTAACACTGCCGCCTACATAGGCCACAGCAGCATAAGAACTTACGTGATGGGCGAGGATGCAGCATCGCGAAAAGCTAACGCTACAGAGATAGCTCAAATGGCCAATCTTGTTCGCGAAGCAATGAGTGTTGGTGCAATAGGATTCGCAACGTCCACAAGCCCAGCGCACAACGGCGAAGGGGGCAAACCGATGCCATCGCGATTAGCTTGTGATGATGAAATGATGGCTCTCACCAAAGCCATGGGCGAACAAGGCAAAGGCGTTTATATGGTTACTAAAGGCGGCCATATGAGCATAGACTTCTTAGAATCTCTTGCGATTGAATCAAAGCGCCCTGTCATGATCGCAGCGCTTTTGCATAACAATACCAATCCAACAGGTGTGTTCAAAGACTTGGACAGTATTGCTGCGGCAAACGCTCGTGGCAATCATTTAATAGGCCAGGTGAGCTGCTGCCCACTATCGATGGACTTTACGCTGCAGTCGCCCTACCCGGTTGAAGGTTTACAAAGCTGGCAGCCAGCCCTCGGTAAAACTGGAAAAGCACTTGAGCAAGTGCTTAGGGATCCATCGTTTCGTAAAGCGGTGAAAGAGGAAATTGCAGCACCAGCTGTATTTCGGCTTTTTAACGGCGAATGGAACAAGGTTCATATTACCGAATCGGCGACGCAAAAGTTTCGCGAGTTTGAACAAAAACCACTAGACATTGCCGCCAAAGGCTACGGCAAAGACTGTCTCGACTTTATGCTTGATGTGGCGCTGGATGAAGAGCTCAACACCGTATTTACTGCCATGCTGCTCAACAGTGACGAACAAGCGGTTGGCCGGATGTTGAACCACCCCAACAGCTTGGTGAGCCTGAGCGATGCCGGCGCACACCTGACTTTCTTCAATGACGCTGGTTTTGGCTTACACCTGCTTGGCCACTGGGCAAGAGATTTGAAAGCGATGCCAGTACAGCAAGCGGTCGCTCAGCTCACTAGCCAACCTGCAGCGATTTTTGGGTTTAGTGATCGCGGCTTAATTCGCGACGGATTCGCCGCAGACCTGCTGCTCTTTGATGAAGCCACCGTAGGGCGCAGCGCAAAGAAACGGGTATTTGACTTACCTGGTGGAGGGCCAAGGCTGACGACTGACGCTATAGGTGTGCACGGAGTTTGGGTGAATGGGAAACTCGTCGCGAACAAAAACGGTATGTTGGCTACGCCGCCACTCGCTGGAGATTTGCTTCTCTCCTAAGCGCATTACTTAATCGGTAAAATGCTCGTTATGAGCACACATAACGACAGCATTGATAAAAATCGCCTCGACAAAACCCGCCATTGGTTAGAAGCGGCAGTTATTGGCCTCAACCTATGCCCTTTCGCCAAAGCAGCTTACACAAAAGATAAAATTCGCTTTGTTGTGAGCGATGCTAAAGATGAAGAGCATTTGTTACATACCTTAAGCGATGAGCTAAAACTCTTAGAAAACACCCCAATCGATGAGATTGAAACAACGCTCATCATTCACCCTGATGTTTTGAAGGACTTCTTCGACTACAACGACTTTCTTTCACTAGCAGAAGGTTTGCTCACTGATCATGAGCTTGATGGTGAAATTCAAATTGCGAGTTTCCACCCTGACTACCAATTTGCCGGTACTCAAAAGGAGGATCCGACCAATAACACCAATCGCTCGCCCTACCCGATGATGCATTTGCTCAGGGAAGACAGCATCGACAAAGCGCTAGACTCTGACCAGAACGCCGATGCCATAATCGAGCGCAACACCGCGACCATGCGCGAACTTGGCCAAGCAGGTTGGCTAATGCTAATGAGCCAATAAATGACAAAAAACTTTATTCAAACAATTCTCTATACAGACACCGATGGCCGTGCGAAGTTTAAGGAAGAAGCGATTCCTTTAAACGAAGGCAATCCGCAATCGATGGTGTCCCAAGTATTCGAATCAGGTGGATTTCAATTGCGTGAAAGCCCAATCGGGTTTCGCAGCCAGTTTCATTGCACAGGTAAACCACAATGGGTATTTATCCTAAAAGGCCAAATGAAAATTGGCTTACAAGACGGCAGCTACAAAGTGTTTACGGCAGGTGAGCATTTCTTCTCAGCTGACACGCTGCCAGAAGGAGATATATTTGATGCCGCTATTCACGGACATTGGAGCGCCCAAGTCGGCGATTCACCATTGCAAACTTTGTTTGTACGTTCATGACTAACCTACCTTTGAATCCACCACCCCCTAGCGACGGACGAATTCGCTTATCCAAACGCATGAGCGAGTTAGGGTTAAGCTCACGTCGAGAGGCTGATGCTCTGATCGAGCGAGGTTGGGTGTTTGTCGACGGTGAGCCAGTCACCGAACTAGGCACGAAAATTTTCCCGAACCAGAGAATCACGCTGAATAAAGAAGCGACCTCGGAACAACAAGCCCGCGTCACCATCCTCATTCATAAACCCATCGGTTTTGTCTCAGGGCAACCCGAGCCACCACATCAACCGGCGGTAACGTTGGTGCAACCTCCCAACCAATTCAAACGTTCACCGAAAGATTTGAAATGGCATCACGTCCACCTGCGCGGATTAGCGCCTGCAGGTCGGTTAGATATTGATTCAACTGGCCTCCTAGTGATGACGCAAGATGGTCGAATTGCCAAGCAGCTCATCGGCGAAAACTCCTTGGTCGATAAAGAATACTTGGTACGTGTTTTTGGCGAAATTAAACCTGACGGTTTGCGCTTGTTAAACCATGGCCTATCGCTAGACGATGTTCAACTCAAACCTGCAAGAGTGAGCTGGATTAACGAAGACCAACTCCACTTTACGTTATGGGAAGGCCGTAATCGGCAAATCCGTCGTATGTGCGAATTGGTCGGGCTCAATGTTATCGGGCTAAAGCGTGTACGAATCGGTGGTGTTAATCTTGGCAACCTGCCTATGGGCCAATGGCGCTATTTAGGGCCTGATGAAAGCTTTATCTAATGACTCTTACCATTGCATTAAACTGGTTTGCGATCGCCATCACTTTGGCCTTCGGCATATTTTCTTTTGTAGCACCGAAAAAAAGCGCGGCATCCGTGTTCTTTACTTTGAGCAGCAGTCGCGCAATTGCAGAGTATCGCATTGGTTTTGGCGGAATGCTGATTGGCATCTGTGGGTGGATCATCTATTCGAACGCGCCTGCCGCCATAAAAGCCCTCGGATTTATTTGGGCAGGTGCAGCCATCGCGAGGGCTTCGAGCTTCTTCATCGACAGCCCTAAGCCGAACAACTTTTTTATTGCTGCGCTAGTCTTTGAAGCCGTTATGGCAGCGTGCCTATTCGTTTAATAATCTAATAACTTAATCGGCCTTGATGCTGGCCCGTTTGACAATATCTTTCCAGATCTTTTGCTCTGCCGCAATAAACTGAGCAAATTCCGCAGGCGGCCCACCACCACCAATAGCGCTGTCGTTGGCGAAGCGCTCAGTTACCGCACTTGATTTCAAAGCATTTTTCGCGGCTTCTTGAATTTTTAAGATCAGCTCGGGCGGTGTTGCTGCCTGGGCAATGATTCCGTACCACTGTGATGTCTCGAAACCTTTGTAGCCCATTTCAGCTACAGTAGGTACGTCGGGCAAGGCAGCAATGCGCGCTTGGGTACCAACAGCAATAGCGCGAAGCTTGCCGCTCTTTATATGGGCAGCAAGAGCAGGCAAACCTGCTGAAGATGCTTGGGTTCTACCCGCTAACAAATCAGTAAGCTGCGGGCCAGTGCCGCGATATGGAATATGCGTCATGAACATACCTGTAACAAGCTTTAAATACTCCATTGCTAAGTGCCCAGCACTCGCATTACCCGCTGAACCGTAATTCAAAATGCCGGGATTCTTTTTTGCATAAGCGACGAACTCTTTAAAGTTCTTTGCTGGCACATCGGGGTGAATCACGAACACATTTGGCACCTTGGCTAGCAAAGTAACCGGCACAAAATCTTTGTTGACGTCGTAAGGCTGGTTACTCAACATATAAGGGTTCACCGCCAATGTACCCACATGACCCAAGATAATCGTGTGCCCATCAGGGGCAGCCCGCAAAGCGTCTTGCATGGCCACTACACCCGCACCACCAGGCTTATTTTCGACGAATACACTATGCCCCAAGGCCTTGGTCATTTCTGCCGCAACTGAGCGAGCAACGATTTCGGATGTGCCACCCGGTGCAAACGGCACTAGGAAGCGCACGCTTTTTGTGGGCCAAGTAGATTGCGCACTGGCTTTGGGCAAGACGGTGATTGAGAGCAAGCCACCTAGAGCTTGTAAATGTATTCGACGGTTCATGGTGTAACTTCTTTTTTGAATATCAGCGAAATGGGAATTATGCTGTAAAAGGAGGCGTCAATGTTTCGTGAGTTTTGCGCCTTCTACTTCAGAAGCTTTCATCTTAAACGTCCAAAAGTATGCTCCTTGGAAATGTATGTCGATGCAATATGGATGCAACCGGCGAAATCTGCCGAACTCTTCTTCGAAAGATGAAGTGCAATTTCCAAAGTAGCTTCAGACTCAAACCTCAGCTCAACATCACCCAGCAAGGTATTTAAGGTTTTTTTATGATCGAATGTTTAGCGAATGAACAGCTTGAACGCATAATCTATTCAATTTTTAGCGCAATGGTTGTAGGAACAAAAAGTTGCTCAACAGAATGAATTCAAACGTTGGCAAACTCATCATCAGTCGCACGGTTTATTAAAACAATTTGAAGAAGCTCGGGCAGCGTTTAAAGAAACCAACTCTAAACTCGGCGAACGCAATCTTTCGAACGAGCCTTTTCCAAGTAATCGGGCCTTTCACGGAAGACCGAACGCCTTTGCAGACATATTCATCGCCGCAACAGCCCAAAACCATGGGCTAACTATCGCGACGAGAAATATCAAAGATTTCGAAGGCTGCAGAGTTGCCCTACGACCCCGTCTAGTGCTTAGATCTATCTTTATCAATGCGCGAGCTTTTGCACTTACCTTATTCTCAAGGCTTGCTAGGTGGAAATCCCGTCGCTAGCGGCGCAATCGTCCCCTCGGGTTTCGAGCGCTTAAACATGCGCCCAAGAAATCGCTCCAAATCATCGATCAGTGTATAAACCGGTGGCACCACTAAGAGACTCAACAAAGTCGAAGTAATCAAACCACCGATCACTGCGACTGCCATCGGTGACCGAAAGCTCGGGTCTGCACCCCAGCCCATTGCAATTGGCACCATGCCCGCGCCCATCGCTATCGTTGTCATCACAATTGGCCTTGAGCGCTTATGGCAGGCATCTATCAAAGCATCGAAGCGCCCCATACCATCACGCCTTGCCACGATGGCATATTCGATCAGCAGAATCGAGTTCTTAGTCACCACCCCCATCAACATCAGAATACCAATGAGTGATGGCATAGAAAAACTCTTACCTGTCACCCAAAGCAAGACAAACGCGCCACCAAAAGACAATGGCAGT
>JAYWIG010000289.1:0-8457 GCA_043789035.1 Betaproteobacteria bacterium
GAAGCGCCGCGCACCTTGTTTGAAGAAAAGTTGCCGCAATCTGTTGCTTGGGTCCTGGGTGCAGAAGGCACCGGCATGCGCAGGCTCACAAAAGAGCGCTGCGATACTTTGGTGCGTATCCCGATGGCTGGCAAATGCGAGAGCTTGAATGTGTCGGTTGCCGCTGGCGTGGTGTTATACGAGAGTGTTCGGCAGAACGGTTTGATTTAGATTGCAGATCAATCAATAGTTGCGCCAGAGTCCTTCACTATTTTCGCCCAACGCACCAAGTCATCAGCCAACAACTTCGTTAACTGCTCTGGTGTGCTTGGCGCAACCTCGGCGCCTTGCCCGGCCAAACGCTCAATCAAATCTTGTGCGGCAAGTACTTTGATGCTGGCAGCATAAAGCTTTTGAATAATGTCTTTTGGCGTACCAGCGGGCGCAAACATGCCATACCAAGAGTTTGCATATAAGCCGGGAATTGACTCAGCCAAGGTTGGCAATTCTGGGGCTAGTGCGGTACGCTTTTCAGTGGCCACACCGATAACGCGTAGTTGACCTGCTTTTACAAAAGGCATTACTCCGGGAAAGCTGCCGAAAGTCATCGGCACCACGCCGCTCACCACATCTGTTGCCGCGGCCGCTGCGCCTTTGTAGGGAATATGAGTTAGGTCTATGCCCGCGCTCTTGTTTAGCATTTCGCCAAGCAGGTGGTTTAGCGTACCGTTGCCCGCAGAGGCATAGTTCAGTTTCCCCGGCTGCGGTTTTGCTAGAGTCACTATCTCTTTGAGGGTTTTGGGTGCAAAACTTGTATTGCTGACCAACACGTACGGCGCCGTGGCTACTACCATGACCGGCTCGAAATCTTTGATCGGATCGAAACCAGTTTTCTTGTAAAGCGCAGGATTAATTGTTTGCGCGCTTTGGGCTGTCAGCATAAACGTGTAGCCGTCTTTGGGCGCTCTAGCGACAAGTGCGGTGCCAATATTGCCTCCCGCGCCGGGGCGATTTTCAACCACAACAGCTTGGCCCAACTGAATAGCTAGTTTTTGTGCAAAGGCGCGAGCCACTGTATCGTTTGCCCCGCCTGCAGCTTGGGGAACGATCAAAGTAATGCTTTTCGATGGCCACATATCCGTTGCTTGCGCAGTGGCATTGCCGAAGGCCACGCTGAGAATCAATCCGCAGGTAAGTGATAAAGCAGTAACGTGTTTCATTTTCAAAACCTTCCCATCAGTGAATGCGCAAGATTCTAGCCGTTGCTGTAAACCCATTCCACAAAAGCATCAATTGCTGGAACTGCGCGGGTAGCATTAGGATGATTTACAAGCGCAACAACTGCATAAACTTGGCCAGATTTACCAGTCACGTAGCCTGCCACTGCTCGAACGTCGGTAAGCGTGCCAGTTTTCAAAAGCACTTTGCCGGCCATGTCAACACGCTTTAAGCGACCGCCCATAGTGCCGTCGAGCCCAGCCACTGAAAGTGAGGAGCGAAATACCTTGTCGATTTTGCTAAAGCTCACGTCGCGTAATAGTTCTGCTAAAGCTCTAGGTTTACCGCGTTCATTGCGAGAAAGGCCTGACCCGTTTTCCACAGTTAAATCGGCTTCACTAAAGCCTCTGGTTTTTAGCCAGTTCGCGATGTTCGTCTGCGCCCCAGCGAGGGTGGCCGGCACATTGGGAAAACCTGGCGAGAGTGTTAATAATACATTTCTGCTCACTAGGTTATTGCTCCATTTATTTACTTGCTTAATCGCATCGAGTAGTTGAGCGGATTCCAAAATGGCAAATGGTCTTCTGGGCTTAGCAGCCCTTGGCGGTTTAGCGCCCAGCTTAAGTTTTACAGTGTTGGGAGCGGGGGTGTCAATCACTTGGCCAGTAAGTGAACCACCCGCAGCTTTCCAGGCAGAAAGCACAGCCGCCGCAGAAAAAGTCTGCATGTCGAATGGGTTTATTTCCACCACAACCGCTGTACAGTCGTTTGCCCATTCACCGCTGACTATCACTTTGCGATTAGCGCTTGTTTCATCGAACTCGACTGATATCGGGGCTTTATTCGCCGCACAACGATTGATCGATTTCGTCTGATCAACAATGTCGATGCCATCGAGAGCTGGTTCGAAACTAATCACCTTTTTGTCAGCGACATTCGATATCTTGACTTTGAGCATACCTCCATCAATCACCAAAGCATCGGGTAGCGCATGGTGGGTGTTTCGCCAATCTGGCTTGGGCGTATTGGCGTGATCCTTTTCGTTCAGTGAAAATCGTTGCCTATCAAGAACAATATTGCCAGCGATTTCTTTAACGCCACGCTTTTGTAGTTGCGCAAACCAGGTTGTAAGTTTGGTGGAATCGAGCAAAGGATCGCCACCGCCAACGATTAGCAAATCGCCAGCGAGAATGCCGTTTTCCAACTTGCCATTAACGAAGGCATTGGTATGCCATTTAAATGCGGGGCCGAGAACGTCTAACGCCGCTACCGAAGTCATGACTTTGGTGGTCGATGCTAGGATGAGTGCTGTTTCAGCGTTGTGGGCAAACTTTGGAGTAATTTGATCGAGAGCGAGTGCATAGAGCCCTACACCCTCGGCAGACACTCCTGCGCGCTTAAAGGCATCCAGAGGGTTCGTCTCGGCTTGAACATGTGGGAGGATCGAAACAAGGGCAAGAGCTAGAAAGAAAATTTTCAGGAACACAGAGGCCTTAATCGATAGTGGCACCAGCCGCCTTGACTACTTCAGCCCAGCGTACTCGATCGGTTTTCACCGTTGCCTTAAATTGTTCTGGTGTTTCATAGCGAATGCTATTTCCTGAGCCCGTTAAACGCTGAACTATGTCCGGTGTTTCTAGTATTTTACGTACCGCACTATTAATTTGATTGACCACTGCAGCGTCCATACCTTTGGGGCCGATTAAGCCAAACCAAATGTAGCTCGTAAAGCCCGCTAGGCCAGCAACACCGCTTTCAGAAATCGTCGGCACTTCCGCTACCGCCGGTACTCGCTTTGGGGTCGTTACACCTAACAAGCGCACTTTGTTGGCTTTGTATTGCGCAATAACGGTTTGTACTTGGTTCATGATGCAGCAAACCTCACCCTTTAATACCGCCTGCATTGCTTCTGGCCCGCCCTTATAGGGTACGTGCACAAGATTCAATCCGGCTTTGGTATTGAATTCAGCAAAGGCCAAGTGCGTGCCTGTGCCATTACCGGTCGACGCATAGTTGTATTTACCGGGGTTCGCTTTTACAAGATCAACAAATTCTTTGAGTGTTTTTACATTTACCACATCAGGGTTGACCGTCAACACATTCGACACATCGACTAGTGGCACGACGGGTGTGAAATCGTTTTCGACATCGAAGGGTAGTTTCTTATACAACGCGGCATTAATGCCGTGCGTGCCGGAAGTTGCGAGAACTAAGGTGTGCCCATCAGGTTTCGCTTTAGCAACAAGTTCTGAAGCGATATTTCCACCAGCGCCTGCTTTATAGTCAATCACCACATTCGTATTTAAAAGTTTTTGCAAGGGCTCTTGAATTTGGCGACCTACAACATCGACACCGGAGCCAGCTGGGAACGTCATCACAATGGTAATTGGTTTGCCACCCTGAAATTCAATAGTTTGTGCATTGGCGGCGAGTGGTTGTGCCATTGCGATGATGCTCATAAGGGACAAGGTAGGTATTAACTTCGATAGGAACATGAATGACTCTCCAATCAGCTTTATAAAGGGATCTCGCACAGTAAATCAGACTTAAGTGTCATAGGTACTTCTTTGCCATTGCGAAGCACTACGACACTATACGGAGCCGACCATTTTCGAGATTCGGTGGCCAGCGTTTTCCCCGCATCGGGCTGAGTTGATTTCACGCGCCCAACTTGCACCAATCTATCGCCAACTACAATATTAAGCTTTGCAGCCGCCGCCCCTGGTGCGACGGCGATCACAATAAAGTCAGTGGTATTGCCATATTTACGCTTCACAGCGTCGGCAAACTCTCCTTGAAATGTTGCCGGCTGTAGCATTCTCAGACCGTAACTGTAGCCCTTGCTTGCTGGGCATTTTGGTCCAAGCTTCATTCGCAAAGGATAATCCTGGCGCCATTTTTTTGTGTAGTCACTCAGAATCGAATCTAAGGATTTTTCTGCAACCTCTGGTGGTAATGGGGCGGTTGGAGGTGGAGGTGGAGGAGATGCCACTGGCGGTGTGGGCCGCGTTTCTGGTTCCCGCTTAGGCGGGGCGCTGGGCGAAGGGCTTTGCGTGCTAGGTTTATTCGCGCAGGCACCCAACCCCGTAAATACGAGTATAAGGATTGCAGCGATGAGCGGCGATGTATTCAAGAAGTTCTTGCTTTGGTTTGTGTTGCGGTGTTCTATGCTGTGTAAGCTCCGCGCTTTATGCATTTTATTTGATATTCGCGTGGTTTAAGTTCGCGCAGTAAATACTCAGCAGCCAGATTTGGGTCGAGTGTACCGCACATATAAACATCAAGCGCTGCAAATTCAAGTTCGGGCCAGGTGTGAATCGAAATATGCGACTCGGCAAGGATTGCTACACCGGTAACGCCCTAGCCTTCTCCGAACTGATGAAAATGGCATGACAACACGGTTGCTCCTGAACAGGCTGCAGCTTGTCGAATACATTGTTCAAGTGCATTCAGATTTTTTAGCAGAGCGATCTGTACACCGTGAAAATCAGCCAGTATATGCGCGCCTTTTGCATTTGGGGGCAGCCAGCACTACTTGTGACCGCCTGAGTAACCGCCGCCACCGCCGAAGCCACCGGTGCCGCTTGAACTCCCACCAGAGCTTCGATAGCCTTGGCCCATCCTATCGTTGTAAACCATGGTCGTGCAGATAACTACAACTAGGAGAGCGTAGGCAACGTAGAGCATTCTTTTCATAATGTCTTTTTAATCGCCATCATTGAAGTAACCCAAGGGCAGCCATAGTGCGAAAAGCCCGATGATGAGTGCTGTCGATGGATCGTTAAATCCTGCGGCTATCCACGCTGGCCCTGTGACGATAGCGAGTATTGCAGAGAAAATAATTGCGAGATCTTTGGGTGTTTTTTTACTTTCTCAGTGACGTCATTTTTAGAAAAAATACGGGTTTGGTTCGCAGAAGGTTCGTGTCCGAAACTCTTTAGCAGCTCCAGCCCATTAACCGAAACTGCCTTTGTCCAAGTAACTTCTTCGGCGGTACTTTCTCGGCTCAGTGAAACGCCGCTTCCTTTGTATTCGGCAACATTGCAAATGTCTCCTACTTTTACTTCCCAGTTAAAACTGCCCGCAGCGTAACTAGTAACGGCCATATAGCTATCACTTTGCAGAATTTTGTTACCCTCGAAGTTCGCTACTGTTCCTGATAGTGTTGGATGTTTAGTTAACACCTCACCAAACTGCCATTGAAAGTTCGCAAAAATGAGCCATGCAAAATATTTCGATGGGTTGTAAATTAAGTACTCTTCCCAATCTTCGCTGGTGTCTTGTGAAGCGTGTTTTACAACCACACCTAACACCGTCCATTTTGTGCCATTGAAGGTGCCTTCGTCACCGGGGTTTAATGCCGTGTCTGGCTTGTTAGCTTCAACTACTGCAGCTTGTGCCGCGATAGGGGAGTTTTTGAGGGCACCTGCATAGAATGCTTGGCTGCTATTGCATTGCGGACAAATAATTTCTGGAGTGAGTGACGGAACGATCTTTATCGTTGCGCCGCAAGACGCGCAGGACAGCGCTTGAATCGATTTGGAGTTTATCTGCCCAATGCTCGCATCACCGAGGGTATTGGGCTCAAGCGTTTTGAGCAGCGTAAATTTAAGCGCCTCAATGGCGACAGTTTGGCCAACAAAGAGTTCTGGTATTGGTTCTGAATAATCGAGCTTCGCTAGAACTTCATTGCTCTGGAAATCAATGGTTTTGGCTTGCCAACGATCAGTCAGAGGAAAGGGTAGTTCGCCTTCGGCTGCAACGCACTGTGCGGTGCGTTCATCAGTGGCTGTAAGAGCTTGGCCGTTAATGCGTAAAGTTTGGCCGACTAAAACACGATCATATTCTGGAAAGGCTGTTTTGTTGGTAGCACCTGCTTCGAGCATCACAGCAAAAATGCCCGATGCTTCGCTTAGCCATCCAGTTTTTCCGTCGTTGAATACAATGAACCATTCGTTCCAGTAGCCCGCGTTATAGTTAAGCTGGATGCGGCTAATAACGGTAAATTTTGCCTGCGCATACAGGCCGCCTGTGCCGATTTGAACGCGACTAGCGTCGTTAAATAGCTCGCCTTGTTTGCCAATCCTTTGCAGAGTGTCGGCATCGCGAACAAGCGTCGATTTGCAAAACTTGCATCACCCTGCGTTGCAAACATTACCGGCAGCAAAGCGTGTTCTGGTGCTGGGCGGTGGTGATGGTTTAGCCGTGCGCGAAGTTTTGAAATACCCCAACGTGCAAGAAATCGTTTCGGTTGATCTCGATCCTGCGATGACCGATCTTTTTAAAACATCATCAATTTTGACTAAGTTGAACAACAACTCATTGAACAACGCTAGGGTAAAGATTGTTAATGAAGATACGTTTCGATGGCTAGAAAATAATAGCGAATTCTTTGATGCTGCTGTAGTCGATTTTCCAGATTCCAGCAACTACGCGTTGGGGAAGCTGTATTCAGTACCGTTTTATCGATTGTTGGCCAAACATATCGCACCGCAAGGGTTGATGGTGATTCAGTCAACATCGCCTTACTTTGCCCCCAATGCTTTTTGGTCAATTAATGCCACCTTAAAAGAAACTGGCTTACGCACTTGGCCATACCATGCCTATGTACCTTCTTTTGGTGAGTGGGGTTTCATTATTGCGTCGAAATCAGCTGCTTATCAAAAACCAGAGCGATATGAGGTCACGACAAAGTTTCTTGATGCATCGACTACAACCGAGATGTTTCAATTCCCAAAGGATATGGCGCAACGTGTGGTTGAACCCAACTACCTTAATAACCAGCGATTGGTGAGATATTTTGAAGAAGACTGGGGCAGGATTGCTAGGTAGGACATGCAGATAATGGCACAGCGCCGACGACGCTTCTTGCTGGCAGCAGCAGGTGCGCTGACTGGCTGTGACCTTACCGGGCAACAGCCAATGCCTTGGGATAAATTCTCTATTGCGGTGAACCGGCCTGGCATGGCAATTGGGCACAAACTGCGTGATCTAGACGCATCAAAGTTGGCTATCGCAGGGGAAAAAAATGTTGACGTTCTGATCATTGGTTCGGGTGCTGCAGGCCTAACCACTGCATGGAATTTGAAGAAGGCTGGGCACAAAAATTTTGCGGTACTCGCAGGCCCTGAAGTGCATGGCAATGCAGCTGGGCTTTCTTTCGACAACCATGCTTGTCCGACTGGCGCGCATTATCTGCCGCTGCCTTCCATCGAATCGATTGCGATGAGAGAGATTCTTCAATCGATGGGGGTGATGAGTGGACTTTTTGGGAGCCAAACCGCGGCCTATTCGAAAGCTATCGGCACAGACGGTAAGCGTGCGTTTGCTGTGCCGATGGCGATGGCATCGAAAGATCAACAATGGCGGCAGTTTGATTCAATGACGTTTGCCATGTGGTTAGCTAATGAAGGTTTTCACGATCAGCATCTATTAGCATTTTTGGATTATTGCTGCCGAGATGAATACGGGGCGAGCATCGCAATCGTAAGCGCTTGGGCAGGACTAAATTACTTTAGTAGTCGAAACGGCCATGCAAGTAACGCAGAGGATGGTGCAGTTTTAACTTGGCCAGAGGGCCTGTCTTTTGTCATGCGCTTTCTCGAAGCAGGTATTTGAAACACAGACGCTTGGCTTAATGGCACAGCTTTGCAGGTGCGTAAAGTTGGTTCTTTAGTCCATGTTTTGATGATGGGCGAAAACGGGCTTATGAGTTTGGTGAAGGCGCGAAAAGTGGTAATGGCTACACCCCTTTATGTAACTGCAAGAATTGACTCTGAGATTGCGTTGGCATTCAAAGATTGGCAACAATACTTACCGCAGTATCAGCCGTGGGTGGTTGCGAATTTTTTGTTTAAACATCATTTGCCAGAAGCTGCGGGTGCCGAGCTTGCTTGGGATAATATCGTTCATCAAAGCAAAGGCCTTGATTTTGTGAATGCGAAACACCAAGAGTTTAATGCTGCGGCATCGAACGTTAGACCGCAATTACTAACTGCCTATCACGCAATGGGCGATGCAGAGCCTCTAGAAGCGAGGCGCTGGCTTGCCCAATATAGTGATAAAGAACTACTTGATTTGACTGCGTCAGACCTAATACAAACCTATGGCCGCCAGTTCTGGAATTACTTGAGTGCAGCACATATTACTGTTCGTGCTCACGGCATGCCAAGCCCAAGACCAGGTTATTTATCCAACAAATTACGTCGTGATTTAGGAAACGAAACAGGTTCAATTATTTATGCTAACGCTGATTTAAGT
>JAYWIG010000290.1:0-8410 GCA_043789035.1 Betaproteobacteria bacterium
GTTATTTTGAAGCTGAACGCAGAAATGAACAGTGATGAATGGCGGCAGCAGTTTTCCGACTTAATCGCTGCTAACGCTCACATGGCGCAAGATACCGAAGTGAGCGGCATTCTGCAGGCACTTGATGGTCACTACATTCGACCAACTCAGGGCGGTGATATTTTGCGTACTCCTGCGATTTTGCCAACAGGCCGCAACTTGCACGGGTTTGATCCTTTCAGAATTCCGAGTAGCTTTGCGATACAGGATGGCACTGCACAAGCGAAAAAATTACTTGAACGGTTTTTGGCCGATGGTAATGCTTTGCCAGAATCCATAGCAATAGTTTTATGGGGTTCAGATAATTTAAAAACTGAAGGTAGCCCGATCGCTCAAGCACTCGCTCTAATGGGGGCTGCCCCTCGATTCGATAGTTATGGCCGCATTGCTGGCGCCACCTTAATTCCGTTGACTGAACTTGGTCGGCCTCGTATTGATGTGGTGATTACTTTGTCGGGAATCTTCCGCGATTTAATGCCTTTGCAAATAAAAATGTTGGCTGAGGCTGCCTTTTTAGCGGCGTCTGCTGAAGAGGGCCCTGATGATAACTTCATTCGAAAACATGCTCTTGCCTACCAAAAAGAGCATGGTTGCACCTTAGAAATTGCATCGCTTCGAGTGTATGGAAATGCCGATGGCGCCTACGGTTCAAATGTCAGTAATTTAGTGGAAAGTAGTCGCTGGTCCGACGAGGATGAATTAGCTGAAACTTACTCTAGGCGCAAAGGCTTTGCGTTTGGCCGTAGTGGCCAACCAGTGCAGCAATCTGCTTTGCTTCAAAGCGTGTTGGCCGACGTACAGCTTACTTATCAAAACCTTGATTCAGTTGAGTTAGGCGTTACGACGATCGATACCTATTTCGATACGTTAGGTGGTATTACAGGTGCGGTGAAACGCGCGAAGGGTGGAAAATCGACGGATGCGCCGCCGGTGTATATCGGAGACCAAACCAAGGGCGAGGGCACTGTCCGCACGCTCAATGAGCAAGTCGCTCTAGAAACCCGCACGCGTATGTTGAACCCTAAATGGTATGAGGGCATGCTGAAGCACGGTTTTGAAGGCGTTAGACAAATTGAAACTCACATCACCAACACGATGGGATGGTCGGCAACAACCGGGCAAGTGCAACCTTGGGTTTATAAGCAATTAACCGAAACCTTCCTGCTCGACCCTGAGATGCGAGATCGCCTGGCGAAGCTAAATCCCACTGCCTCATTGAGGGTTGCTAATCGTTTGTTAGAGGCATCTGAGCGTCAGTACTGGAAGCCAGACGCTGAGACATTGGAAGCCTTGCGTCGCGCCAATGATGAGCTTGAAGATCGTTTAGAGGGAGTTTACGAACAGGCTCAGTGAGCTTTCAATGACCTAGATTTTTCTAGTAACTTCATTGGTAGTCTCGCTGGGACCCCAGTTTTTACGTCGATGCAGGCGAAGGCGACGCTTGCCGAGCTAAGAACGATTCCATCGCGCGAAATAATTTGATTGACCCTTCCGCGCGCTTTGGTCGCCTCGAAGCTCTCCACAGTTGCGAGTAGTAAGTCGTCCATCTTTGCTGCTTTGAGATACTTCACATTGCATTCGGTCACGACAAAAGCTAGTTGTTGCTCTTGCAACAATTGCCAATTTTCAATACCGCATTCACGCAGCCACTCTGTTCGAACACGTTCGAAAAACTTTAGGTAGTTTGCATAGTAGACCACACCGGCAAGGTCTGTATCTTCATAGTAAACACGGATAGTGGTTTGGGCTAGAGGCATAGGTTGGTTGTTGCTCAACGATCACCCACCTATTTGTCTTCAGGTCGATGAATGCCGACCGAAGGCTCAATGCCGTTCAAAATGGTTTTGAAGTTCGCTGCAATACTAGCCGCGTCTCTTAGGAGTATATTTTGACGCACCCTTTGAAGTTCTTGTATTGATACCTTGCGAATGTGCAGAGTTAAAAGTAGCTCGGCAACACTATTGGGTTCGGCGAACAAGTTGCGATTTGCTGCGCCGTAAGCTTCTCTGAATGCGTCGAGCTCTTCTGCACTTGGTGCTTGTAGAGCAAGGCTTTCCACTGTATTTTTTATTGCAGCCTCTACTCGTGTAACATCGGCTAAAGCCACGGTAACATCCACATTAATATAAATGCCATTGAGTGGTTTTGCGAATACTTGTACGCTTGAACTTGGCGAATAAGTTAAGCCAGTTTCTTGTCGTAATGCCAAGCGTAGACGATTGCTAAGCACTGATTGCATCTGGCTGCTAGTACCGCCAAGTTCTAGCGAATCTTGAATCGACTGATTAACATAACGAATTGACACAGTGGCTCTTTCTGCCTTACCCGTTTTTAACTCCGCACGAACTCCCGTCTTTTCTATTGGAATTGGTGCCCAATTGGGAGATGCCATTTCATTGCTTTTAGAAGATGGCAAGTTGGCGAGATAGGTTTCGCACAGTCGACGAATATCGCGCATAGAAATATTGCCTGTGAAGGCAAAAACAAACTGAGATGCATCGCCAAATACTTCGGTGTGTAGACTCTTTAGTTGTGCGAAGGAGACTGCGTCGAAATCCTTGTCTGATAGCGGTTCAAGCCAAGCGTTTTTTCCGTATCTCGATTGGCGCCACTCTTGTTGAAACTGTTGTTCCGGTGTCAGGTTTTGCGCGATCATCACCGGACGTACTCTGGCACTCAATCGATCGTAATTTGTTTGATCAAACTTCGGTTCTCGAATGAATTGGTGAAACAGATGTAGTGAGAAAGGCAAGTCTTCGCTACGACCGCGAAAGCCAATCCCAACGTCTGTGTTGCTCATTGCTACCCGTAAGTTCATATTTTTCGCAGCGAGTTCCCTGGCGAAACTTGTTTGGTCGTAGGGACCAATTCCATCGGTAAGCCAAGCGCCCGCTTGCGCAAGTCGTGCAGCAGGTAGTTGTTCAAAATTTATCGACCAAGCACCTTTTGGCCGCTTTGCGGAGAATACAACTTGATCGACAGAGGCAGTCTTATTTTGTTTCACATAGACAATGGCGTTGTTAGACAGCGTGAGCCGAACGATGTCATTGGGAAGGTCCTCTTCTTTAGTGATGCTGCCAGCAGGTAACGGAGGTGGCATAACTCGGGCTTCGATTTTTGATTCCTTTAGCGCTTCTGACTTGGCAGTTGTATTTGCCGAAGCCTGCATTAACGCCGCCGAGAACTTCTTTGAGACTGCAATGAGTTCTTGCTCGTTTAACTTAGGAGTTGGGTCATTTCTTTGTCCTTGGACTATGAGTAAAAGATCTTGATTTTCATAACGGTTGGCAATGCTTTTTACTGTCGCTTCTGGGGTTATTCTTGGTAGTTCCTCTTCGAGAAGTTCTCGGTAACGTGTACTAGAAACATAGTAGCCGCCAGAATGTGCATAGAGCGCCAGCATAGAACTCACCGCCGGTGGGGTTTGTTTGACGCTTTCCTCTTCGAATGTGCGCGCCGCGCGAAGAAGCGGTCGAGTAACAGCATCTAATTCTTGCGGGGTAGGGCCCTCGCGCAAAAACTTCTCTAATACTTCGCGCAAGAGTAAATAGCCGTCAAGAAATTTTGATCTGTCATTCACGACAACTGACACTTCAAAACCTCTGGCATCATTGGTAATCGGAAAGTCAGAAGCGGCTTGGTCAAGTGTCCAGTTTTGTAGCTTAGCAACTTCGCGGAGGCGCTGATTTAATGCGCCATTAGCTACCGATCTGGTAAGCCAACTGGTAAAGTCTTCTCGTCTAGGGCCAATGACTTGAGGAAATAGACTTACTAGGCTAATCGATGAGCGTTGAGCATCCGTTAACTGCAAAACGCGAACCCGATTTTCGAATGTAAACGCCGGACGTACCGGGGACGTTGCATCTACTTGAGTCTTAGGCCCAAACTCATCATTGAGCTTTCGTAACCAAAAATTCGCACCATCTGGAAGTTGTCCAGAAATAACAACGCTCATGCGCTCTGGTGTGTAAGTGCGTTTGTAAAAGGCGCCTAGATTGGCGGCATTTGCTTTTGCAATTGTGTCGTACGTGCCAACAATTTCTCTACGGTACAACCCTTGATCGTATAAGGCTTCGCGAATTTTGAAAATAGGCTGAGTGCTTTGATCGCGGCTGCGTTTTTCCGATGCAACCACGCCACGTTCAATATTGATGATGTCGTCTGTAAACTCAATGTTGCTTGCCCAGTCGCGAATGATTTGAATCGCTTTGGGTAAAGCATCTACTTTGCCTGAAGGAAGGCTTATCCAATACTGGGTTTGGTTGTGACTTGTAAACGCATTAAGATGTTGGCCAAAGTTGCCCCCCAATGAACGGACGAAATCAACAATTTCTCCATCTCTAAAGCGTTTGGTTTTCCTGAAAGCGAGGTGTTCTACGAAATGGGCATATCCTAATTCCTCGTCTTTTTCATCCAACGACCCAGTATTGACGACCAATCGAATATCTACGCCAGTGGTTTCAGTGGGGCGGAAGAAAAAACGCATGCCGTTATCTAAACGGCCGGTTGTTACTTGCCGATCAATGGGTAGTGGCTGCGCTTCTACTAAAGCGCTTAGCGCTACTAGCGCTGCGAAAACAAAAGGTAAAAGTTTCTGTGTATGTTTCATTCGCTAATGTTAGCGCGGCTTAGAACTATTTTCTTTTGATTAATTTGGGATTTCAAAGTCGACAGAAAATTTGTAACAATCTGCACGATAATAAATATGCGCAACATCAAGAACTCGCTTGTTTTTATCAAAGCAAATGCCTTCGAAAAATAACACCGGACTGACCAGATCAATGCCCAATTGCTCCGCAATCATGGGCGTTGGCAAGACAGCAGATACGCTGTTGTGGAAGCTACCAATCACAGCCCGGCCCCCGTCTCGGATTGCCTTGGTAATGGAACCTTGCGCCATGTACTCACCCACGAGCTCGCCAACATTTGGGTCTAAGTAATTGACTAGATACGAAGTGACTTGGCCATTAACAATACTTCTTCGATGAAACGTAACTACAGATGTGACTTCTGCAAAAAGCCTGGCAACCGAATGCGGTGGAGATTCAATTCTTCTCGAAATTACTTGCGTCGGTTCTGATGCGTACTGCGCGATAATCGAATCTGCTAAACCTAATAGCTTGAGCGTGTTTGGCTTTGCAATATTAGGATGAGCAAAAGTGCCATGCCTACGTTGCCGATAGATTAAACCTTCTTGTTGAAGATACTTTAGCGACTGGCGAATCGTGATGACGCTCACGCTATACTTCGTTGCAAGGTCTACTTCGGTAGAAATTCGCAGCGGTTCCGTGTGAGTGCTCGATAAGATTTCTGCTCTTAAGCTTTGAGCGACCTGATACCAGAGAGGGAGTTGGGAGTGAAAGAGTACGTGCGCCATAATGGGCGGATTGTGCCAAACAAACGTCAGAGAATTGGGTTAACAAAATAGGCTATCCGATGAGCGGTCTTAGTGAGGACTTTTCGCACAGTTTCTATGCGCATTTCAACAATTTAATCAATTACATTTAATCTGATGAGTATTTCAAACCTTCCTGCTTTCGAATTATCAAAAGCGATACACACGAAAAAAGTATCTTGTGTCGAAGTGATGCAGGCCACTTTAAAGCGTATTTCCGAAGTCAATCCCGCTCACAATGTCATTGTGAATCTCGTCGATGTTGATGAGCTGATCAGTCAAGCCGTGACACATGATCGACTGCTTTCTAAAGGTGAATCTAAAGGTTGGTTGCACGGTATTCCCCAGGCGATAAAAGACCTTTCAAATTCATGCGGTATCCCCACGACCAAGGGTAGTGTGTTGTTAAAAAATTTCGTGCCTAGTGAGGATGGTTTGATGGCCGCTAGGATACGTGAGGCAGGCGCAATCTTTATCGGTAAAACAAATACCCCCGAGTTTGGGTTGGGGTCGCATACTTTTAATGAAGTCTTCGGCGCAACTCGGAATGCCTCTGACACGTCCAAGACGGCGGGCGGTTCCAGCGGAGGTGCGGCCGTGGCGTTAGCGCTCAACCTCTTGAGCGTTGCTGACGGTTCGGATTTTATGGGTAGCCTTCGAAATCCCGCAGGGTGGAATAATGTGTACGGTTTAAGGCCGTCGCAAGGTCGAGTTCCGATGTGGCCCACGCTTGACAGTTATGTTGCTCAGCTGGGTACAGAAGGGCCAATGGGTCGTACTGTCAGAGACGTCGCGATGATGCTTGAGACGCAAGCTGGGTTCGATCCAAGATCGCCGCTTTCTATCGCTGAAAAATTTCAATGGAGTGCTGCAACAAATCGAACAATAGATACCGCGCCTCGCGTAGGTTGGCTGGGTGATTTAAATGGCTACCTGTCAACCGACGAGGGAATCTTGCAAGCTTGCCAATTGGGCTTGAAGCGGCTTGACAGCATTGGTTGCGTAGTTGAGCCAATCGAGTTGGGTTTTAGCCCCGCGGCAGTCTGGGATGCTTGGTTGGTTTGGCGAGCGGCATTGGTTGCAAGCTCCTTGGCACCAATTGCAAGCGTTGAGAAAAATCGCTCCATTATTAAACCCGAAGCGCTTTGGGAGTTTGAGTCTGCAAAAAAATTTACCGCATCTGATTTCATGAAGGCAAGTGCCACTCGATCGCAGTTCTATCAACATCTTCGTGCATTGTTTGAGCGCTACGATTTCTTGGTGTTGCCGAGCGCACAGGTTTGGCCATTCGATATTGAACTCCGTTGGCCGAAACAAATTGCAGGCAGATCGATGGATACCTACCACCGTTGGATGGAAACCGTGATCTATGCGACTTTTGCTGGATTGCCTGCGATGAGCTTGCCTAGTGGTTTTAGTGAAGTATCAGCCACCCGAAGTAGAGCGCTTCCGAATGGGTTGCAGATTATTGGAAAGCCACAAGGTGATCTTGCTTTGCTGCAGTTGGCCGCTGCTTATGAGCAAACTATAAGTTCGAAATGATGATGTTGTAGGCTTGTTCTGGCGCTTCCTCATGAGCAAGATGACCTAAGTTTTTCATCGTGGTTATCTGTGCCTGAGGCAGTAGTATTTTTACCCTGTGGGCTACGCTCGGCAATATAGTTTTGTCGTTGTCGGCGACGACTAAATGTAGCGGTGTTTTTAGTTTAGGTAGGTCGCGCTTGAAAGCGTCTAAATCCCAGCTCGCCATCATTGCCAGCGCACCTGCCGCATGCTGGTGGTTCTGGATAAGCCTGGCGTAAAGCGCATTGCCCTTCTCGTCAATTTTTGAGCCTGTGCCTTTGAGTAAAGCCGTCACCATTGCGGGATCATTAGCACGCCAAGAAAACAATCGAGGCACGAACGGGTTAAGAATAAGCAGTTTTGCGATGGGAGAGAAAAATTGCCCTGAAAGGCTTTCGAGCGGCAGCAGCGCACCGTTGAAACTAAAAATCTTCTCCGGTGTTGCAAGATTGAGTAAGGCCATCTTTATCGCGATGGCTGCACCGGCGGAGTGGCCAACGATGTAATCTGGTTTCGCATCGCATGCTTTTAGTAGCTCTGCAATCGATGTGGCCATACCTTCCAATGTCATCCAACGCCTAGGTGGCTTAGACGTAAATGCATGCCCTGGTAGGTCGATAGAAATTACCTTATGTTGCTTTGCGAGTAGCGGGGCTAAATCACGCCAAGAGTGGGTAGATGCTCCAGTGCCATGCAGTAACAGAATAGTGGGTTTTTTTTTGCTTGAATTCCCCCAACGTTGGACATGCCAGTTTACATATTGCGTTTGAATAAACTCGCTATGATCCGAATTTGGCCAATCGTTTCTCGCATCTGCCCAACGCATCGTTAAGCTGCATTTCGATAAGACTGTTGCACAATGCTGGAGATAGCTTGCGCGCCTGCAAAGGGTAGAGGCATATAGGTTGCCCCCATGTCTTTGGCTAGCCCTTGCGCCAAGTAATGCGGTTGTGGCGAGGTATCGAGGACTATTGCAGATACGTTGTTTGCGAAGAATTCTTTTGCGGCCTGCTGTGCATCCTCCTGTGCCTGGGCTCTACCTCCTGCACCCGTGCGGCTGACGTTTGCGCGACCATCGGTCAGCAATACAACAAAAGGAGTTTCACCTCTTTTATGGATGATTTTAGTCAAGACAGTGAGACTATCAATTGCAGAGGCAAGTGGCGTACCACCACCACCTGGAAGGCCTGCCAAACTTCTTTTGGCCCTGGTGAGCGATCGGGTCGGTGGTAGGATGACCACTGCAGTATTGCCCCTAAATGCAATTACTGCGACCTGATCTCTTCGAACATAACATTGCACTAGAAGGAGTTCAATCGCACCCTTGGCCTCTGCCAAACGGTGCAATGCGGATGACCCTGACGCATCGATGGCAAACACAATCGTGCTCTTAGCTTTTTGTTCGATCTTTTG
>JAYWIG010000291.1:0-8331 GCA_043789035.1 Betaproteobacteria bacterium
AAACACGGGTATCGCTTCTTGCATCGCGGCAATGGCATACATCGGCAAGCTTGGGTTTTTAGGGTTGCCTAAGTTTGTTAAATGCACGCCGGGTTTGTATGACGGTTCGACCTCGCCTAGTGCTGTCGAAGCGGTTCCTTTTAAAAAGTCACCGACCAATTGTCCCGGCGCATCATAAGTAGATCGACCTAACAAATAGGCATTAGTTTCTAGCGCGCGTTGAAACGCCATCCCGGCAAGCGGGTGCCCCATATCCCCAGGCCCGACTAGGGGTTTGCCGCTTGCATCGAAATCAAAATCTTGCGGTTTAATGCCAACGACTATGCCCGCGTTGGCGTTGCGTTCGTTACGCGAATATTGGCTCATGCCATTGGTAACGACTCGTCCCTCTTCGGATGTAGCCGCAACTACCGTGCCGCCAGGGCACATGCAAAAGCTATACACCGATCGACCATTTTTTGCGTGATGCACGAGTTTGTAATCGGCCGCACCAAGCTGCTTATGGCCTGCGAATGGGCCGAAACGCGCGTCGTCGATGAGGCCCTGAGGGTGTTCGATTCGGAAACCAACCGAGAAGGGTTTTGCTTCGACGTAAACGCCTTTGTCGAAAAGCATTTGAAAGGTATCACGAGCGCTATGGCCTATGGCTAAAACCACATGCTGCGCTGAAATGGTTTCTAAACCTTCGGGGCCTTGCACCGTCACAGCGGTGAGTTTTTTATGGCTGTTCTGGGCTTCAAAGTGAAAATCAACCACTTGATGTGAAAATCGAAACTCGCCGCCTGAGCGAATAATTTCTTCACGCAAAAACTCGACAACTTTGACTAGACGAAATGTGCCTACGTGAGGTTTACTCACATACATAATTTCTTCTGGCGCACCGCCACGAACCATGTCTTGTAATACTTTGCGGCCGTGAAAAAGTGGGTCCTTTACTTGGCTCCACAATTTGCCATCTGAAAATGTACCGGCACCGCCTTCGCCAAACTGC
The DNA here is from genome assembly GCA_043789035.1 of Betaproteobacteria bacterium. GTDB lineage: Bacteria > Pseudomonadota > Gammaproteobacteria > Burkholderiales > Burkholderiaceae_E > JAYWIG01. Next base: position 992 of record JAYWIG010000291.1, read on the forward strand.
ACATTGCTTTCTGCTTTCAGCAAACGTTTACGCCAAAACCCCCAAGTATCTTTGGTGCGTTCACGCACGATTTTTCCGCGCTCTAAGATGATTGGTTTAAAGCCCATTTGCGCCAGCGTCAGTGCAGCGAATAAGCCGCAGGGGCCTGTGCCAATCACAACCGGGCGAATGAATTCTTTATCGGGTGCTTGGCAAACAAATTTGTATTCGGTATCGGGCGTTGGGCTGACGGTGCGCTTGGCCGTAACGGGTAGCTGCGAGGCGGCCAGTTGCACGCTTTCGAGTACTGCCGATTCGTTTCGTACGTCGACATCTACCGAGTAGATAAAGTAAATGTTTGTTTTCTTACGCGCATCGAAGCCGCGCCGAAAAACCGCAATATTGACAATATCTTCGTGCGCAATTGACAGTGCTTTGGCAACGGCCTCTTTTAGTGCAAGGTCGTCGTGGTCTAGGGGAAGTGCGATGTCGGTGAGTCTGATAGTCATGCTGGCTTAAATGGAACTAAGCCAGCATTTAATCAGATAAGGAACCTAAGCAGAGAATTTAGGCGAACTGCGCGAGTGCGCCCTTCATTTTCTTCAAAGCTTGAACTTCGATTTGACGGATACGTTCAGCCGACACGCCGAACTCACTGGCCAACTCATGCAACGTGCTTGAGCCGCCTTCGTCTTCGTCTTTTAACCACCGGGTTTCGATGATGCGACGGGCACGCGGATCAAGCGCTTCGAGTGCCTTGGTTAGGCCTGCACTGTGCAACTTGTCAGTCTCACGCGCTTCAAGCACTTCGGTCGGTTCGGCATTGCTGGCTTTCAAATAGGCGATAGGCGCGAAAGATTCTTCGCCGTCGTCGGTTTGCGATTCCAACATAATGTCGCCGCCACCTAAACGGGTTTCCATCTCAACCACGTCGGATTTTTTAACGTTCAGCTTGAGCGCCATTTCTTCAATGGCTTTGGTCGTGAGCGTATGGGCATTGCCTTTTTCAGAGCGTAGGTTAAAGAACAACTTACGCTGGGCTTTAGTGGTGGCAACTTTTACCAAGCGCCAGTTCTTCAAAATGTATTCGTGAATTTCAGCCTTAATCCAGTGCATCGCAAACGATACAAGGCGCACGCCACGCTCAGGGTCGAAGCGCTTTACTGCCTTCATCAAGCCGATGTTGCCTTCTTGGATTAAATCAGCATGTGGAAGCCCGTACCCAAGATAGCCACGTGCCACCGATACGACTAAGCGTAGGTGCGACATAACCATTTCGCGGGCAGCCGTGACATCACCGTCTTTTTGCAGGCGGGTGCCAAGCTCCGTCTCACGTTCTGGTGTGAGGAGAGGAATACGATTAACAGCCGAGATGTAAGCATCAATGTTTCCGAGCGGTGGCAGGGAAATCGACGGCAAATTGGATTGTGAGTTTTGGGCAATGCTCAAAGCCATGGACGACATATAACTAACCTTTCTGGGTGCATTTCAATAAATTACTGCACTGCAACTAAAATTTAGCACTCTTTGGCCTAGAGTGCTAATAGCCTTTGTTAAACAAGTGGATAAACGGTAACTATTAGTAACTAATCGGGTAACCAAAAGTCGCTATTTCGATGTGCCTTTCAAACTGTTACATTAACGAACCATTCAAATTTACGAGGCAAATAGCCTCGGTTGGAGACATTCATGGACGCTAAAGTATCTGCCGAAACAGCACAACAGCAAGCACGCGCCGATTACTACGAGCGCTTAGAACGACTAAATATGAAGCCTCTATGGGAAGTGCTTGCTAACTTAGTTCCTACCACGCCACATACTGATGTTCAGTCGGCTATTTGGCGCTGGGCTGACATCGCACCTTTCTTGACCGAATCTGGCGAGCTGATTACGGCGAAAGAAGCCGAACGAAGGGTGTTGGTTTTAGAAAACCCCGGTCTGGCAGGGCAGCACACCTGCACCAACACGATGTATGCCGGCATGCAGCTGATCCGGCCCGGTGAAGTAGCCCCAGCTCACCGCCACACCCAATCGGCATTGCGTTTCGTGGTTGACGGAGAGGGTGCCTACACAGCGGTGGATGGGGAGCGAGTGACGATGCGCCCCGGTGATTTCATCATTACCCCGAAATGGACTTGGCATGATCATGGCAACCCCGGCGATAGCCCGGTGGTGTGGCTTGATGGTTTAGATGTCAATGTTGTGAAAATGTTGGGCGCTCAGTTTCGAGAGAATCTACATGAAGACGTACAAGGCGTAAGTCGACCGGAAGGACATGCGATGGCCAAATTCGGTAGCAACATGCTGCCGATGGGGTACGAGCCTAAAGACGGGGTGTCGCCGATTTTTTGTTACCCCTATGATCAGTCTAAGGGCGCGTTGATGACCTTGGCTAGCCATGGTGCGCAAAGTATTCATCGCTGCCATGGCGTGAAGATGCAGTATATAAACCCTGCCACCGGTGGTGCACCAATTCCGACGATGGGAACGTTTTTGCAGCACTTGCCAAAAGGTTTCTCGGGCGCACCTTATCGGTCGACCGATGCCAGCGTCTTTCATGTGGTGGAGGGTGAGGGGCGTATTGAGATTGAGGGCGTTGATAGCAAGAGTTTTAGCTTTATCGCGAAAGATACCTTCGTTGTGCCTTCCTGGGCAAAGTATCGTTTGAGTTCATCTCAAGGTGCGGTTCTATTTAGTTTTTCTGATCGACCTATTCAACTTGCGCTGCATTTGTGGCGCGAGTTGGAAGGCGAGTAACCCTATCAATACATTTCCATGAAGCTCTATACCTACTTTCGTAGTTCTGCCGCGTTTCGCGTTCGCATAGCCCTAAACCTCAAAGGTATTGCCTATGAGCCGCAAGTGGTTTGGTTGCCCGAAGGACAGCAAAAAAGCGATGCCTATCGCCAAATTAACCCCCAAAATTTAGTGCCTACCTTGATTGATGATGGTGAGCGTTTGAGCCAGTCGATGGCGATTATTGAGTACATCGATGAAACCCATCCCGAGCCTGCTTTGCTACCCAAAGAGCCGTTGCACAAGGCGCGTGTTCGGTCATTGTCGCAACTCATAGCATGCGATATTCATCCGATCAACAATTTGCGAATTTTGAAGTACTTGAAGTCTGAATTGCATCAAGACCAAGCGACTATCGACACCTGGTATCGCCACTGGTGTGTAGAGGGTTTGAGCGCGTATGAGCGGCAATTAGAGGAATGGCAAACCGGCGAATTTTCCTATGGCAGCGCGGTGACGATGGCCGATATTTGCTTGGTGCCGCAGGTGTTCAACGCAAAGCGCTTTGAGGTTGATATGCATCAATTCCCAAAGACGCTGAGTGTGTTTAACCATGTCATGCAGATCCCCGCATTTGATATTGCGCAACCGAGCAAGCAGCCAGACGCGCAATAGCAACTTTTACGGTCGAGTGCCTTCAAAGTAAGCCGAGGCTTTGGTAAAGGTATCTCTACCAACGATGCGCCCCATTGTTTTTCCAAACTCATTTCCGTTGGAAAAGTGAATGCCACCATACAGGCGCGATGCGCCCGCTTGATTTGCCGCATCAGTGAACGTGGCCCACGACAACCGAATTGGAGTTTTCGGGTAAGCCGGGTCAAACCCAACCTTGCCCGGTTCGATGAGGTATGAATCGCCGTAGTCGTCGCTACCGGTAAACTGCTTTAATACCTCGGCGGCTGCTGAGGAAAATGTACTGTGACCTGACGTAAACTCAGCGAACGGTGGGGAAATGAAGGTACTTGGCTGTGCTGGGTTCCATTTTTCACCGGCCATTAAGCCAAAGCCCAAACCCTTGCCCAAGTAGCCAGTAATTTGTTTGCCCGCATACATCGCGCGAATCGCCGTTACAGGCCGAGCACTATCGAAATTAACCTTCGTTTCCCAGCAGCAGATGCCAGCGTCTTTTAAGGCGTTGCCCAGGGCGAAGAACATCTTGATATCCTGCCCTAGAGTGTAGCCATATTTACGCGACATGACGCCCGCAATCATGCACCAAGTACCCGGTGGAGTCTCTGAAGTTGGCCCGTCCGCCCAAAAGTCGGCAATAGCAAGTTGCTCGTCCGTCAGGTTGGCGGTGATTTGTAAAATTTGGTCTACTTGATCTTGATAAGCTTTGGTGCCGAATTTCGGCAGCGCAATCGAAGGACGCAACGCTGCGCCATTGGCTACTGCAAACGGTCTTACTTTCCCCCAATGTGGAGCCATGAAGCCGGGTGTTTTTCCGTTAGAGAATGTCAATGGTTGCCAAGACTCAGGGTCGAGCTGGTTGGTCGCGGTATTCTTTGGCACATACCCAGTGTAATCCGCATAAGGTACAGGGTTTGCGGGAGTTAAGTCGCCTTGTGAATTCGAACCGTCGGTGCGATAGAAAGCAATCACGTTTTTTGCAGCCGCATTGCCAAAGCCCGCCGCTGATTGATCTAACGTGCTGGTGTTGGAAGGGTCATAGCCAAAACCCTTCATGGCTTCATCAAAAGTTGCTTTTTGCGCAGGAAAAAGTTCAACTAGAGCTGCATATGCTGCATACGCAATCGACGTTTCCGCAGAAACAGAGTTTTGTAAGGAAGCCGGAACGCGTTCAATCGCTCCAGGGATAGTGGCAACGGCCTTGGTGTCATAGGGTGCCCAAGCGTCGTACATTGCGGTGTACATTAAGGCAGCGCCACGCGCTACCATTGGTGGGCCTAATGTGCCTTTTCGGACTGCTTCTAGGTAAACTTCATTCCATAGCACTGTCGCAGTTGGTGATGATGTGTCATCACCGCAGGCTGCTAGGCCTCCGGCCACTACCGGCACGGTTACACCAAACTGAACAAACTTGCGTCGGGAAATAAGTGGTGTCATGGGTAATTCTCTTCGTTAGAAAGTAGCTCTTTAGCTGACTGGATACTTACTAATGATGTTAAAACTAAACATTTACCTTACCTGTAACGTATTTCGCAAAAATGACACCGTGTGTCAGCCTCAGAAATGCGTTTATCGAATATTTTGTAAGGGTTAGATCAAAGCTTGTGCGAATTCCTCGGCGCTAAACGATTCCAAATCGTCAACCCCTTCACCAACGCCAATAAAATACACAGGTATTGGCTTGGCGCGATTTAGGTGTGCTAGCGCAAGCAAAGCGCCCCCTTTCGCAGTTCCATCGAGTTTGGTAACGATTAAACCGGTTAAATCAATCGATTCGTGGAAGGCTTTGACTTGGGCCAGCATGTTTTGACCAGTGTTGCCATCGAGCACTAAAAGGCGTTCGTGGGGGAACTGCTCTGGGGCACCCGCAGGAGTTGCTTTACCAAGCACTCTGCGAATCTTTTTGAGCTCTCCCATCAGATGCATTTGCGTCGGCAGTCGGCCAGCCGTGTCGATCATCACCACGTCAATTTTGCGTGCAATACCGGCACTTACAGCATCAAAAGCGACTGCAGCTGGGTCGCCGCCGTCTTGGGCGATCACTTGTACGTTATTTCGCTCGCCCCATTGCGCTAGTTGTTCACGTGCGGCTGCTCGAAAGGTATCGCCAGCAGCCAAAAGTACGGATTTTTGATGGCTTTGAAGGTGCTTGGTGAGTTTGCCAATTGACGTTGTTTTGCCTGCACCGTTCACCCCGGCGATCATCATCACTAGCGGTGAGGCCCTGTCGATATCCATGGGCGCTTCGAAGGGCTTGAGCGTTGAACAGACTATTTTTCGCAGTAAAACACGTACCTCATCAGGGGTTTGCGCTTTCTGCGCTTTAACTTGTGCTTTGAGTTCTAACAAAAGAGCTGTGGTCGCCTCGTAACCCGCGTCGCTCAGCAGTAGCGCGTCTTCCAACTCTTCTAAAAGCTGGTCATCGATTTTCGCGCGGCTAAAAATTCCGGTAATGTTGCTACTGGTTTTGCTTAGGCCGCCTTTGAGCTTTGCCATCCAACCAGCGCGCTTGGGCGCTGCTGTGACTTCCGGTACTACAGCCACTGTAGCAGTCGATGCTATTTGCTCAACCGGTGGTTTGTCAGGCGGGGCAGTTTTGTTTCGACGAAGAAACCCGAACATAGATGGCAGCTTGCTTAAAAAGTTTGGAAGAGAGGTTGAGAGTCTTAAATTTATGGGCTTAATTATGGGCTCAAATGTGGGCTTTATAGGCCTCTCGCAACCTGTGCACGTTACACTAAGCCTTATTTTAGCCCTACAAGAAGTTATGCCTCATACACATACTCGCAGTTTTTCGATCCGCCTTAAGTCTGCCTTTGGCATGCTACTTTTTAGCCTGACGACACTGACCTCAGCTCAAACCACGTCGGCAAAAGTCGTCGAACATACTTTAGCCAATGGCCTGAAGATATTGGTTGCCGAAGACAAACGAGCCCCAACGGTTGCCCACATGGTTTGGTACAAAGCGGGTTCAATTGACGAGGTAAATGGCAAAACAGGTGTTGCTCACGTGCTTGAACATATGATGTTCAAGGGTACCAAGACCATACCTACCGGTGAGTTTTCCAAGCGCGTCGCGGCGATGGGTGGACGTGAAAACGCCTTCACCTCAAAAGATTACACGGGTTATTTTCAACAAATTCCGAAAGAACGGCTCGCCGAGGTGATGGCTCTAGAGGCCGATCGCATGAGCAATCTGGTGCTGTCGAAAGAAGAGTTTGAGAAAGAAATTAAAGTAGTAATGGAGGAGCGCAGGTTGCGCACCGAAGATCAGGCTACCTCTTTAGTGTACGAACAATTACTGGCCACTGCTTACACGGCACACCCCTATCGAGCACCGATAGTGGGTTGGATGAATGATTTGGAAGCAATGACTTTTGAGGATGCTCGCGATTGGTATAACGCTTGGTACACACCGTCGAACGCCATATTGATTGTTGCTGGCGATGTTGATGCGCAAGAAGTCATTCGTTTGGCCGAACTGACTTATGGCAAAAATATTTCCAAGCCTGTGCCAACGCGTAAACCTCAAATCGAACCTGAGCAGCGTGGCGAAAAACGTGGATTCGTGAAAGCACCGGCTGAAAATGCCTATCTGGTGATGGGGTACAAAGTGCCAAAGCTGATTGATGTCGAAAAGGATCGCGAGGCTTACGCGCTCGAAATACTTTCTGCGGTACTCGATTTAGATGAGAATGGGCGCTTTACGAAAAATATCGTTCGAGGATCACGTGTGGCTAATCGGGCTGGCGCAGGGTACGACATGACATCGCGCGGCCCGTCATTATTTATTTTGGATGGCACGCCTGCCGCGGGTAAGACAACCCAAGAGGTAGAAGCAGCAGTATTGGCAGAAGTGCGAAAAATCGCGAAAGAAGGTGTTAGTGAGCAAGAATTGAAGCGCGTGAAAACTCAGTACATAGCTTCAACCGTGT
>JAYWIG010000292.1:0-8321 GCA_043789035.1 Betaproteobacteria bacterium
TGGCTAAACGAAATGCCGTACCTAGCACCTAGCTCTCGCTTGTAATCCGCTTCAAGGGCTTGTTGAGGCGGCGGCAATGAAGGCCCTTGAGGGTTGTAAACCAGATCTAGAGAAAGGCCGGAACCGTCAATACCGAACCCAAGTTGATTAAGTTTTCGGATACCTTCAATGCTTTTTTGAAAAACGCCGTCTCCTCGCTGCTTGTCGACGTTATCTTCTAGATAGCAGGGCAAAGAAGCGGTTACTTTTACTCGTTGTTCAGCCAAAAATTCGGCTAAGGTTTCTTGGCCCGGCTCGAAAAGAACAGTCAGGTTACAACGATCTATCACCTCAACGTTGCGCGCTCTTGCATATTGCACGATACGCCTAAAGTGCGGGCTAAGTTCTGGCGCTCCACCGGTTAAATCGAGTAACTTGATGCGTCCCGTGTCTATCAAGGCTTCGATGTTCGAGATGACTTCCGCAGTCATCATTTCTGTGCGATTAGGACCGGCATTTACGTGGCAGTGAACACAGGACTGATTACAAAGATAGCCAAGATTAACTTGCAGGGTGCTAATGCCACGCCTGCGGATTGCTGGAAACTTAACACTCTTGTTCAGCAGTGGGAGTACTTCTCTCATGGGGCCTATGTCCAGAAAATTTTAGATTGTTAAGCGAAATGTTAAACGCAATAGCTTTGAGTAATTATGACGGGATTAACCCTTACATGGCCAAGGTTTTCGAATCAAAAACAAAAAACCCACACCTCGCGAAAGATGTGGGTTCTGTATTGTTGGTCGGGACGGTGGGATTCGAACTCACGACCCCTTGCACCCCATGCAAGTGCGCTACCAGGCTGCGCTACGCCCCGATCTCTTCAATTATACCGCTTGCTTGTTGAAACCTACTCACGTAATAGCTCTAGAGCCTTTAGCAAATCTTTCCGCGACTCATACACATCAGCAGAACTAAACTCAAGCATTTCCTCGACAGCTATCCTAGCCTGACCAGGAGTGGTTTTAGCTTTGCCGCTCTGTTGAACGGCTTCACCCAAACGATTTCGGGCACCGCTAATCGTAAAACCTTGCTCGTATAGAAGCTCTCTTATACGACGAACCAGTAACACCTCATGATGTTGGTAATAACGACGGTTGCCACGCCGTTTCATCGGTCGCAATTGCGTGAACTCCTGCTCCCAGTAACGCAGAACGTGTGGCTTTACGCCGCACAGCTCGCTGACTTCACCAATGGTAAAGTATCGTTTAGCTGGAATTGGCGGAAGCGGACCTTTAACAAAGGTTGAACGATCATCATCCGCATCAATATCGGTTGTACTAGTGACCATAATCAGTACTAATTAAGGCCCGAGTCGATTTGTTCTTTTAGTTTCTGGCTAGCGTGAAAAGTAACCACTCTACGTGCAGAAATCGGTATAGCTTCGCCCGTTTTTGGGTTGCGCCCAGGGCGTTGCGGCTTATCCCGCAGCTGAAAATTGCCAAAACCAGAAAGTTTGACTGACTTACCTTGGCTAAGCGCGTCAATGATTTCGTCGAAAAACGTCTCAACCATGTCTTTCGCTTCGCGTTTATTCAACCCTACGCGCTCGAACAATAGCTCTGCCATTTCCGCTTTTGTGAGCGTAATGCCAGTGTCAAATGACTCTTCTCTCGAATATTCGGAAGCTTGAGCAACCAAAGACCGATTTGAGACCGAGGGATCGTTAACGGCGTGATCCATGAAACCTAGGAACCTTTTCTTTTTTATTCGCTAACTTCGACATTACAAGCGAAGCTTTGCAATACCTGAAATTTTTAACTTTTCGATCAATTCATCAAGAATATGACTTACCTGCGAATCATTTAGGGTTGCGTCAGTATCTTGCATCGACAAGCGTATTGCAAGACTTTTTTCCTTATTTTCCAGGCCCTTACCGCGATATTCATCAAACAGGGTGATGTTTTTAACGACACTAGAACCAGAGATATCCGCTAAAAGTCCCTGAATTTGTTCAACTAAGGTTGCAGACGGTAATTCTGAAGCTACGAGTAGAGCGAGATCGCGTTCAACCACAGGCATATTCGATAAATTCGAATAGCTCGGGATGTCGCCAGCCAACAACAAATCAAGGTCTAGTTCAGCCAGCAACACAGGGGCAGAGAGCCCTAAATCAGCCTGTACTCTCGGGTGCATTTCTCCAATCCAACCAAGGTGGATTGTCTTCTTGAACAGGATTTGTGCAGCGCGCCCGGGATGGAGGGCTTCATTCAATGAGCTTGCTACGAAGCTCACTTTAGATGCGTTCCTGCCAAGCAGCGCTTCAACATCGGCCTTGATATCGAAAAAATCAATTAAGCGAGCCTTGATGCCCCATTGTTCAGGAGCCTGCGTTCCATAGCAAAGTAATGCGACTCTCATGGGTTGCGACACTCCCTGAACGGCTAACTCAGCCGCATGTGCCGACTGGTCACGTTGAAATACTCTGCCTACTTCAAAAATGCGAATTCTGGAAGCTTTGCGATTCAGGTTCGATTGCAAATTACCAATCAAGCTTGGCCAGAGATTTGAACGCATCACATCTAAATGAGCGGCGATTGGGTTTTGAAGTGCAATGGTTTGTTTGGCATCATCAGCGCTTTTGGAAAGGTGCTGATTCAGTTCCTTGGCAACGAAACTGAAATTAACAACCTCTTGGTAATCCCTAACAACGATAGTTCTTTTGAGGCGCCCAATAGGCGTCAGCGCTTCTGGTGCGTATTGAAAAACTGCCGAAGCTACCGGCGGCCTCTGCGGAAGGTTGTTAAAGCCCCATAGCCGAACGACCTCTTCTATGAAATCCTCTTCAATGTTTAAATCGAAGCGATAGGAAGGCGGAATAACTGTAAAGCTCTCTGCAGTTTGAGAAAATTCGAACCCAAGGCGTGAAAATGACGTTGCCATTTCAGCTGCAGTAATCGCAGCACCGATGACTTTTTGCGCTCTTGCAATCCGCATTGTCACAGGCCTGCGCTCCGGCATCGCTTTGATGATGTCTACGACTGGGCCTGCACCGCCACCGCATATTTCAAGGATTAAACCGGTGATGTATTCGAGATGCTCAACAGTAGTTTCTGCGTCAACGCCTCGCTCAAATCGATGGCCAGCGTCGGTAGAGAAATTAAAACGCCTTGCTCGACCGGCAATTGCTTTGGGCCACCAAAACGCGGTTTCCAAAAAGATATTCTGGGTTTCTAAATCAACGGCTGTACTGTCGCCCCCCATGATACCGGCCAAACTCTCAACTTGATGAGAATCAGCGATCACGCCAACGGATTCATCGAGCTTAACGGTATTGCCGTTTAAAAGCTTTAGAGATTCTGTATTCTTTGCCCAACGGACAGTTAATCCCCCAGATATTTTATTCAAATCAAATACGTGTGACGGACGTGACAACTCCAGCATGGCATAGTTCGAAATATCCACCAAGGCGGAAATGCTACGTTGCCCCGCACTTTCTAATCGCTGGCGCATCCAGTCTGGCGTTTTTGCCTTTGCATTCACACCTTTGATGATTCGCCCAGCAAAGCGACCACACAGATCAGGCGCTTGCACATCAATGGACAAAACATCTGGAATTGTCACTGCCACAGCAATGATGGGCTTTGTAGAAAGAATTTCGCCGGAAAGTGCAGCCACTTCGCGGGCGATCCCCAGCACACCAAGGCAGTCGGGGCGATTAGGCGTCAGCTTGATCGTGAATATTTGATCATCAAGGGCTAAATACTCTCGAATGTCATGCCCAATAGGTGCATCCGAAGCAAGAAGCATTAAGCCCGATGACTCTTCGGATATCTTTAGTTCGCTCGCAGAACAAAGCATGCCAGCGCTCTCGACGCCGCGCATCTTCATGGGTTTAATTTCGAAATCACCTGGCAACACTGCCCCGGGCAAGGCGCAAGGTACTCTCACGCCCGGCGCAACGTTTGGCGCACCACAAACGATCTGACGCAGACTACCCTCACCAGCATCGACCTCACAAATGTTGAGCTTATCCGCATTGGGATGACGAGTCACTGTTTTAACTTCGGCTACCACGACCTTGGTAAATGCAGGCGCAGCAGGTCGAGACTCCTCGACTTCTAAGCCTGCCATGGTCAGTTCTTCGGAAAGCTTTTCGCTAGTCCATTTCGGGTTTACATAACTGCGTAACCAGTTTTCAGAAAATTGCATGATTCAAACTCTTTTAAGCGAACTGGGAAAGAAAACGCAAATCGTTTTCGTAGAACATACGCAAATCGCCTACGTTATAGCGCAGCATCGCTAAGCGTTCAACGCCAGAACCAAAAGCGAAACCAATATACTTTTCAGGGTCTAAGCCAATATTACGAACCACATCTGGATGCACCTGACCGGCGCCCGCAACCTCTAACCAACGCCCAGCTAAGGGGCCAGTTGCAAAGCGCATATCGACCTCAGCGCTTGGTTCTGTGAATGGAAAGTATGATGGCCTAAAGCGAGTGTCAATATCGTCACGCTCAAAGAAGCGACGTAAGAACTCCGTGAAGACATTTTTTAAATCAGTAAAGCTAATATCTTCATCAATCCACATGCCTTCGAATTGATGAAACATTGGTGAATGCGTGGCGTCAGAATCAACTCGATAAGTTTTACCTGGCGCAATAACTTTAATAGGCGGTTTGTGCATACGCGCATAGCGAATTTGCATTGGGCTAGTATGTGTACGCAGCAACAAATCTTTACCGTGCTGATCTTTACCTTCAACATAAAAGGTGTCATGCATAGAGCGCGCAGGATGATCTGGCGGCGTATTAAGAGCCGTGAAATTAAAGAAATCTTCTTCGATCTCTGGGCCATCAGCAACATCAAAACCGATAGAGCGGAAAATCGCCTCGATGCGTTCGATCGTAAGGGTTACCGGGTGTAGGCCACCAGTCGATAGGCCTCTACCAGGTAGTGTCACATCAATCGCTTCAGCGGTGAGCTTTTTATTCAACTCAGCTACTAACATCGCATCTTCACGGGCTTTGAGCAAACCTTCGATGGCTTGCTTAGTGACGTTTAGAGATTTGCCTGCAACGGCTTTTTCTGCCGGCGGCATTTTGCCAAGCTGCTTGAGCAGCTCAGTGAGGCGCCCCTCTTTGCCGAGGTACTTGGCCTTGGCGTTAGCTAAACTTGCCGCGTCTTGAGCTTGAGCAAAATCTTGGGCGGCAGCTTCAACTAAACCGTTTACAGACAAATCAGTAGTCATAGTGATGAGTTCAATAAGTTTCTAAAAAAAACAAAGGGCCAATGCCTTTGAAGCATTAGCCCTCGTATGTGGAACTACTTTGCGTTTAAGCCAGAGCAGCTTTCACTTGGGCTACAACGGCAGCAAAGCCTGCTTTGTCATTTACGGCCATATCAGACAAGACTTTGCGATCCATTGCAATGCCTGACTTATGCAAGCCATTAATGAATACACTGTAAGTCATGCCAAGCGAGCGAACTGCTGCGTTTATGCGGGTAATCCAAAGTGCACGGAAGACGCGCTTTTTGTTGCGACGATCGCGATAAGCGTATTGGCCAGCACGGGCAACAGCCTGAACAGCGATACGGTAAACATTACCACGGCGACCGCGATAACCTTTGGCTAATTTTAAAATCTTCTTGTGGCGGGCTGAAGCCGTCACACCACGTTTAACTCTAGGCATTTATTTTCCTTTGCTTGAAGTATTGTTGGTTGAGGGCATTAACCCGCGTACGGCATCATGGCCCGAACTGAAGCCATGTTTGTTTCATGCACTCCAGTTGTACCGCGAAGCTGACGCTTGTTCTTGGTGGTTTTCTTGGTAAGGATGTGGCGTTTAAACGCCTGTCCGCGTTTGACGGTACCGCCAGCACGCACGCGGAACCGCTTGGCCGCGCTTTTTTTAGTCTTCATCTTGGGCATGAGGCCCTCTCTCTCTACTAACTACGAACCTCAGTTCAGGTGAAAAACCGTAACGGTCTTTTCTTTATTACCTGCCGAGAGTTCTCGAAAAACTTATACTTCAGAAGAATTACTTTTTCTTCTTAGGTGACAACACCATAATCATCTGGCGGCCTTCCATCTTAGGGAATGCCTCCACTTGAGCAAGTGCGTCTAAATCACCACGCACACGCTCTAACAAACGCATACCAAACTCTTGGTGAGCCATTTCACGGCCCCGAAAACGCAAAGTTACCTTTGCCTTATCGCCATCTTCCAAGAAGCGAATGAGGTTACGCAGCTTTACCTGGTAATCGCCTTCATCCGTGCCAGGACGGAATTTTACTTCCTTTACCTGAATAACCTTTTGCTTCAGCTTCGCTTCATGCAAACGCTTTTGCTCTGCGTACTTGAATTTACCAAAGTCCATCAGCCTAGCCACTGGGGGCTCTGCCGTGGGGGCAATTTCAACCAAGTCGACATCGGCTTCTTCAGCCATGCGCATTGCGTCTCTAAAACTGACAATGCCTAACTGCTCGTTATCGACACCTATGAGCCGCAGTTCAGGAGCTGAAATTTCTCCGTTAATGCGTTGCGAACGTTCTGTAGCGATGCTTTTATCTCCAAAAAATCATAATCAAAGCCGTATCAATGCGAAGTCATACCAGCGCTGTTGGCTAGCATATCTTCAGAGTGTGGGATCGTCGATGGAGTGGGCTCTCGCATTTGCGTATATGACTAGGCTTTACTAGAGACATCGCTTTGCAGCCGATCAACAAACGCTTCTACGCTCATCACGCCGAGATCGAGACCTCCGCGGGCGCGCACGGCAACCGTGCCAGCCTCGCGTTCTTTTTCGCCACAAATGAGCAAATACGGAACCTTCTGGAGGCTGTTCTCTCGGATTTTATAGTTGATCTTCTCATTTCGCAAATCGGTTTTTACTCTAAACCCTTGTTTTTTCAGGGTTTGTGCCACGTTTGATGCATATTCAGCCTGGATGTCGGTAATACACATCACTACAACTTGGTCTGGCGACAGCCACGCAGGCAATGCACCGGCATGGTTTTCAATCAAAATACCGATAAAGCGCTCCAAAGAGCCAACTATTGCGCGATGCAACATGATCGGAGTTTTGCGGCCACTTGTATCGGTTACATACTCGGCACCTAAGCGAGATGGCATGTTTGGATCGACCTGAATAGTGCCGCATTGCCAAACTCGTCCAAGCGAATCCTTCAACGAATACTCGATCTTAGGACCATAAAACGCGCCCTCACCTTTAAGCTCTTCCCACTGTACGCCGGCACCGTTTAAGGCGTCCGCCAGTGCCTTTTCAGCCAGATCCCAGCTTTCCTCAGAGCCAATCCGCATTGCTGGCCGGGTTGAAAGCTTGTAAATAACGTCGGTGAAGCCAAAGTCTTTATAAACTTTTTGCAGCAAGCGAGTATGAGCTAAGCACTCTGCTTGAATTTGCTCTTCGGTACAAAACACATGGCCATCATCTTGCACAAATCCACGTACGCGCATGATGCCGTGCAAGGAACCTGATGATTCATTTCGATGGCAAGCACCAAACTCACCAAAACGAACTGGTAAATCTTTGTAGCTGCGTAAACCTGAATTAAATACCTGAATATGGCCGGGGCAATTCATTGGCTTGATTGCAAATTCGCGCTTTTCGCTTTCGGTCGTGAACATACCTTCTTTGTAGTTCTCCCAATGGCCCGAGCGCTCCCACAAACTACGATCAAGAATTTGTGGACACTTTATTTCTTGGTAACCGTTGTTTTGGTAAACAGAGCGCATGTACTGCTCAACTTGCTGCCAAAGCGTCCAGCCCTTAGGGTGCCAGAACACCATCCCAGGGGCATTGTCTTGCATATGAAAAAGGTCTAGCTCGCGGCCCAATTTCCGATGGTCGCGCTTTTCGGCTTCTTCAAGCATATGCAGGTGAGCGTCCTGCTCTTCTTTCTTTGCCCAAGCTGTGCCGTAAATGCGTTGAAGCATTTCGTTTTTCGAGTCGCCACGCCAATAAGCGCCCGCAACTTTCATCAATTTGAAAACCTTTAACTTGCCAGTCGATGGCACATGCGGGCCACGGCACAAGTCGATGAAGTTGCCTTCCCGATACAAAGAGATTTTTTGATCAGCGGGGATACTAGAAATGATTTCGGCTTTGTACTTTTCGCCTTGCGAGAGGAAAAATGCGACTGCTTCGTCACGATTCCATTCTTCGCGAATTACTTTTTCATCTTTCTTTGCAAGCTCAGCCATTTTTTGTTCAATGGCCAACAGGTCTTCAGGTGTAAACGGCCGTTTGTAAGAGAAATCGTAGAAAAACCCATTTTCAATCACAGGCCCGATAGTGACTTGCGCATCAGGGAATAACTCT
>JAYWIG010000293.1:0-8205 GCA_043789035.1 Betaproteobacteria bacterium
TGCGCTACTGTCGGCAAGTGGTCATCATCCAGAAACCGCCGCGCGGCTGATACGTCCGGACTTGGTGCCAACTTATCCGGCCATGCCGAGGGTCATCAATATGTCAACGATTGGCGATGCTCTGTTGGAGGCTGATCCAGCGATAGAAGCCGTCGTGGTGTACAACTCTAACCCAGTAGCGGTTGCACCTGATAGTGGTAAGGTAAAAAAAGGTTTTGCCAGAGAAGATTTGTTCACGGTAGTGTTGGAACATTTTCAAACGGACACTGCTGACTATGCCGATTATCTCTTGCCTGCTACAACACAGTTAGAACATTTCGATTTGCATAAAACCTATGGCCATCGGTATCTCATGTTAAATACCCCTGCCATCGCACCATTGGGTCAATCGAAATCGAATAGTGAGGTATTTCGTTTGTTAGCAGCAGCTTGTGGGTTCGATGCCGACGCGCTGAAAGCCAGTGATGAGCAAATAGCGCAAGACGCCATGAACTGGGAAGATGAACGTTTGAGTGGCGTCGATATGACGAGCTTAAAAAAGGATGGTTGGGCGAAGTTAAAAATTGCCGACGCACCCTATGCCGAAGGTAACTTCCCCACCCCATCGGGCAAGTGCGAGTTCTACAGTCAGCGCTTAAAGGATGCGGGCGAAGACCCGTTACCGAATTTTCTACCGCCATACGAATCTGTAGAGTCTTCCCCAGAGTTGGCAAAGAAGTATCCGCTACAGATCATCTCACCACCCGCAAGAAATTTTATGAACTCGACCTTTGTGAATGTCGCTTCATTGCGGGCCATTGAGAAAGAGCCGCGAATCGAAATACACCCGATTGATGCGCAGGCTAGAGGCATTGCCCAAGCTTCGCTTGTGAGAGTTTTCAATGATCGCGGTTCGATGTTGCTTCGTGCCAATATCAGCGATAGGGTGCGTTCGGGTGTGGTGTTGGGCTGGGGCGTTTGGTGGCACAAGCTATCGTTCGAACAAAAGAGTATTAACACGCTTACTGGGCAAGGTTTGACAGATATGGGGCGTGGCCCGACGTTTTATGATTGCTTGGTTCAGGTGGAAGCCTCCTTATGATGCGAATCGCTTTTGCTGCTGCCACGATGTTTCTTGCTGGATGTTCTAGCCAGTCAACCATAGGCTATTACTGGCAGTCCGTCACTGGCCACTTGGCCGTGATGAATGCCGCTAAACCAATCAGCCAATGGCTAGATGATGCGAGCACACCAGAAACCTTGAAAGAAAAGCTTCGGCTGGTGACTCAGATTCGGCAATTTGCCAGCTCTCAGCTCGCCTTGCCCGATAACAAAAGCTATACGAAGTATGCCGATTTAAAGCGCCCCTCGGTGGTGTGGAATGTATTTGCCACCGAAGAGCTTTCGATGAAGCTTAAAACTTGGTGCTTTCCTGTAGCTGGTTGTGTTTCTTATAAAGGGTTTTACGCTGAAGGTGATGCGCAAGCCTATGCGACTGCGCTAAGGGAAGAAGGCCTTGAAGCGTATGTCGCAGGCATTCCTGCCTACTCGACTCTGGGTTGGTTTGATGACCCGGTGTTGAACACTTTCATCAACTACCCCGATGGTGAATTAGCTAGATTAATTTTTCATGAGCTTGGGCATCAAGTACTGTATGTGAAGAATGATTCAACCTTTAATGAATCATTTGCCACGGCAATTGAAGAGCTGGGTTTGCAGCGCTGGTTGGCCGCAATGCCACCCTCGGCCGCTGATCCGCAAAAGCGCGAGAAGATGCTGGCTTCTTACACGGAGTTTTCGCAACGGAAGCTAGATTTTGTGGCGCTGCTAAAAAGGCAAAGAGTGGCGCTCGAAGCCGTGTATGCCAAAACCGATGACTCGAACGAAGTTAAACGAGCTGGTAAATTAGCGGTTTTCCAAAACCTGCAAGATGATTATCAAGCGCTCAAACGCCAATGGGGTGGCTACCCAGGTTATGACAGATGGTTTTCGCAGAAACTAACCAATGCCCACCTAGCCTCAGTTGCCACGTATACCGATGGAGTGCCGGGTTTTCGAGAGTTACTGAAGAAAGAAGGCAACGATTTGGGTAAGTTCTATATGGCCGCAAAGTTACTTTCGGAAAAAGACCGTGCCGAACGTAATAAGTTGCTGGGCATAGTTGAGCCAGTTAAGTCCAATTAAACCCCCTTAAATAACGTTATTATCATTTCACTATAAGTTGTTTTGAATATAAGTATTAGGAGACATGCATGGAGCGTTTTTGGCTCAAAAATTACCCGGTCGGCGTACCGCACGAGGTTGACTACACCCAATACAGCTCGATTGCCCAATTAATCGAAGAGGCTTTTGCGAAGTACCGTCACCGCAAGGCTTACGTATGTATGGATAAATCGATTCGCTTTGGTGAAGTTGATGACACGTCTAAAGCCTTAGCAGCCTATTTGCAATCAAAGGGTTTGAAAAAAGGTGATCGTGTTGCGTTGATGATGCCGAATGTGTTGCAGTACCCAGTAGCCATTGCTGCGGTTTTACGCGCAGGCTTTGTAGTAGTGAATGTCAATCCCTTGTACACCCCTCGTGAGCTAGAGCATCAGCTAAAGGATTCGGGTGCTAAAGCGATTGTGATTTTAGAAAATTTCGCCACGACGCTTGAGCAAGTCATTTCGAAAACCGATGTGAAACATGTGATTGTTGCCGCCATGGGCGACATGATGGGGTTTGCGAAAGGTTCGCTCGTCAATTTCGTGGTGCGCCATATAAAAAAAATGGTGCCAGCCTTTCAACTGCCAAGTTCGGTGTTGGCTATCTCGTTTAATGGTGCGCTTGCTGAAGGCTCGCGTTTGCCGTTTAAAGCGCCATCCTTGCAAATTGAGGACAATGCTTTTTTACAGTACACAGGAGGCACCACAGGAGTGTCGAAAGGGGCAACCTTAAGTCACAAAAACGTGATTGCTAATGTATTGCAATCCGAGGCTTGGATGCAGCCAGCAATCACAAAAAAGGGCTATGCGGCCGAACTCCAATTGACAACGGTATGTGCGTTACCGCTTTATCATATTTTTGCCCTCACCATTTGTTGTTTGCTGGGGATGCGTACCGGTGGGTTCAATATCTTAATTCCGAACCCGCGCGATTTACCCGCGGTGACCAAAGCATTGCAGGGCCATCAGGTCAATATGTTCCCGGCAGTCAATACTTTGTACAACGCACTTGCTCAACACGAAGAGTTTAGAAAGCTAGATTTCTCTGGCCTGATGGTGTCTAACGGCGGCGGTATGGCGGTGCAAGCCGCAGTTGCCAAACAATGGTTAGAGCTGACGGGGTGTGCAATTTGCGAAGGCTATGGTTTGTCCGAAACGTCACCTTCGGCTACCTGCAACCCAACCGATACCACTGCCTATAGCGGCGCTATCGGCTTGCCTATGCCATCGACAGACATTGCGATTTTGGATGATGACGGCAAACCAGTACCTCTGGGTACGGCAGGTGAAATTGCCATTCGAGGGCCGCAGGTCATGGCAGGGTATTGGCAACGCCCGGACGAAACCGCTAATGTGATGACGGCAGATGGTTTTTTCAAAAGTGGCGACGTTGGCATTATGGATGAGCGCGGCTACACGAAAATTGTGGATCGCAAGAAGGACATGATTTTGGTGTCAGGTTTTAATGTTTATCCGAATGAAATCGAAGGCGTCGTGGCATCGCACCCCGGGGTTCTGGAATGTGCTGCGATCGGTGTGCCAGATAAGCACTCTGGCGAAGCCGTCAAACTCTTCGTTGTGAAAAAAGGCGACGGGTTATCGGAGCGTGAGTTGCAAGAGTATTGCGCCCAACAGCTTACGGGCTATAAAAAGCCCAAGTACATTGAGTTCCGGCTTGATCTGCCAAAAACCAACGTGGGTAAGATTTTGCGTCGTGAATTGCGCGATGCGGAGCTAAAGAAAACGGCTTAGGCAGCGCTAAGCCATAGGTTGTAGAAGTTCCGCTTTAATTCAAAGCGGAACTAAGTTTTCTACGCCAGGCCGACACCAAGGCCGGTTGTGCCTCAGCAAGTTTGAATACGTCAATCATGGTTTTGCGGCCGATGTCTTCCTGAAAAGTTCTATCGGTTGCAACAATTGCTATCAATTGTTCGAACGCCTCTTCCCAAGCCTTGTGCGCGATGCAGTGCTGTGCAAGTTCTAACCTGGCAGCCAAATCTTTTGGGTTCGCTGCAATTCGCGCTTCGACTTCGGGCAATGGCGGCAAACGTCGTTCAGCTTGCATGGCTTGCGCGGCTTGAATAATTTGCGCTGCGTTCGGGTCGGCTTTCGCAGCCGCAGTCAATGCCTCTAATTGCTCTAGCGCTGCAGCAGGTTCGTCTTTTTGCAGTAGCACTTGCGCATACGTCATCCGCGCCTCATCGAAGGCAGGGTCCAGGGTAATGGCTTTTTTTAGCGGTGCAATGGCATCATCGATATTGCCTTGCTCGATCAATTGCATAGCCTGTTCGAACTCGAGGTCAGCCGGGTTTGGCATCAACTTTTCGATAAATGCCTTAATGGTTGCCTCGGTTTGTAAACCTTGAAATTGGTCAACCGGTTGCCCGTTCACGAATGCATACACGGTGGGCAGCGATTTGATTTGGAAGTGCTGTGCAAGTTGTGGCTGCGCCTCGGTATCGACGGTGACGAGCTTTAACCGCCCTGCATATTGCGCTTCTAGCTTTGCGAGCAAGGGCGTGAGTTGTTTGCAGGGCCCGCACCATTCGGCCCAGAAATCAACGAGAACGGGAACTTGCATCGAGGCATCGACAACCTCTTGCTGAAAATTTTGAATAGTAATGGCTTGCATAGTGGGGCGAAGTTTATCGCATTTTTTATCGCCCCTATATTGCCCCTACATTGCCTTGAGTTTGAACCGTTGTAACTTGCCGGTCTCGGTACGCGGCAGAGCTGCGACGAATTCAATAGCGCGAGGGTATTTGTAGGGTGCGATGTTTTCTTTAACAAAGGTTTGTAAGGCAATAATCGTTTTATCGTCGGCAGTTTCGCTAGGTTTTAGTACGATAAACGCCTTCACAATTTGGCCACGCTCTTCATCGGCCATTCCGACAACACCGCATTCGGCAACGGCAGGGTGCTGTAGCAATGCCGCTTCTACTTCTGGCCCGGCAATGTTGTAGCCTGCCGAAATAATCATGTCGTCCGACCGGGCTTGATAAACAAAATAGCCTTCCTCGTCCTGCAGGAAGGTGTCGCCAGTGAGGTTCCAACCGTTTTTCACATACACTTTTTGCCGGTCATCAGCCAAGTATTTGCAACCCGTTGGGCCGCGCACGGCGAGCCTGCCGATTTGGCCCCTCGGTAACTCGCGTAATTCATGTAGTTCATTGAGTTTTTCGTCGACAACTTTTGCCTCGTAACCCGGTACTACTTTGCCAATGGCCCCAAGCTTTACATCGGTACCTGCCGACGCGATAAAGATATGAATCATCTCGGTGGCTCCAATGCCATCGATCATCTCTAAGCCCGTAGCGGCACGCCAAAGTGTTCGGGTTGCGTCAGGCAGCGCTTCTCCAGCTGAGACACATTTCTGCAGCGAACCGATATCGTATTTCGCGGGTGATGCCTGAATAAGCAACGCCATTTGCCGATAAAAAGTCGGTGCGGTAAAGCATACGGTAGCTTTATGTTTTGCAATGCTCAGCAATAGCTTTTCCGGCGTTAAACCTTCAAGCAGCAATGTTGATGCGCCAACTCGCAGCGGAAAAGCCAGCATGCCGCCCAGCCCAAAAGTAAAGGCCAACGGTGGGGTGCCACAAAACACATCAGACGATGTTGGTTTGAGCACATGCCGAGGAAAAAGATCGCACATGGCCAGCATATCGGAGTGATAGTGCATGGTGCCTTTGGGTACGCCGGTGGTGCCTGACGTAAATGCAATTAATGCAACGTCGTCGCGAGCGGTGTCGCAGGCTTTGAATGTAATTGGCTTTGTTCGCGCTAACTCATCTAGATTTTGGTCATGATCGATTGTGTTGGGGGCGGAAAAAAAGACCAGCTTTTTCAACACTGGCAATGCTTGCTGGGCGAGCAACAATTCATGGCTTAATTTGTAATCGCAAATTGCTGCCTGTACTTTAGCCTTATCAATGACGGGCATAAGCTCTTTCGCGCGTAGTAATGGCATGGTTGCAACGGCCACCATACCCGCCTTCACAATCCCAAGCCAACACGCCGCCATCATTGGCGTATTCGCACCACGCAAAAGCACGCGATTACCAGGCACTAGTTTCATGTCTTGCACGAGTACATGCGCAATGCGGTTTGCTTGCGCAGCGAGTTGCGCATAGCTGCAGCTCGCTTCATCGTTGATCAGCGCAGTATGGTCGCCCCAACCACATTCAAGAGGGCCATCGAGTAGGCTTGCCGCTGCATTGAGTCGCGATGGGTATTGGGTATCTTTGCTAGCGATAAACTCCGGTTGAAGTTTTTCTGCGGGTAAGTTTTTTCGAGCGAATTGATCGATGTGGCCTGAACGCAGCATGGGTTTACCTACTCATTAGTTCTCTTGCGATGATGACTTTTTGTACTTCCGACGCGCCCTCATAAATACGCAATGCTCGTACTTCTCTGTAAAGGCTTTCCACAATATGCCCGCGCTTCACGCCGAGGCCGCCCAACATTTGAACCGCCCTGTCAACAATCAGTTGTGCGTTTTCCGTGGCACTCAGCTTTGCCATTGCCGCTTCGGCGGTGGTGCGGGCACCGGTTGTATCTCTAAGCCATGCTGCCCTGTAGGTGAGAAGGGTGCTACTGTCGATGCCTAATGCCATATCGGCAATGCCTGCTTGGGTCAGTTGCAGATCGGCAAGAGTAGCGCCGAACATTTGCCGGTTCTTGCTGTAGCCCATGGCCTCGGCAAAAGCGCGTCTGGCAAAACCGAGCGCAGCCGCTGCAACGGAAGAGCGAAAAATGTCTAAGGTTTGCATGGCGAGTTTGAAGCCTTGGCCTTCAATGCCGAGCAAGTTTTCTCGCGGGATGACGCAGTTTTCAAACTTTAACGTGGCTAGCGGGTGCGGCGCAACAACATCAATGCGATCGGCAATCGTTAAACCGGCGGTGTCCGCGTCGACGACGAAAGCCGAAATGCCCTTGGCGCCAGGTTCTTCGCTGGTGCGGGCGAAGACGCAATAAAAGTCAGCGATTCCACCGTTCGATATCCAAGTTTTACAACCATTGAGTACCCATCCATCCGCGCTCAGTTTTGCTGTGGTGCTCATCGCTGCCACGTCTGATCCAGCATCGGGTTCAGATAACGCAAATGCTGCAATGCTTAGTCCTTGGGCCACTTTGGGTAAATACTTGTGTTGAATACCTGCGGTGCCCCCTAAGCTAATCGGGCCGCTTCCCAAGCCTTGCATCGCAAAAGCAAAGTCAGCTAAACCACTATGCCTAGCTAAAGTTTCGCGAATCAGGCAAAGACTACGCGACTCTAAAACTGGATAAACGCCACCGCTGGCGCTCGGCACACAATACTGCAACCAGCCTGCACCCCCAAGTTTTTTAACTAATGCGACGCACGCTGCGTCAATGGCTTCGCGCGATTCATCCTCTTGATGATGCAGATTCTCAGTTGCCCAGCTGTCGACCGAATTCTGTAAATCGCGGTGTTTATCCTCGAAGAACGGCAGGCCCAGATAGCCTTTGTCGGTGGAGAGGTTGATGGCAGCGTTATTCAATTAATTGCCCTCGAACACAGGTTTTTGTTTGGCCACAAATGCGTTATATGCGCGCTCGAAATCTTGGGTCTGCATACAGATCGCCTGCGCTTGGGCCTCGGCTTCGATGGCTTGCTCGACAGTCATCGACCATTCTTGATGCAGCATGTTCTTGGTCATCGCATGCGCGAAGGTAGGGCCGCTGACTAAATTCTTTGCAGCCTCAGTCGCGATTGCGAGAAGTTCTTCTTGCGCGATTACTCGGTTGTAAAAGCCCCATCGTTCGCCTTCTTCCGCGCCTAGGCTGCGGCCAGTAAATAATAGTTCCGATGCCCTGCCTTGACCGATCAAGCGAGGCAGCAGGGTGCAAGCACCCATATCGCAACCTGCCAAGCCAACGCGAGTAAAAAGAAATGCAGTTTTGGTTGTTGGAGTGGCATATCGAAAATCGCTAGCAAGTGCCAACATTGCGCCTGCACCAGCACACACGCCATCGATGGCCGCAATAATGGGTTGTGGGC
>JAYWIG010000294.1:0-33532 GCA_043789035.1 Betaproteobacteria bacterium
GACACCATATTTTGGTTTGATAGACCTGCTAAGGTAGTCGGTTGTCGGCAGGCATAACCGGCGGTGTTGTCGTTGAGCAAAACCCATGCGCTTTTCCAGCTCGCTAGTGACGTTGGGTCCGCACTTGAATTTCGCGAGTGATAAAGCATGGCATTCGTAGTTATTACCGCGTTAATGTTGCTTACCGTTGTTGCCGTACTTTTATCGTAATAGGCGTAAACGGTGCGAGTCGCGCCAGCGGCAATGGTGCCAGTTAACCTCACCCAGACCCTAGTAGTTGTTGCCGCCGATGTTCGCGGCTCCGTCCAAATTGGCAAAATAGTCGAATCGTCTTGATCGATCACCCGCAGGTCAGCGTCTTGCCGACTCCACGCATAACCCGGTACAGCAGCACCATCAGTGCCGCCTAGAACCAGTTCAATTTGCGGGTTCACCATTGACGTAGTGCTGGTGTTTTTGACGTTGAGAGCGACTCGTTTGTTGAAAGTACAGTCCCACCATGCATCGGCAGGCATTGCTAGAAACACTAGGCAACACAAAGCGAAAAAGCGAAAAAGGGGAAATGAGATCGTCTCTTTCATAGGCTACGATTCTAGCGAATGTGGGGCACTTCAAGCCCCGGTTTAACGCCGTTTGGCGGCCACGCGAATACGCTTAAAGGAAGATTTCTATCGCAGCTCGTATCCAAACCAAAACCTGTTACAGAAAAAGCCTCTCAGACTCATTTCTCACTCTAAAACGCTCCTGTTTGCTTGACCGAGGGCAAAGTAGCTATAATATAAGGCTTGCTTCAAATGGCCCGGTAGCTCAGTCGGTAGAGCAGAGGATTGAAAATCCTTGTGTCGGTGGTTCAATTCCGCCCCGGGCCACCATAGTTTTGTTATTTGAATCAAGCATTTATAAAGCATTCATGCCAACTCTTGCGGGTTGGCGTTTTTGTTTGTGAAGCCGGTGTACATACGTCTTACGGCAAACTGCCGCATTTCAGGAGGGCTCTTCATTGGTGAATACTTCTCAAACGAGCAACGCGGTTGTGACTGAAACCATCGGCGCGGTACGCATAGTCAGCATAAACCGCCCCCATCGCCGCAATTCAGTCGATCAAGCGACCGCAAGAGAGCTATTTAATGCGTTTAGCGAATTTGATCGGGACGAAAACGTCAGTGTAGCGATACTTACAGGCACGGAAGGATACTTCTGCGCAGGTGCCGATCTTCAAGCGCTATCGAAGGGTGAACCGAACCGTATTCAAATCGAGGGTGTACTAGGGCCGATGGGCCCAACCCGTATGCGTTTAGGCAAGCCCGTGATTGCGGCCATTGAAGGTTATGCCGTGGCGGGTGGCTTAGAACTCGCGATTTGGTGCGATATGCGGGTGGTTGCTGAAAACGCGGTCATGGGCGTGTTTTGCCGTCGCTTTGGCGTGCCGTTGGTTGATTTAGGCACGATACGGTTACCACGACTCATCGGCCATTCAAGAGCAATGGATTTGATTCTGACGGGTCGCGAAGTGAAAGCGCAAGAAGCGTTAACAATGGGTTTGGCAAATCGCGTCGTTGCGAAGGGCGAAGCGCTTAATGCCGCGCTATTACTGGCAGAACAGCTTTCAAAATTACCCCAACTCTGTCTTCGAAGTGACAGGTTATCGGCCCTCGAACAATGGGACTTAGATGAGCCTTCAGCCATTCGTAATGAAATGTATCGAGGCCTTGCCACGGTAAACTCTGGCGAAACCGTCGCCGGTGCAACCGCCTTTACAAAGGGCTCGGGCCGCCATGGGGGTTTGCGCGAATAAACTCGGTACGAACTGTGTTGAGAAACATGGGCCGCACAATATCGCTCCATGCGGTGTGGCGCACCGCTAACCAAGGTGCTGTCTTGGTAACGTCTAACGATACAAGATCGTAGCAAGCGTAATATTTTGGCAGCCCAGTGGCTGGATGAGTGCGCCGATAGCGAGCTGCGCGAATCGTACCGGGAACACTCGCCAAGCCCGGCAAATGTTCGTCTTGGTACCAGGCATTTAATTGCGCATCGTTCTCGGGCAGCACATCGGCTTCAACCACATAATGAAAGTTGACGGGCTCGCCTGCTGACAGGCCCGCTAAACTTTGAATGCATTCCAGACGTTGCCATTCTTTGCCAGGGGTAAGCTCACTCGCCGAATAAGCTCGTAAGCCATTACCGGCTTTCGCCCGCCATTGCATTGCTTCTTCAGCCGTCCCAACATTCGACATCAGCACCCACAAATCGAGTGCTTTTAATTCAACAGTTCGCGCGCTCATTCTGGCTTTATGCCTTTGGCCTTAATCATCTTGGCCCACTTCTCCGTATCTCGCTTTAAAAGGTTGGCGAGCTCTTGTGGCGTTGATGTCATTGGATCAGCGCCTGACTGTTGCAACTTATCAAATACAGCCGGCGCTGCAACCGCAGCACGAACCGCCTTATTCAGCGCTTCAATCGTAGCCGCTGGGGTTTTGATTGGCGCAAACAGCGCGTACCAGTTAATCGTATCTACCCCTTTAATGCCCTGCTCTTCCAATGTTTTTACATCTGGCAGCGCCGGGTGACGCCGTTCCGATGCAATGCCAATCGCTTTTAGTCGACCGCCTTTGACATGCCCAATCAAACCGGGCACATCACCAAAAAATGCGTTCACCGTACCACCCATCAAATCGGTAATCGCTGGGGCTGCGCCTTTGTACGGAATATGCAGTAGCGAAGCGCCGGTTGAATCGCTTAACTGCTCAATCGCCAAGTGAGGAATGCTGCCCGAACCGGACGAGGCCATGGGTGTTGGGTCTTTACGTTTTTTTACAGCGGCCACAAATTCAGCGGCGCTAATGGCAGGGTCTTTTTGATTAACAACGAGCAGCTCAACGTTGTTCACCACTAACGATACAGGTGCAAAATCTCGCTGCATGTCATAAGGGAGTTTGTCATACAGCGCTGGGTTAATCGCAACCGCGCCGACGCTGGTGATCCAAAGCGTTGTGCCATCTGGCTCAGACTTCAGCACATCGACCGCACCAATCGCGCCATTGGCGCCCGGTTTGTTTTCCACAATCACCGGCCGCCCCATTTCTTTGCTGAGCTGCTCAGCCAAGGCGCGGGCGACAAAATCAACTGGCCCGCCCGCGGTGAATGCCACGACAATTTTGATCGGCTTTTGTTGCGCCATAACAGGCGCCAAATACCCGCCCATTACTGCTGCCACGCTCACCGCAAATAGCGCTTTGCTAAGTGCGCGTTTAGAAATACTCGTTCTAGTTTTCATCTTGTAAATCCCTGTTTAATCGCATCGTGCTGTCATGCCGCCGTCCACCACAATCTCGGTCGCCGTGACAAAACGGGCTTCATCACTAGCTAAGAAAAGCACGGCATTTGCAGTATCCCGACCATCGCCCATAAATCCTAGGGGAATACGCTTTTTGCGTTGCGCAAGTAGCGCTTCGACATCACCACCAACACGTTGCTTGGCTAGGCGTACTTCGACCATCGGCGTATGCAACTGCCCTGGCACCACCGTGTTCACTCGAATGCCGTCGGGTGCATGTTGTACCGCCACCACCTTGGAGAGCTGAATCACACCAGCTTTCGTGGCGGCATAGGCCACCTGCGCGCTGCCCGTCCAACGGGTGCCTGAACTAGAAGCAATATTCACAATGGCGCCCGATTGCTTTGCAATCATGATCGGCAGGACATGCTTACATGTCAGAAATACGCTTTTCAAATTGCTATCGATTTGCATGTCCCATACTTCTTCGCTCATCTCAACAGGGCCACCGGCGGCAGAGCCACCCACGTTATTAATGAGAATATCGACTGTGCCATATTGTTTTACACACTGTGCCACCATCAAAGCAATTTCGTCATTTTTGGTGACATTGCAAGCCCAAGGCGTGATCGAAGTACCGAAGTCAGCGGCACGGGTGATAGTTTCTGCGACCCTGGCCAAGTCACGGTCAACCGCAAAAACCTTGGCACCTTCTTGTGCTAAGCCAACGGTGATTGCACGGCCATTACCCCAACCTTCGCCAACGCAACCAGCGCCCGTTACGATGGCGACTTTACCTTCAAATCGCATTCCTCTACTCACTCCGGTTTCAACCCAATAGCTCTTACAATACCAGCCCATCGATCGCGCTCAGCAACCATAAAGTTCAAGAACTCTGCTGGGCTCATACCAGCATCTGCAATCGAACCTAAGCTTAATAAACGTTGAATCGATTCGGGTTGCTTTAGCAGTGCGACGACATCTCTATTGATTTTTGTAACCACATCAGGTGGTATGCCTGTAGGACCATAAATACCGTTCCAACCTGTGTACTCGAAGCCGCGAAAAGTTTCGGACAAAGCAGGCACCGAAGGCAAGCTTGGCAGACGTTGCGCGGTGCTAATTGCTAGGGCTTGCAACTGGCCACTCTTAATAAAACTCAGTAGCGCAGCTTCAGGCAAACACACCAAAGCAACTCGCCCACCGATAACATCTTGAATACCATCGGAACCTTTGGTGTAGGACACCTGGGTCATATTGACGTCGGCCATTGCCCCGACGCTCGCAGCCAAAATTCCAGAGAAGGTTTTCGGACCTTCGGTAGCAATAGTCACTTTTTCTGGCTGCGCTTTTGCTTGGGCCATAGCGTCGCTTAAGGTCTTAAAACCTGCGGCCGGGTTGGCAGCGATGACAAACGGGCTGCGACCAATAAACGCAATCGGCACAAAATCTTTGTCGACATCATATGGCAAGGTTTTAAAAGTGAAGCGATTGGTAATCATCGCGGCAGTAGTTGCATAGTAAAACGTGTAACCATCAGGTGCCGATCGCGCCGCCGCCTGTGCGCCAATCACATTCTGCCCACCGGGGCGATTTTCAACAATGACGTTTTGGCCCCAAGTTTTCGACAAGCTCTCGGCAATGAAGCGCGCCAAAATGTCTGGCCCTGCGCCACCAGGTTGCGAGACTATCCATTTCACCGGTCGCTGAGGCCAAGCTGAGGCTGTTTGCGCCATGGCGAATGGGTAGGCACTAGCTAGGCCAACGCCTGCAACTGAACCGAGAACCAGACGCCTGCTCGGTGAGAATAACGCATTAACTCGCGACATAAAAATCTCCTTGAAAGCTCTTCTGTAATTCGGCTAATTGCTTGTTCAGTTCTAGCTCTGTAATAGCAACCGCATACACATAATGATCGGGTCGAACAATGGCAGCATGCACTTTATGCCCAACAAACCAACGGCTCAACACGTCGTCAACTCCTTGCCAAACACCTACCTGCGCGACATCTGCGAATCTTATTACATTGAATAATTCAGAGTGAGTTTTCGGTGCCCACTGAATTGCCTCGTAACTCAAAACGATACGCCAACCAGCACCAGCCGCATCATCAAGTAACTGCGTACCGCTGTTGACATGCACCCTTGGTTGCACAAACAACGAACCAATGGCAGCATACTCGCCTGTGGCTAAAAACCCCGTCGACAGCTTTGGAATCAGATCTTGCCTGGGCACGGTTTTCACAACACCACTGCAAGCCTCTAATAATTTTTGATCGCGCAGCTTGGCTGCTTCTGGATTTCGCTCACAAATCGAAGCGCCAATCATTTTGATCGTGCCAGTCAATTGCCTCACATGGGCTGAGCGCTCCAGCCCGTAACTATCCAGTAATACATTCGACGCTTTACTCTCTAGAACCTGTTGCAACTTCCAAGTTAGATTCGCCACATCACGAATACCTTGGCACATGCCTTGCCCGAGGAAAGGCGGTTGTTGATGCGCCGCATCTCCGGCAATAAAAACATTACCGCTGCGCCACTGCTTTGCGACTAACGCATGAAAGCGATAACTCGCGCGCCGCCAGAGCGTGCCTTCATCTGGAGATATCCAACGCGATAACAACTCCCAAACTTTCGCGTCGCTTTCCATCTCCTGAGGGTTCTCACCCGGCAACAACATAATTTCCCAGCGCCTGTGCTTACCCGTACCGATTAGATATGATGCAGGACGAGCAGGCTCGCAAAATTGAGCGCTCGCTTTGGATAACCTCGCCAAACCCTTTTCATTGGCCAACACGTCCACAACTAGCCACGGCTCGTCGAAGCCTAAATCGTCTAGCGGCAAATCGACTATCCGACGCGCGCTGCTTGATGCACCATCGCAGCCAATAACATAGCGAGCCTGAAATTGGTGAGCAAGCCCGTCAGAATCGACACACTGCAATTCACAAATGCTGTTGGCCTGAGTCAAGCCTTGAAGCTTGACACCTAAACGCACATCTACACTTGGCAAACTCGCAACATGCTCGCGCAGTATGGCTTCAACCGGGGGCTGCAAAAACACCATTGAAGGCGTCCAACCCATAGGGTATGGAGGGCTAAGCATGTCCAGCCTGCGAATCATTTGCCCATCAGCACCGAAATGCTCTGACGGTGAAAACGGTTCGGTATGGGCAACGATACGATCAGCCAACATCGGGCTAATGCCTTGCAAGACTCGCATGATTTCATGATCAAGAGAGATTGCGCGAGGCTTATCGTAAACATCACGCGACTGCTCAATAACGAGCACTTTTAAGCCCGCAGAACCCAGCAAGGCGGCGGCAACGGCGCCCGATGGGCCAAAGCCAATAATTGCAACATCGGCTACATCAGCTACATCATCCAAAGCAAAGACTCAGTGAAAAAATTAAACAAACAAGGCTGGATTAATAAATTTCACCAGCTTTTGTGCCTCTTTTAGCTTAGCACTGGGCGGGGCAGATATTCCCCATTGGTCGACCCTGCCAGCTGGCCATTTCCAATCAGTGGGCATACCGACTATGTAAGAGTCATCAACCTGCTCAACATCGGCGGTGTACTCGATCACCACGCCACAGGGGTCGATAAAGTAATTAAAAGTATTGTTACCAGGGCCGTGCCGACCTGGACCCCATTCGATAGCGTGCCCAGCATCTTTCATACGACCACCGCCACGCATCACTGCATCTACGTCCGGCATTACAAAGGCAATATGATTCAGCGCATCATTATCTGTAATCCCAAACGCTAAACTATGGTGATCGCTATTGCAATTCATAAAGGCCATGATGCCGGTTTTGTCGATGAGCGTAAAACCAAAAACCGCTTCTAAAAAGGCTTGTGCGGTACTTGCATCGTGGGCATTCAAGACGGCGTGCGCCAGTCGGATTGGCGTATCTTTTTGTGCATCACCATTCGCTTGTTGAGTATCGCCGTAGACCACTTCAAAAATACGACCGTCTAGATCTGCAATCACAACACATTGCCCGCCGCCCAACTCTACTTGCGATGCTCGGTTTTTTAAAACTTTACCGCCTGCGCGCAATGCTGCGGCAACAATCGTATCAAGTGCCGTTTCGTTGCAAGCACGTAAAGTCACTTTTCGTATCTCTGGAGTTTCGCTACCTTTATGCAGCGAAAGCAAATACGCATCAGAACCCGAGCCAGCTAAGTAAATAGCATCGGTTTTTGCCACAACATTTAATCGCCATACTTCGGTGTAAAACTTTTCAGCTGCATCCAAATCAGGAACGTTGATTGCAACGCTACGCAAACCAGAAATCAATGACGACGCCATACTTTCACTCAACCCTTCCAAGTAAATGGAAACTTAAACTGTTTGATAAAGCCGTTGGGCACATAGTCGCCCAGCACACCATATTTGTCTGGCCAGATGCGCTCCGATTTTGCAGCTGATCCAAACAAATAATCCAAGAAAGCAAAGTGCGCGGCATAGTTGGTATCTAACGCTTCTTTATCTTGGCTATGGTGCCAATGATGAAAATTGGGGGTGACAATAATGTAACGCAGTGGCCCTAAACGAACATCAACATTGCAATGGTTGAATACTGCTTGAAAGCCAACAATCACAATATAGGCATCAATGACTTCTTTGCTAAAGCCTAAAATATAAATAGGGGCCAATACCAAAGTTCGGGTGATCACTAGCTCGATAATGTGTTGCCTAGAACCAGCTAGCCAATCCATGAACTTGCTGCTGTGATGACCAGCATGCAATCGCCATAACGATGTTTCATGATAAGCACGATGCGTCCAGTATTGAACTAAATCGGCGACTAAAACGATTAGGAACAGCTCGAACGCAAAAGGTAACTTTTGAATCCATGCCTGCACATCGCTCTTGACTGCCCATCCTAAACCGCGATGCACCATGAGATTAGTCGCAAGCAAAACAAACCCAACCACCATATGATTCACAATGAAGTGATGAAAATCGGTTTGCCATTCTGGCCGAAACACGGGTTGATTTTTGCGATACGCGAATAACTTTTCTATGAAAATAAAGATCAAAGATGAGCCAAGCAAATCGAGAATAAACCAATCAAGCCCGATATAAGGTGTGTTATCCGCGAAATCGCTCACCGGCACTTTATGCCCGCCTAGAATTGCAGTGATGGCAACCAAGCCAAACGCTGCTGCGCTAAGCCAGCGAGCGCGACCAAAGACAATATTCACCAAACTTAAACCGCCTGCGATAACCAACGCCGCAAGCATGATGATGCGTATGACTTCGACGTTATAACTTTTACGAAGCTGTGGGGTTGTCAGGTATTCGGGGAAGTGAAAAGCGAGCACGCCTAAAAAACAAAGAATGCCCAAATTTAGCGCAATAATGCCGGTGATCAAACCATGGCCGGGTTTTAAAGCGCCATGACCTTCGGTTAATTGATTCAGTTTTTCTAGCATATGATGTTTTCTCAAATTCTTTATTTCAAACCACGCACGAACGCACCACTCACTTTGCGTAACAACCATTTCGGCGTTGCTCTACCTGCAATGATAGTCGCTTGGTTTACAACACCAGGCACACGAATAACATCTCCGCGCATACAGGCATCAAAACCTTCTTGCGCCACCGCGCTGACATCACCGATCAAAAATTTTGGTAATTTTTCGAGCTGCGAACTCTCTTGTTTAGCGCCAGCAAACATATTCGTTTCAGTCACTCCTGGACAAAGCGCAGTGATAGTGACACCGCTGCCTTTGAATTCTTCCGAGAGCGATTCGGTGAGCGACAATACATAGGCTTTCGTCGCCGCATAGGTGGCCAGCGACGGAATGGGTTGAAACGCCGCAATCGAGGCAACATTCAAAATGTGGCCATAGCCACGTTCAATCATGTCGGGGGCAAAGTGAGCCACCATGGTGGTTAGGCCGGTAATATTCAAATTGATCATTGCATGGTGGCGCTCAAAAGCCATATCGATAAAGGCCCCGTGCGAAAGTACCCCAGCGTTATTCACCAAAATATCGATTGGTCTCTTAGCCCTTCGCATTGAAGCAGCAAGTTTTTGGGCAGCATCTGGCAAAGACAAATCTGCAGGTGACACCCAGACTTTAACCTCATGTTCACTCGTTAGGGTTTTGGCAAGCGCTTTTAGCTTGTCCGTACTGCGAGCAACCAAGACAAGGTTGTAACCAGCTTTCGCAAATACGTTGGCTAGCTCTTCACCAATTCCGGACGAGGCCCCAGTAATCAATACATTCTTGGTTTGCACAATGGCTATTGCCTTCCATAAACATAACGTCGCACGCCTGTACGATCAAAAGCCTTCCACTGCCCATCTGGCTGAGCAAGCCTGTCCGCCAAAGCATGAAGCACCATAGGGTTCACTCCTAAGCCTAAATGGCTTGCCTGAACTTCGATATTTTCCGTCATCGGTCCCTCCTCGTCGACGCTGTATTGCCAAGGCACAACGCCATCGGTACGGCTGTAAATCGATGTCGTGGGTACAGGAGGAGCTACTCGCAAAGATTCCGGAGAAATCTTAATTCGAGGTCGCCCATCATTCAGCCATTCGAATAGCTTGGATGCATTCGTTTCTCCAGTACCACCGAAAGGGCTTCCCAAGGTCACCACCTGGCGCACTAAATTTGGCTCACGTTTGGCCAACTCCCTTGCATATAAACCGCCCAAGCTCCAGCCAACCAAGCTCACCTTACCACTGCTCTTTTTATGCACTTGACGTATGGTTTCGAGGGCTTTATCAAAAACTTCTTCGCTGGGGTTTAGGTTTCTCCCTTGACCCCAACCATAGGTTTGGTAATTTAGCCAACGAAGCAAACGACGCAACGGGCCAGTGCTCGCATCCGAAGCCATGAACCCAGGAAAAACAATCACCGCGTGATTGTCACCTTGCGGAGAACTTAAGAGTAAGGGCGCAGCAACAGCGCTCGCAGCAAATTCCAAGGGAGCTCGCGCCTCTAGCGCCAATCGCATCCAGCCAGGTGCCGCGACTTTATTGTCATTCAAGCACAACCTACTTTCGCCTTGGCCTTATTGCCCACAACTGTCAGTCGTGGTTTTAATTTCACCGGCGATTTTGCTTTGACCGGTACCTTAATTTCTGCCTTATCCAGCTCACCTGGCTTCACTTCGAGTTCTAACTGCGCAATAATCTTGTTCGCGTCGGGTACTGCTCGTCGACAAGTAATCAAACCAAAACAAAGCTGCCCCATATAGCTTTGTACGGTGATATGGAGCGCCACGCCATGAACAACAATCGATACGGGGTAAATGCCGACCATTTTTGCACCCGCGAGATACAGCGGCACCTGCGGCCCCGGCACATTCGAAATAGTTACGTTGGCCAAACGCAACCAGTCGGCAATGCGGGAGCGGCCGTATAAAGACGCTAACCCACTGAGTAACCAAGGAGATCCGAGCAAAGGAAAACCAGTTGAAACAACAGAGAAGCTTCGCTGATGTGTGATGGACGTATTGAATGGCGTTGCAGGAGCGAACTTAAAACGAGTACCGTGTGCTTTCGTACTTTTTTCTCCTGAGCGCTTGGCCGCAATTGCTGACTTTGCAGCACCGATCGCTGCCGTCGCTAAAGGAGGTAGTAGTTTGGTAAGTTCAACAACTTGGCGAAGCTGATTACCAACCGCAGCACTCAAAAGCTCCGCCACACCCAACTGATAGCGATTGCTACGAGCTGGCCGAGGTGGCTTTACACGGCGCGGTTCTGGCGACACATCGAACACACTATTGCCCATTGCCACGGCCGCTTGGCCATCGACTGCAGAATGATGTACTTTCGAATAAAAGCCGATGCGCCCACTTTCTAAACCGTCAATGACATAGAACTCCCATAATGGTCGGCTTCTATCCAGCAAACTCGAATGTAACCGGGCAGCCAACCCTTCTAACTGCGCCATAGTTCCTGGTTTATTCAGCACCAAGTAACGCACGTGATAATCCATATCAATATCGTCATCGGGAATCCATACTAGGTTGGCGAGATCAAATGGCATAAGGGCAAGCTTGCGGGAGGACACTGGGGCCAAATGCATGCGACTTGCCACATGCGACTTAAGCCGTTCGAACCACTGCCCATCATCATCTTCTGGTCGCTCAAATAGCGCGAGACTGCCTACATGCATAGGCATTTCCGGACTTTCCAAGCGCAAAAAAGCCCCATCAACGACGCTTAAGTGGGTCATGTCTTTCATCTTGACCTCCTAGTTTATTGCTTAGCTCGGTTCATCACCGGCGCTCATTCATTCTCACAGAAAACCGCGATGCGTGCCACGCGTATTAATCGGCGGTAATCCCCGCGCTCTTAATTGTCTTTGCCCAAAAGTCAGTTTCAGTCTTTACCAAAGCATCTAATTCTTTGGGGGCCATGTACCTAAGCTCGACACCCGCCGAAGCGGCTCGCTTTTTCGTGTCAGGCTGCTCTAACGCTTGTTTTACTGTTGCAGACAATTTTGCAATGACATCGGGCGGTGTTCCTGCGGGTGCAAACAGCCCCATCCACGCTTCTAACTCAAAACCTTTTAAACCTGCTTCACTCGTAGTGGGTACCGAAGGCAAGTTCGGGTGACGCTCCTTGCCGGCAATCGCCAAGCCTTTTAGCTTACCGGTTTGGATATGCCCCATTACCGACGGCGGTGTCGTAATAAACACCTGCACCTGACCAGATAAAACATCTTGCACCGCAGGCCCAGAGCCGCGATAAGGAATATGCACAATGCTGGTTTTGGTTTGTTGCTTAAACATTTCGGTACCGATATGCGATAACGAACCATTACCTTGGCTAGCATATGACAGTTTGCCCGGATTGGATTTCAAGTAAGTCACAAACTCACTCAAAGTATTCGCGGGCACAGACGGGTGCACCGCAATCACATTCGTTGCCACAGCCACTAGCGCCACCGGCACAAGCTCTTTTTGCGACCAAGGTAGCTTCGGCGTGAGCGCTGGGTTGCCAACATGGTAAGCAGAGTATGAGGCCAGCAGGGTGTAGCCATCCGGGGTAGCTCTAGCGACCGCTTGGTAGGCAACATTGCCGCTACCACCGCCACGGTTATCGACAGCCAATGCTTGGCCAATCAATTTACCCAATGGTTCAGCAACAATCCTCGCGGAGGTATCAACAAATCCGCCCGGCGGATTGGGCACGATTAACGTAATAGGCTTAGTTGGGAAAGCCTGTGCGTATAAGTTTGCAACGGGAGCGAAAGTAATTACGGCTAATGCGAGCGCGTAAGCAACCATACTGTTTGTACATAACTTCATCCAAGATTCCTTCGATTTTTAATATTTGCCGCTGAGTAAGCTGCCTGCACCAGGTGCGCGAGCTTCAAGGCCTAAGCTTTTGAGCAATGCGTAAGTAGTACACACTGAACCAGACACGACAGGCAAACCTAAGGCTTGCTCGATCATATCGATTGACACTAACGAGGGCATTTGCACACAGGCCGACGCAACTACGACATCCACGCCTTGGGTATTTAAACGCTTAACTATCTCCGCAGGTGCTTTGGGGTCGAGTGCACCCACCTCCAAATTATTCGGGATCTCTAGCGAAACGCTGTCAACCACTTCAATACCTTCGTTTTCAATGTAACCGATCACGAGTTTTGTGAGTGGCTTCATGTAGGGCGCGATGATTGAAACACGCTTAGCATTCATCGCCTTCAAACCATCGACCAAAGCTCCTGCGCTTGTGATCACCGGGGTTGCACTACCGTTCTTTGCTGTCACGTCATGCAATCGTTTTTGCGAAATGCGGTGATAGCCTAAGCCCATGCTCATAATGGCCACTAAACAGGCATAGCCCATGACATCCATACGAGCATCGGACAGTTCTAACGCGCAACGGTCAGAGTCTTTGTCCATTGCCATCAACTCTTCTTTGCTGACTTCCTTCATCCGCATACGGCTTGAGTGGAAAGTAAAACGCTCGGGCAAGATGTCGTGTCTTGCTCTAAGCATCTCTGGAATTTCGGTTTCCATGGTGGTGTTTGAGCTCGGAACAATTAGCCCAACTCGGTAGGTGTTATTTTTCATCGGCATTTATTAAAAAAAGAAAAGGAAGCTAAGTGACCGGACGGGACGGATTATTTGCTTTTTTCTCTCGACTTACAAATCAAATGTCCGCGTAGGCATCAACACGCCGACACAACCTCCAAAATTACCATCTCCCCAAACGATTTGCCCATAGATGTTGGTGTAAAGGGTACTAGTGCAGTTACCATGCGGGCTCCATAAGTAGTTTCGTCAAAGCTAAGCTACAAAACAACAATGGAGTTTTGCCCAATGTCACACACGGCCTATCGAATCTGCCCACTCTGCGAAGCCTGCTGTGGTCTGGAAATAAAAGTTGCCGATAAGGAAATAGTTAGCATCAAAGGCGATGCCAATGATGTTTTCAGCAAAGGTTATATCTGCCCTAAGGCAATAGCCCTTAAAGATCTCCATACTGACCCAGATCGATTGACGCAACCGTTGATTAAACGCGATGGTAAGTTTATGCAAGTGAGTTGGTCTGAGGCATTCGACGCAATCAAAACTAGATTATCTGCTATCCAAGGTAGATCGGGCAAAGACGCAATCGCTGTGACGGTCGGCAACCCAGCGGCGCACAAACTGGGTTTACTACTTTACTTTGGCCGCTTGGCTCGTGCGCTGAGCACAAAAAATATCTTCTCAGCCTCTACGCTTGATCAAATGCCGAAACAACTCTCATCTGGTCTGATGTTCGGTAGCTGGCTATCGATTCCCGTACCCGATATAGAGCACACCGATTTATTGATAGTCATTGGCGCAAACCC
Organism: Betaproteobacteria bacterium; assembly: GCA_043789035.1. Taxonomy (GTDB): domain Bacteria; phylum Pseudomonadota; class Gammaproteobacteria; order Burkholderiales; family Burkholderiaceae_E; genus JAYWIG01. Next base: position 14,101 of record JAYWIG010000294.1, read on the forward strand.
GATGGTTTCCAACGGTAGCCTTTGGACGGTACCTGATTTTCGCGGTAAAGCCAAAGCACTAAAAGCGCGCGGCGGCAAACTTGTTGTAATCGACCCAAGGCGGACGGAAACAGCCGAGATCGCCGACCAACATCACTTTATTCGACCTGGCAGTGATGTGTTTTTCTTAAGCGCGCTGGCCAGCGTAATATTGAACGAGCAAGGTAGCAACCTAGGTAGACTTCGCGAGCATATCAAAAACGTTGAACCGGCGCTTAAGGATCTTAAACATGCTTTGACTACATTTACCATCGAGGATTGTGCTGCTCGATGCTCAATCCCCGCTGCTGCAATTCGTGCCCTCGCACAACAACTTCTAACAACACCCCGAGCGGTGCTTTACGGTCGTATTGGCACTTGCACGCAACGCTACGGCACAGTGTGCAGTTGGTTGATCGATGTCATCAACATCATCACAGGTCATCTCGACACTGAAGGCGGTGCCATGTTTCCAATGGCCCCCGCCTTTGCCAACAATACGCAGGGAGAAGGTGGCAATAGCGGTAAGGGCAAAGGTATTTCTGTGGGGCGACATCACAGCCGGGTGAGTGGTGCCCCTGAAGTGTATGGTGAATTGCCTATGGGTATGCTGTGCGAGGAAATTGAAACCGCTGGTGAGGGGCAAATCAAAGCGCTCATTACAGTAGCAAGTAACCCGGTACTTTCCGCACCTGATGGCGAGCGTTTGGCAAAAGCCCTAACGGGGCTAGATTTTATGGTGAGTATTGATATCTACTTAAATGAAACTACTCGCTTTGCCGATGTAATTTTGCCGGGCCTATCCCCGCTCGAAGAGATGCATTATGACGTTGCTTTCCCGCAGTTTTCGTATCGCAACCAAGCCCGTATGAGTGCCGCCGTGTTTGAACCACCCAGTAACCAAAAAGCGGAATGGGAAATATTAGCGACGATTGCCGAAATCATGGGCGGGCCATCATTAAGCAGCGTACCCACACCGACACAACTTCTTGATCAAAGCCTAAAGACTGGCCCCTACAATTTAACGGTCAAGGAACTCAAAGCAGCACCGCATGGGATCGATTTGGGAGCCTTAAAACCACGCATTCCCGAAGTTCTAAGAACGCCTTCGGGCGGTATCGAGCTTATCCATGATTCGTTGCTAACGCATCTTTCCAAAGCATGTGATGAAATCAAATCGGCAGTAGCAAGATTCGTAGTGATTGGTCGGCGCGATGTGCGCAGCAACAATAGTTGGATGCACAATTTACCGACGCTCGCCAAGGGCCCGTTTCGATGTACAGCGCTCGTACATCCGCAAGATGCAACAGATTTAAACCTCCAAGACGGCAATCACCTACGGTTACGCCGAGGTGCGAAAACCATTGTCATACAAGCGGAAATTAGTGACGCTATGATGCCTGGCGTGATTAGCGTGCCGCATGGCTGGGGCCATAACAAATACGGTGCAAAACTTCGGGTTGCCGAACAACGACCGGGTACAAATTTAAATGAATTATTCGACGCCGATGAAATCGACCCGCTTTCGGGCAATTCTGTACTCAGTGGTCAAGCAGTAGAAATTGAAGTGCTACCTACGGCAAATCAAGCGCTTACTTCCACTTAATCGGTTCGATTTGAACCGTATCCTTGCCATTTCCCAAAAGCAAGCTGCCTTCTTGGATCGTGGCCTGCAGTTGCATGCTGCGTGCTGCTAATGCCGCAGCTGCCCTCGATTGCTCCGAATCAATATAGAAAACGCTTAACTTATCAAGGCGGCTAATTTTCCCCTCAACCCCTTTAAACCAAACAGCCGCGGCGTGGTGATAGCAATACACCATTACTTCATCGGATTTTCCGCAGGCTTTTGCCATGGGGCGCTCCTCTGGCTGCCCTACCTCTACCCATAAACGCACAGCACCAGTGAAGTCACGCAGCCACAAGTCTGGCTCGTCTGGGTCACTCAAACCGGCACCAAAGCTCAAAGTACCATCGTTATTACAGACTTCTGGCAGCTTGTAAGCTTGGAGCGCTAGTGCTACTAAACGAATCATCATTCGCTCATCAGTTTCACTCGGATGCCGAGCCAAAGTCATGGAATGATCGGCATAGTAACCATGATCAATATCCGCAATGGAAAGATCGGCTTTAAAAATGGTTGATTTGATTGCCATAGAATCGGTAAGTTCTTTAAATTAACCCACCATTGTGCTTGAAAGCCGTTTCAAAATTGTTTAAAAGATACGTCGCAATTTCGCTAATGGCGCTTTTAGTATTAGCGTCATTTCAGGTAAATGCACAAGTAGCACTGCTGTTTGGGGATTTGACCTGGGCCCGTATCAACGGCTACCTCGACAAAGAGTACCCAGATGTTGCCAATATCTCGACCGTGGATCTAGCCAAACTTACCAATGTTGTGCTTTTAGACGTGCGCACGCCAGACGAGTTTAAGGCGAGCCATTTGCCAAATGCCGAACGTTTCGACGAATCGAACATTGCCGCAACCAAAGATTTATTTGCCAAGTTGTCGAAAAACACGCCGATTGTCGTGTACTGTTCGGTGGGTATACGATCCGCTGCGGTAGCTAGGCACCTAACAGCGCAGGGCTACACCCAAGTCAAGAACCTGCGTGGCTCGGCATTCATGTGGGCCAACGAAGGCCGACTTTTAGAAGGGCGAAGCGCACCAAAAGTGCATCCGTTTAACAGTCGCTGGGGTGCGCTGCTTGCGCCCGAGTTACGGTTACCCATTTAAAGGCTCCAAGTTTGATCAATGATTATTTGAACTATGTAATCGGCTGGCTATCTGATCCTTTAGCTGGCGCAGTTCGCAGGCAGGAACCGCTTCTTTTTACCCTGCATGGTTGGATCAATCTTTTTGCCGTCGGCTTTGCCCTGCCAGTGGGCGCCATCATTGCTCGCTATTTCAAGGTCACTAGGCGGCAAGATTGGCCTAGGCAAGTAGACTCAAAGTTTTGGTGGCGTGGCCATCTATTGCTTTCTTATCTTGGTGTTGCACTGATGATTGCTGCCCAAGTGCCTATAGCAAATTTTTCTCACTTTCTTGATTTAAGAGGATTTTCTCAGCTTAAACTAACTCATTTAGCGCACTTTGCCAGCGGCTGGTTGTTTTTGTTAATGGGTATTTTTATTGTTTTCACGGGTTGGCTACGCGGCTCAAAAGGTGGGCCCACCGATAAGCAACTACGGGGCGACCACTACGACTTAACTGAAAGAAGACTGCTATTCGAAGCCATCCACAAAAAGGTAGGCTATGCATTGCTTACACTTAGTTGCTTCGTTGCAATTACAGGGCTTTTTGCCGCTGCCATGCCGCGCTGGAGCCTAGGATTGCTTATCATATGGTGGAGCTTTTTATTGCTGCTTAGTTTTCGATATGAATTAGGGGGTAAGCAAATTCCTACCTACCAAGCAACCTGGGGCTTAAAACTTGAGCACCCTGGAAATCGGAGGCGATACCCAAAAGATAGGCGCTTCTAATGGCACTTCCACAGCCTTCGCAAAGGCGACGACACACATTTATTTGGCTCGGCAGTGCAGCTTCTTGTGCATTGCTGACGCCTTTACCGATAGTTGCCCAAGGCAGTAGCGGAGAAATATCGATAGTCGCTGCAACCGACTTGCAGTTTGTATTGCCTGAGCTGGTACAGCTCTATAACGCTAGCGGTGTCAAAATAATGCTGCGCTTTGGTGCCTCAGGTACGTTAGCCACTCAAATCATGCGAGGCTTGTCATGCGACATATTTTTGTCGGCAGATGCAGCACAAGTTGAGAAGGTTCAAGTTGCAGGCTTAGCAGCGTCGGAGCCTTTCATGTATGCACAAGGGCATATTGCATTGGCCAGTTTGCGCAGCAACACCATTGAGCTGGATGACAGGCTTATCGGTGCCAAAGCTCTTTTCGAGCGAGAGTTAGGACTAGGCAAGCAACCCAAGATAGCAATTGCCAACCCTATGCATGCCCCGTACGGACTTGCGGCTCAACAAGCTCTAGAAACTTTAGGGCTGTGGGGCTTTTTCAAACCTCACCTTGTATTAGGTGAAAATGTTGCACAAGCTACTCAGTTTATTGCTTCTGGTTCGGCTGTAATCGGCATAGTCGGAGTAGCGCTCTGCAAGGCCCCAGCACTATCCAAAACTCTGCAATGCAAAGAACTTGCACAATCGCTACATAAACCGCTTCGACAAACTGTTGTGCTTGTAAAGAACCCACAAAACAAAAGCGATGAGGCCAGCAAATTTTTGCTGTTTTTAAAATCAGAAAAAGCCAAGGCACTCTTATCGCAGCATGGCTTTAGCACAAGCGCCCTGTAGATTTCAATGGATTGGTCTTCGGCTTACGTTTCCATCGCGCTCGCATTCGGGACAACGTTTTTGCTATTGCCAATTGGTATCGTGTTGGCGCGATGGTTATCGCTGAACAATTCAAGGCTAAAAGCGCTGGTCGAAGCTTGCCTGCTTTTACCTTTGCTTTTGCCCCCAACAGTGCTGGGTTTTTATTGGCTAACAGTTTTTGGTAAAGCGAGTTTTTTAGGGTCTTTTTTAGAAAGGCATCTGCAACTTTCCTTGGTGTTTACCTTCGAAGGGCTGTTGCTAGCGAGTCTGTTTATCAACTTGCCTTTTATGGTGCAGCCCATTCAACGCGCTTTCGATGCAGTTGAGCAAAATCTACGAGAAGCCGCCTGGGTCGGTGGGTTAAGCCAATGGCGCACTTTTCTAAAAATTGAGTTGCCTTTAGTCATTCGAGGCATTGTTGCCGGCTGCGCCATGACTTTCGCACATACGCTGGGTGAATTCGGCGTTGTACTGCTGGTTGGTGGCAACATCGATTCAAAAACCCGCACCCTTTCAATCGCTATTTATGACAAAGTACAAGCATTCGATATAAACGCAGCGCATCTCATGGCGCTCACACTCGTCGTCTTTTCCATGCTTGCGTTAGTGATAGTTTTCGCGATGCAGCGCCACTCTCCGAAGGCCGCTTGATGAACGCGCTAAAGGTACAACTAGACCAGCGCTCACCCATTCCATTGCAAGTTGACTTTTCCTGCAACCCAGGAGAATTAGTTGCACTCGTTGGCCCATCTGGCAGTGGCAAAACCACTATCTTGAGAGCTATCGCCGGCCTTACTCAGCCCGGTAAACATGAAAGTTTGCACAGCAAAGTTTCTTGCGGTGATGATGTTTGGCTAGACACCAAATCGGATATTTTCTGCAAACCACAGAATCGTGAAATCGGCTTTGTATTTCAAGAATATGCGCTATTCCCCCATCTAACCGCGCAACAAAACATCGCCATCGTTAGCAACGACGACGCAGCAAAAGAGCAGCTCGAACGCATTAATATGCTGGCACTTGCGAATCGACTACCAAATCAACTATCGGGTGGGCAAAAGCAACGCATAGCGCTTGCACGCGCACTGGCGGGTAAGCCAAAGGTTTTGCTTTTAGACGAGCCTTTTTCTGCCGTTGATCAGCTGTCTCGCCAGGCGCTTTATTACGAGCTGGCAACCTTACGAAAACGCTTAAACATTCCTGTTGTTTTAGTGACTCATGATATGTTTGAAGCCAGACGTTTGGCAGATCGCATGATCATTCTTGAAAGCGGTCAAACCCTGCAGCAGGGAACTCCCAGCGCCATTATGGCTAGGCCGCGCAACGCCAAAGTGGCTTCTTTGGTCGGCATCCAAAACCACTTTAAAGCAATTTTCAACAAACGAATTACCTCTGGTCTCCTTCAATGGGAAGGTATTGAGCTAGAAGTGGTTGACAAAAATCGCATTGCCGACGGGGCGAGTGTAAGTTGGGTAATTGCAGGCGAGCATATTCATGTAAAGGCAGCCGCCGCTGCTGAGAAACCCAACCATGTCAAAGCAGAACTCACTGAAGTATTACCACTAGGTGAGCTGGGCTTATGCAAGTTTAAGGCGCTACAAAACCAACAGGAAATCACGCTCAATATGAGCACCGAAACAATCCACAACTTGCAGCTTTCAAGCGGATCTTTGGTCGACATTCACCTAGACAAGGCTGGTATTCACATCATGCCCAATCGGACGGCTTCTTAGTTCTGTCAAGCGCTTAGTTGAGTTTCAACTCAACTATCTTGACTGTTGCTCTAAAGGTACCCAGCGGGCTTTTCAATACATCTTCCGAATTGAAAAATACACCAAGTTGCTCGATAAACCATAAACTCGATTGGACCTGAACTTTAATACCGCGATAAGTCCCTTCGCCCTCACATTGAATAGGCACAACATTGCCTTTTAAGTTCGAATGAAGCTGCGCTGCACCGCTGGCTAGAGCAATTGTGCAACGCTGCTGAATTGCACCAGCCTCGTCTTTCAATCGCAATTGAAATTCATTTTGCGGCTTTAATGGCCAGGTTAAACCGGTCAATTGCATGTCAGTTTCTTCATCGTCGGGCCTTAAATTCATTAGGCCTCGCGCAGAAAAATATTCTTGAATTTTAGCCGGCGAATCTTCCGTTGCACCTTCATGTCGAGCACGCCTTACAACCGACAACCCAGGTTGTAACGACCCCACGGCCCCACTAAAAACTTCGACTTGTCGACGAGCTGATTTCAACGGTTTTTTCACTTCCAAATGCCAAGTGAAAGAAGCCACCGAAGGGCCTTCGTTCACAAGGCCACTACTAATGGCTTTTTGAATCAACACTGGCGGGGCGATAGGTGCGTCTAAAGCAAACGACCGAGCGCAAAGCATTAGGTAGACAAGGACAAACAGAAACTGTTTCAAAAACACGCTCAGCGCAAAGGCTTTAGGGAAAAACTACCTTGCGGGTAATTTACTAGCCAAGCGCTGCAGGACTGAGGACAAATCGTCCAGCCCCTTCATTAGATGCGGCATTACCTTAGGCACTACTTTTTGGGCTTGGGCATCGATCTTGGTGGCTGCATCACCGATTCGTCGCGCGATCTTATCGCCAACGACAAAACTAATATCGTCTTCGAAATCCCAGCGAGCATGTTGGGCGATTTCGCCCAAGGCGGCGGCTAACATCACGTCGCCTTCGATGGACAAATGCGGCTGCAAGCCGCTTGGACCTGCCGAAAGTGCACCCTTCAAACTATCGACCGTTGGCTTCACCAGCATAGTGACGGCGGGCACCCCTCCGGCGCCGGCTGCCACTTCTGCGGGGCTAAGCAATGGCAGCGCAATCAACGTGCCGTCATCGGCAATTTGCGCATCGACAGTGGTCGGAGCGTCCCTAAGAAACTCCATTAACTTACTACTAATCGCCCTCGGTAGCGGAGATCGTTCCAGACTACTCGCATCGAATGCCACACCGACTCTAACCGTCTTGCCCGCATGCATAGAGAGCTTGTCTCGTGCCCACTGATGCTGGTTAAGTACGTGATTGACCGGCTTAAAACCTAGGTGCGCGATAGACTCCGCAACTCTTGTAAGTGTTGCAGGAAGCATTGAGGCTGAGGAGGGAGCAGCGGAGCTATCAGACATATGGCGATCTATTTTTCTAGTTTTGCTCGATACCAACTAACGTCCAACCTTCGGACCCGTTTGCAGGTTTGGCGAAATTCCAGGTCTCATTGATTGCTGTTGGTTCAGCATGAGTATTGGTGCCTTCGAACTCTTTCACGGTGCCGTGGAAACGTACGCTGACATGCTGATGAGTACTGTCTTGGCCTTGACCTAAGAACTCAGCGTCGAGCTTTTCAACTTCGGTACGGTTTGCCGCACCATTGCGCTCATTGATTTCCATCATCAGCTCAGCGAACATTTCTGGAGACGTAAATTCACGCAAATCCTTTTGGTCTGCCGAATCGTAAGCAGCTTGCAAACGAACAAAATAAACCTTTGCTTGACGAACAAAGCCAGCTTCATCAAAACCTGCAATGCTGTGCAAGCCGCCATCCGCTAACGCTGAACCAATACCGCCTGTATAGGCGCCGGACGAGCCGCTATAACCAACAGGCTGAGCTTCTTGCACAGGTAATGAAGTGCGATAGGCTGGGCTCGAGGGCTGTGTCGAATTACCTGAACCAGACATTGCACCTGCGTAAGCGGGAGCCATCGACCCAGCACCGCCAGCTTTAGCGGCACGTCTAGCCATAAAGAAGCGGAAAGCAGCGAATGCAACCATTGCAAGCAGCGCGATCATCATAATATTGGCCAGACCTTCCCCAAAACCAAAATGGCTTGCAAGTGCAGCTAAACCCAAGCCAGCCGCTAAACCAGCTAAGGGGCCAAGCCACTTACTACGGTTCGACGCTGGCGCAGCCGGTGCAGCCGCAGGTGCTTTGGCCGCAGCCGAAGGTGCCGCAGCTGGAGAGGTTGTAGTGTTGCCAGCAGCGTTCGAAGGCGCAGCATCACGCTGTGTTGTTTGCGAGCCTTTGCCCACACTTTTACCGCCGCCCATACGTTTAGCGTCTGCCTCTGGCACAACAACTAGTATTGCCACTGCAAGTACCGCTGAAAAAATCGATACGGCAGCTTTCGAAGCTGTCGTTTTAAATCCAAATACCTGTTTCATTTTTATCTCCTGCGAATGAAAACTTAGAACAAATCTAACATGGGTATTTTTATCAGACTTTCAAGCCTTCATGCAAGGCCACCACACCACCCGTGAGGTTGAAATACTTCACCGATTGCAGACCAGAATCCCGCATCATTTGCGCTAAAGTCTCCTGATCAGGGTGCATTCGTATCGATTCTGCGAGATATCGATAACTTTCGGCGTCTTTTGCGATGAGTTGCCCCATGCGCGGCAATAACGAAAACGAATAAACGTCATAGAGTTTTTCCAACGGTTTAGCCACCTTAGAAAACTCCAAAACAAACAATTTACCGCCGGGCTTAAGTACTCTGGCCATTTCAGCGAGCGCTAAGTCTTTGTGCGTCATGTTGCGCAACCCAAAAGCGACTGTGACGCGATCAAAGTAATTCGATGGGAAAGGTAGCTTTTCAGCATCGCACTGAACTGCCGGCGAGGCGTAACCTTCATTAAGCAAGCGATCACGGCCTAAATTCAACATCGGGCCATTAATATCGGTCAACCAAACTTCGCCTTTGTTACTTGCACTTACACCTTGAGGCATCACTTTTTTAGCCATTGCACTAGCCAAATCTGCCGTGCCGCCCGCCACATCAAGAACTTTCATACCTGGTCGCAACTGCGTTTGACCTATGGTGAAAGCTTTCCACACGCGATGCAGGCCACCGGACATTAAATCATTCATGATGTCGTATTTGGGCGCGACTGAATCAAAGACTTCAGCGACCTTATCAGCCTTAGTATTTTCGTCGACTTGAGAATATCCAAAGTGGGTTTGACTCATCACTTTAATCTCTACTGGCGCTCGCACTGCTTAATTTATCTAAATATTTTTGCCATACCGTTTCCCGGTCTCGACCAAGCTCGTATAGATAATCCCAAGAATAGATACCTGTGTTGTGACCGTCGCTAAAGTGCGGCTGAACGGCATAGTTGCCAACCGGATCGAGTGATTTCAACTCAACCATACGTTTGCCTACTTGCAGCACTTCTTGGCCTGGGCCATGGCCCCGTACCTCTGCGGACGGAGATTGCACACGCAATAACTCGTAGGGCAACTCAAAAATAGCGCCGTCGTTAAATTCGATTTCGAGCTTACGTGATTGTTGATGAGCAACGATGCGCGTCGGAATGGGTGTTGTTTTGTCTAATCCTGCCATGTATGCAATGGTAGCGCATGGCGCTAATGTGGCATTAGCAAATCAACTTAAATCTTGGTGAACGACAATCGTTCAAACCCTGCAATACGCTCAACTCGTAAATCTAAGCGTGCGAAATACATTTCATCGGCTTCCCGCACCTGGATCTCACAAGGCAGCTTGCAACGCCCTGCCGGTACAAGAACGCTAGTTGGGCTGTCATCGAGTTCATCGGCATAGAAGCAATAACCGGGCTCGAAACGTTCGGAGTCCGGTAGTCTCATATCAATAGCCCTGCCCATCCCGTTCAATGTCCTTATGCTAAGCGAGGTTTCATGACGTGGAGCAAGATCGCTACCGGTCAATTGCGAGCACTCAGCAACCACGCCCACAATCAACTCGCTCGGTCTAGCCTTCTTTGTTGACAGAGCAACAAGCGAACCAATGCTGGCAACCGGCAAAGCTGATTTACGCCGAATCGTTTTCGTACTCGCGAAATACTGAACGCTTTCAGCCTGAGAGCGAACAAACCAGCTTTGTGAACTAGGGCTAGTTTGATCGGGCGTTTCATTACACTTTACATCACCCTTCACATTACCAACAGGCAAGCCCAGTCGCATTGCAACCTCTAATACTGGCCCGTGCCTTTTGTCGGTTGCGTCAATCCATTCACATTTACCCCAGGCGGCCTCTAGGCTATTCAACAATTCAACGACCTGCGGCATCGTTACACCTGCGGGTAGCCCAGATTGTTTGGTCGACATCGGGTCAGATATTTCGCTACGCCGCTCCACTAGGCTACGTACCAGTTTGTAAGTATCAAACCTAACTAGGTGCTCCTTCGTGAGAGCCACACTTGGGCCCTGACTATTCTCCTTACGGCTATGGTTTGAATCAATCCGAAAACCGACTTTGGCCGCCCACTTACGCGCTAACTTGTCTACGATCTGCAACTCAATTTGGTTGCGCCCAAAGGGCATGGCCAACCACAACAATACTGGGTAGACATAAAGCGCTCGGGCGGTATTAGGTCGAATAAGAGCGCTAGAGTCCGGTAATGCCTCGTCAAGAAAGGTACTCACGCGAAGGTGTCTTGCCATCACGCAAAGTTCATCCCATTCAATCGGATCGAGAGTCACCTGGTGCATCAGCGAAAACGCAATCATACGACTTTGGCAATCGAGCGCTCTAGCCAGCGGCATTACCGTACGTAAGGAGTTGGCGGTACCGGGAATAACCGTACGCGTCTGCAAGCCCTCATCCTCTAATAGCCCCATGTAAATGCGTTTGTAATGATTTCGCATCGCTTTGTAGGCGAGCATTACTCGACGTAGCGGCTCCCAATCGGCTGTCGAAATTGGCACGCCTCGCTTTGCGGCTGGCGCAATGCGCAGCTTATCGAAACCTTCGATCGCAGCCGCTCGAATCTGCTCCAGCATCTCGAACCCTTCCTCAGCTGAAACCTTCATTCGACCAAAATCATGAATTAAACTTGCGACCGTTTGGAGGAGCATTGAAGTACGCGGCGGCTGACCGTTTTCCATGCTTTCTTTAAGGTGTGTTTTTTCGTTCGTTCTATCATATTGCCTTGCTCGCTCTAAAAGATCACGGCAGCCAATGGCATCGCGAACTCTGGCGATTTCAATTAAATTTCCTGCACCCATGGTGATTCCCTAACGACATATTGCGATATCAAAATGGTCTACTCTTGGGAGTCAACGCGCGTGGGAGAACGTCACGTTTGCGTGCTTTTGAAGCCTACAAACGTGTGATCTTTACGACGCTTCTGGAAATAAGCCGACAAATGGCAGGTGAGCAAGCCTGAACGGCATTACTTCACCCAGAGAACAATTACACCAAAACGCGCTCAATCCCGCCGTCGTTGGCCTGCGCAACAAAGTTTTCAAGCCACTCGACACCCAATTTATGGCGCGCAATCTCAACAACAATGTAATCGGCTTCAACGCCGGTGTCACCGGTAAAACGATTCAAACCACTCATGCAAGATGGGCAAGAGGTCAGGATTTTTACCTCCGTAGCACCTTGCGCCTCTAATGCAGCCGTTCCTTTACGCATTTCTTCTTCCTTGCGGAAACGCACCTGCGTGGAGATATCCGGTCGGCTAAAGGCAAGCGTTCCAGATTCGCCGCAACACTTGTCATTCTTCTCAATCTTGCCGTTAATTTCACTATTCATGAGCTTATTCACCACCGTCATTGGCTGGTAAGTTTTCATCGGCGTATGGCAAGGGTCGTGATACATGTACCGCGTTCCGGTGACGTTATCGAGTTGAACATTCTTCTCGAGCAAGAACTCGTGAATATCGATAATGCGGCAACCAGGGAAGATTTTTTCGAATTGATAACCCTGCAATTGGTCATAGCAAGTGCCGCAACTTACCACCACCGTTTTAATGTCGAGGTAGTTTAAGGTGTTGGCCATCCGGTGAAATAACACGCGGTTATCAGTAATGATTTGCTCGGCTTTATCAAACTGCCCGGAGCCACGCTGCGGATAGCCGCAACATAAGTAACCAGGTGGCAAAACGGTTTGCACCCCAGTTTCCCACAACATCGCTTGGGTTGCTAAGCCAACTTGGGAGAACAGCCGCTCGGAACCGCAACCGGGGAAGTAAAACACGGCTTCAGAATCAACCGTGGTGGTTTTCGGGTTGCGAATAATCGGTACGTAACGATTGTCTTCAATATCAAGCAATGCGCGGGCAGTTTTCTTAGGCAAATTGCCCGGCATCTTTTTGTTGATGAAGTGAATAACCTGCGCTTTTAGTTCCGGCTTACCCACCGTTGCAGGTGGCTTCTTAGTCTGCGCTTTGGCCGCAATCTTAAATAAGTCATGCGCAAATCGCTGCACCTTAAAGCCCCAACCCATCATCACAGCACGCGCCGCTTTAATCGTGTCTGGGTCTTTGGCGTTTAAGAAGAACATTGCCGCTGCATTGCCAGGGTTGAATTTCTTCTTGCCCATTTTGCGCAGCAGGTTGCGCATATTCATCGTCACTTCGCCGAAGTCGATATCGACCGGGCATGGCGCTTCGCACTTATGGCAAACCGTGCAATGGTCGGCCACATCGGCAAACTCGTCCCAATGGGCAATCGACACGCCTCGCCGGGTTTGCTCTTCGTAAAGGAAGGCTTCCATTAATAGCGATAACGACAAGATCTTGTTACGCGGGCTGTAAAGCAAATTCGCTCTTGGCACATGGGTCGCACAAACCGGCTTGCATTTGCCGCAGCGCAAACAGTTCTTTACCGAATCGGCAATGGAACCAATATCGCTTTGCTGCAAGATTAGGGATTCAGAACCCATTAAACCAAATGACGGCGTGTAGGCATCGCGCAAATCGCTATGCAGCATTTTGCCATTTTCTTCAACCGGCATGAGCTTGCCTTTGTTGAAGTGGTGGTTAGGGTCTACCCGCAACTTGTAAGCTCGAAACTCGCTAATCTCATCTTCAGTAAGGAATTCAAGCTTGGTGATTCCAATGCCGTGCTCACCAGAAATAACTCCATCAAGCTCGCGTGCCAAAGCCATAATTCGAACCACCGCTGCATTGGCTTCTTGCAACATCCGATAGTCATCAGAGTTCACCGGCAAATTAGTATGCACATTGCCATCACCGGCGTGCATGTGTAATGCAACAAACACCCGCCCACGCAGTACCGATTTGTGAATCGCATCAAACTTGGCCATGACGGGCGCAAAGGCCTGGCCAGAAAATATTTTTAAAAGCGGTGCTTTAACCTCGGTTTTCCAAGAAACCCGAATGCTACGATCCTGCAACCGATGGAAAAGCGTTTGCCCGTCGACTTCGCCGTCAGGCGCTAACAATCCAAGCGCTTTGAACTGCGGTACGATCTCAACTAAAGGCTGGTTAATATTGTTGAGTAAGAAGGCCCAACGCAAGCGTACTTTAGCAACTAACTCTAAGGCTTGCAGGCGACGCTCGTCTACCACATCCTCACTCACCATAGCGCCGTTATTAGCGTTATCAAGTGAATCGGACTTACTGACCGGTAACTGGGGGGAATTCAAAAATACTTGAATCTCATCAAGCAAACGTAACTTGTTCGACGTTGAAAGCTCGATATTGATTTGCTCGATGCCGTCGGTGTACTCGCCCATGCGAGGCAAGGGAATTACCACGTCTTCATTAATCTTGAAGGCATTGGTGTGTTTTGCAATTGCCGCCGTTCTTGCCCGATCTAGCCAGAAAGCCTTGCGCGACTCAGCAGACACTGCGACAAACCCTTCACCCGAAGAGCCATTGGCCATTCGGATTACTTCAGAAGTGGCTTTGGCAACAGCGTCGTCATCAGCGCCCACAATGTCACCAATCAGCACCATCTTGGGCAAGCCACCTCGCTTTGATTTAGTGGTGTAACCAACCGCTCGAAGATAACGCTCATCGAGATGTTCGAGGCCAGCTAACAACGAACCGTAGGGCTGTGTGTCAAGGTAGTTTTTAATCGCCACCATAGACGGCACCGCGTCTCTCGGCTGCCCGAAGAACTCAAGGCAAACCGTTCGAATATTCTTCGGCATCTTGTGCAAGACCCAACGAGCTGACGTGATTAGGCCATCGCAGCCCTCTTTTTGGATACCCGGCAGCCCAGCGAGGAATTTATCGGTAACGTCTTTACCCAAACCCTGCTTACGAAGTTTTCTGCCCTCAACCGCTAAAGTCTCACATTTAATCGGCTCGCCCTTCATCAGGCCATCAGAACCTAATTGCCGTGGCTTATACCAATTAATCTCAAATCGCACTTTTTCTTGGTCGTGAATCTTGCCGAGGTTGTGATCGAGACGGGTCACTTCTAACCAGTTGCCATCCGGGTCAACCATGCGCCACCAAGTCAGATTATCGAGCGCTGTGCCCCATAAAACAGCCTTCTTTCCACCCGCATTCATCGCAACGTTGCCACCAATGCAGGACGCATCTAGCGACGTTGGGTCTACCGCAAATACATAACCGGCTTGATCGGCGGCATCCGTGACGCGTCGCGTAACAACACCAGCTTCTGAAAAAATCGTCGCTACTGGTTCATTTGTCGCTTGCCCTAAATACGTCACATGGCCGGGTAATTTTTGCAGTTGAATGCTACCTAGAGCTTCGAGCTTCTCGGTATTTATGACTGCCGACCAAGGTGTTAGCGGAATTGCGCCACCCGTGTAGCCCGTACCGCCGCCACGCGGAATAATAGTTAAACCAAGCTCAATGCAATTGGCCACCATCTGGGCAATTTCGAACTCAGTATCCGGCGTCAACACCACAAATGGGTATTCGACTCGCCAGTCAGTGGCGTCGGTAACATGAGAGACTCGCGACAAACCATCGAATTTAATGTTGTCTTTTTCAGTGTGTTTACCGAGCACTTTACGAGTGCGCGTTCGCAGCGCCGCTACCTTTTCGAAATCCTTCTCAAAAGTCACTACCGCCTTTTGCGCTAAGGCTAATAACTCACCTACCGCGTTATCTTGTTCACGTGCCTGAGCAGATTGTGACGCCGCACCACCACTATCACTTACGCGCCGCTTTTCAACCTCACTCAACCGGTGTTTCAGCGCCTCAACCAAAGACTCTCTACGGCCGCGATTGCCGAGCAAGTCATCCTGCAAATACGGATTGCGATTTACCACCCAAATATCGCCCAACACCTCATACAACATGCGCGCACTGCGCCCGGTACGACGTTCCGCCCTTAGCGTCTCGATAAGTTGCCAAGCCCGTTCGCCGAGCAAACGAATGACAATTTCCCGGTCGGAAAACGACGTGTAGTTGTAGGGGATTTCTCGAAGGCGAGGCGCACTCTCTGCTGGTTGGCGCAGAGCCATCGCAGTAATTGGATTTAAAGGAGCATTCATAGACCGTAGTTTATAGAAAGCGACCTAGTTATGCAGAAACAAGCCGCGTTAGCAACACTGTTATAGCCTCGCTAATTAACTAAATTTACACTAAAAACAATAGTTTATGAGTTAAATATAAAGCTTCAAATTAAGTTTGGCGACATTCACAACCCCGCCTTTGAGACGTCTTTGAACACATCTGCCTACAAAAAGCAGGTTTTTCTGCGATTTACGTCATGCCGAATATTCTAGAAAACCCTTCAGAGATGGAACGAATTGCTTTAAGCCACCAAGCATCAGGCACCCAAAGCAGAACGCTAGTCATTACCAAGTAGCGAGTAAATTTGCCCAAAGCCATCCAAGCCACACTTGGCCAAAAGGGCAGCTTTAACCAACCAGCTACCGCGCAAAGAGGATCGCCTACCGCAGGTAAAAACGCAAAGAACACGGCCTTGGGCCCAAGCTTCTCAAACCATTTTAGGTAGCGAGATATATCGCCACCATGAACGGCTTTCTTAGCACCCCACCCCATCCAATAATCAACTATGCCACCCAGTGTGTTGCCTATGGTTGCAACAAGTATGACCCACCAGAATTGATCAGGGTTCAGCTTTACATAACCAAAAACCACAGGCTCCGAGCCTAGTGGAAGCAAAGTTGCTGAGAGAAACGCAATCAGAAACACTGAGCCCAAGCCGTTTTTCGGCAAGGCAAACCACTCGATCATTTTGCTGACAATCTCTTCCATCGAACCTCATTCGTCAATTGAATCTACTAACCAAGTCTACAATCTGCATCATGACACCAGATTCAAAAACCGATTATTTAAAACGCATTCTGACGGCAAACGTTTACGATGTAGCGCAAGAAACCCCACTTGAAAAAGCCTCGCAACTATCAAGCAGGCTTGGCCACAATGTATTGCTAAAGCGAGAAGACTTACAACCCGTATTCTCATTTAAACTCCGCGGCGCCTATAACAAGATGAGTAAACTCACCTCTGAGCAACGAGCTCGAGGAGTCATTTGCGCGTCGGCGGGCAACCATGCACAAGGCGTCGCCCTGGCAGCAGAAAAAATGAAATGCCGCGCGCTCATCGTGATGCCAGTCACCACACCAACTGTCAAAGTGAACGCGGTAAGGCAACGCGGAGCTGAAGTTGTACTGCATGGCGATTCATTCAGTGACGCTTACAAGCATGCCTTAACTTTAGAACAAGAACAACAACTCACCTTTGTTCATCCGTTCGATGACCCGGATGTTATCGCTGGTCAAGGAACGATTGGCATGGAAATACTTCGCCAGCACCAAGGGCCCATCGATGCCGTGTTTGTTGCAATCGGCGGCGGAGGTTTGATTTCAGGTATCGGCGCTTATATCAAGCAAATCCGTCCGGAAATTCGCCTCATTGGCGTGCAATCTGCTGATTCGAACGCGATGGCGCAATCGCTTGCCATGGGCGAACGTATTGAGTTGACAGATGTTGGCTTGTTTGCCGACGGAACAGCCGTAAAGCTTGTTGGCAAAGAAACTTTTAAGCTCTGCCAAGAGTTTGTGGATGAAGTGATTTGCGTGAACACCGATGAGATTTGCGCCGCAATCAAAGACGTTTTTCAAGATACACGCTCTATTTTGGAACCCTCGGGCGCACTAGCCATTGCAGGTGCAAAAGCCTACGCTGAAAGACTAGGTAACAGTGCCAAGGGCCAGACTTGGGTAACCGTCGCATGTGGTGCGAATATGAATTTTGACCGTCTTCGCTTCGTATCGGAGCGTGCCGAAATTGGCGAGCAGCGAGAAGCAGTGTTCGCAGTTTCAATTCCGGAAAAACGCGGCAGCTTTCGAGCCTTTTGCGAAGCGGTTGGGCCACGCAACGTCACGGAATTTAATTACCGAATTTCTGATCAGTCGCAGGCTCAGGTATTCGTTGGAGTGCAAACGCAATCTAGACAAGAGGGGATTTCAATTGCCAATGTATTTCGCGAAGCTGGGTTGGAAACGCTTGACCTTACGGACGACGAACTAGCGAAGCTGCATCTGCGACATTTAGTCGGCGGAAGATCAGCATTAGCGAAGAACGAAAAACTCTTTCGATTCGAATTTCCAGAGCGTCCAGGTGCACTAATGAAGTTTCTTTCGACTATGTCACCCAACTGGAATATCTCCTTGTTTCACTACAGAAACCATGGCGCTGACTATGGGCGCATACTGGTTGGTTTACAGGTTCCGCCAACCGAGCTGGCGTTATTCCAAGAGTTTTTGAATACAACTGGCTATCCGTATCAAGACGAAACTGAACATCCAGCGTACCGATTGTTTTTAGGACCGCAGTAAGCGAACTAATCCCAAGATATTTTATTCGGGTATGATTTTTGAAAACTTTCAATATTTTTCAAAAATTAACCCTGTCGCCTGTATTCCTAACGATAACTCACACGTTACTTTAGATTGTAGCCAAGTAAGGTTGGTTTGCATGGAGCGACGTTGGTATCATCTGTTGTAAACCAATACCTTGGTATCTAATCTTCTTTCGTATTGAGATCGCTATGCGCATTGCAGCCCTTGACGATGACCCCCAACAATTAGCAGCTTTAGCACTTGTGCTCAAAGAGGCTGGCTTCAACTTTAAGTCGTACAACACGGCTAAGGAGTTCATGCTTGACATTCGTCGCGAAAGCTTCGATGCGGTACTGCTTGACTGGGTTCTCGGCGAATCTAACGGTATTGAAGTCGTCAAAGCTCTTCGCGCAGTCCCTGAGTTCGCTCGATTGCCTGTTATCTTTATGACAGCCAAAGACGAAGAAAAGGACGTTGTCGAAGCACTAAGCGCTGGTGCGGATGACTTCTTAAACAAGCCTATTCGTGGCGCAGAGCTTATCGCTCGTATCAAGGCGGCCACGCGCCGATTAGCACCGGTTGCAGAGGATGCAAAAATATTCGAGACTGACCGATTTAAGTTTGATTTACGCCTTCATCAATGCTGGAATGACGGCGTGGAAGTTGACCTTACCCAAAAAGAATTCAATTTAGCCATACTGCTATTGCAAAACGTTGGCCGGGCACTTTCGCGCGGCTACTTACTAGAACGAGTTTGGGGACGGGAAACAGAGGTGCCATCACGCACGATGGATACGCATGTTTCAAGGGTGCGTACTCGCTTAGATTTGCGACCAGAACGAGGCTATCTTCTTTCTCCAGTTTACAGTTATGGCTATCGACTTGAAAAGCTTTAAACAAAAAGCTTGTACATTTACAAACTTACCACTCACTTTAACGATATGCCTGTCGTTGTTGCCCGGCATTTCGCTTTCCAAGACTGCTCAAACTTCGAAGCCGAATCCCGGGTCAACGACGAAGTCACACCTCAAAGAAACCGAAGGGGATAATTTTGTTTACGTCATCCAACCAGGCGACAACTTGCTTGGCATTCGAGCGCGATTAGTCGAAGAAAGTATTGAATGGCAGCGAGTGGCAAAGTTCAACCATATCGCGAACACAAAAAATATTCCCGTCGGAAAACGACTTTTGATTCCGTTTGAATGGCTTACATCGCAACCATCTATCGCAAAAGTTCAATCTGTTTCAGGAAAAGTAAGTGCTGACGGAACTCCTTTGATTGTAGGTACTGTAGTTTTAGAAAAAACCGTAGTCACTACGGATGACAATAGTTCGGTAGTGATTGAACTGTCCGACGGATCTAAGTTGCGAGTAGGCTCGGCATCGAAGATAACGATCGATCGTCTAAAGCAATACCACTCAGATAAAACTGTTGAAGCACGAGTTCGGTTAGAAAAAGGCCGTGTGGAAGCAATCGTTTCAGAAAAACGCAAACGCTCTTTTGACGTTCTAACGCCTGGCGCAACCGCCGCGGTCCG
>JAYWIG010000295.1:0-33374 GCA_043789035.1 Betaproteobacteria bacterium
TTACGCCACGTTGCCTATCGTGGTTCGGTACCAGGTGTGGCCGATGTAATTGGTGGGCAGATCGCCAGTATGTTTACGCCAGTAGGCGATTTCTTGCAGATGGCTAAAGCGGGCAAGCTGCGTATTTTGGCAACCACCGAAACTAAACGCACGCGATTTACACCGGATGTGCAAACCTTTACCGAAGCTGGTTTTCCGCAAATTAACTGGAATGAATGGTTTGCTTTTTGGGCGCCCGCAAAAACACCGGCAAATATTATTGCTTCCACGTCGACGGCTATTCAAAAAGCCTTGGCCATGCCTGACGTCGTTGAAGCATTAGGCAATTTTGGGCTAGTGTCTGAAGGTTCGTCAGGTGCCGATTTGGGCCGCGCGCTAAAAGTAGAAAGCGATCGCTGGGGCCCGTTGGTAAAGCAAATCGGTTTTACCGCAGAATCTTAATCAAAGCTGCGTTTTGATCCATTGAACGAATGCTGCGGTGCTTGGTTTTCCAAGGGCTGCATCCGAAACGACTAAATGGTAACGATGGGGTAATTCCGGTTCGCTACCTAATAGCTTCGCAAACGGCGTTACAAGTTCACCGCGTTCGAGGTACTGGTTCACTAGTGGCTTTCTGCCAATCGCAAAGCCCAAGCCTGCCGCTGCAGCGCGAATCACTTGCTCGTAGTGGGTGAAACGAATAATTGTTTTGGGTTTGATATGGTTTGTATCTTCTGCCGCTAAACCGCTCAGCCACGCCTCTAAGCTTAGCCAAGGGAACAAGCCCTTGTAGTCTTCATAAGCTAACAATGTGTGTTGATTAATGGCGGATAGATTGCTCAAGGCATTCGCGCCTTTCATTAAATCCGGAGAGCACACCAAGGTTGAATGCTCAAAGCTGAGTGGCATCATGCGTTCGTCTTCTTGTACTGCCGTGCCTCTCATTAGTCGAATGGCAATGTCGACGCCCGAGGCCTCAAGGTTCACAGCTTCGTCGCGAGCGTCGAGCAATACATCAATACCGCCTAAGGCTTCCTTTAACTGGTTCAACCGCGGGACTAACCAAAGCGACGCGAGTGACGGTGTGGTTGAAATCGACAGCGTACTGCCGTGATTTCTATCGATCCGCAGCAAAGTGGTTTCGACGTTTGCTAGGATTTCTTGCGCGCAGGAATAAAACGTTCGTCCTGCATCAGTAAGTTCTAACCGCCCACCAGAACCCGTTGCGCGCTTAAACAAACTATGCCCAACGGCTTCTTCAAGCGCCTTCACTTGTTTGCTAATCGCAGATTGCGTGAGTTGCAAATCAGCTGCTGCTTGGGTGAAGCTCAGGGTATTTGCCGCCGCGACAAAACCCGGTAAAGTGTCTAGCGGAAATCGGCTTAAGCCGATATTGAATTTTGATTTCGCGCTAATTGAATTTACGTGCGAGCTCAACGATAGATAAGAATTTGGTTTCGGCATTTTGTCATTGTGCGACATTCCGCGCCGGAATCGAAGCCCAACTAAGTATCGTTGGACGAAGACTGAGCTCAAATTTAGTCTTTCTCCTCATGAAAATGATGATGCTTAAGGCTTTGCCTTCGGAACAAACGTTTGCTGCGAATGAGTGCGTAAGCCTTGGTTTAGCCGATGCGGTAGGTAAAAATGCTGATTGGAAGATCGTCGTGATTGAAGGTTGCGTCTGGCTTAGTTTTGAGTCGCCATCGGGCAAATACTCAGCAACCCCGCTGATCGATGTGGTACTTAGAGCAGGGCAAAGCTATCAGCTACCGGCATCGGCATTACAAAGGAGTGTTATCGTTTCAACCTTCGAACAAAGCTGCGTCCGTTTTCGTCGAAGCACTCAGCTAACATCAGGTAGTGTCGTGTAGCATCGGGGTATGGAACAAAGACCAGACAGTCCTTCTTTAGCAACCGCAACGCGATTTTGGTTTAAGCTGGGCTTGATTAGTTTCGGCGGCCCCGCAGGGCAAATAGCCATCATGCATCGCGAGTTAATTGAGCTAAAGAAATGGATTTCTGAAGGCCGATTCATGCATGCACTGAACTATTGCATGGTGCTGCCCGGCCCGGAAGCTCAACAGCTTGCTACCTATATCGGTTGGTTGATGCACGGCCGAGTGGGTGGTTTAATTGCCGGCGGGTTATTTGTATTGCCAGCATTCGTGCTTCTCCTAGCATTGAGTTATGTATACATGGTGTTTGGTCAAACTCCCGTGATTAGTGCTGCACTTTACGGCGTCAAAGCGGCCGTGCTGGGCCTTGTGGTGCTAGCAGCTTATCGACTAGGCTCCAAAGCATTGAAGTCGCCTTGGTTGTATGGCTTAGCCGCTTTAAGTTTTATTTCAGTTGCGATTTTTCATGTGCCTTTCCCCGCCGTGGTACTCGTGGCTATGTTCGCCGGATGGGGGCTGCACAAAGCTGGCCTGATTCAGACAAGCGGCGGGCATGGCACTGGAGGCAAGGCAAAGGTGGCTGAACATTATGTTTTGAACGACGATACGGCGACACCCTCGCATGCATTGCATACCAAGAGTGGACTTGCGTTAGTGATTGTTGTCGGCCTTTTGCTTTGGCTAATACCTATGCTGCTTTTGCGATGGATATCTGGGCCGGATGCGGTAGCAACACAAAGCGCATGGTTTTTCACCAAAGCGGCCCTTCTCACATTCGGTGGTGCGTATGCCGTTCTGCCGTATGTATATCAGGCGGCAGTTCAGCAATATGGATGGCTAACCGCGGGCCAAATGATGGATGGTTTAGCTTTGGGTGAAAGCACCCCAGGCCCATTAATTTTGGTTGTAACTTTTGTGGGATTTGTTGCTGGTTGGCAGGTGCCACCCAGTGGCGTGTCACCATTTATGAGTGCCTTAGTAGTGGCTACGGTGGTCACCTACTTTACATTCTTACCGTCGTTCGTATTCATATTTGCTGGTGGGCCTTGGGTCGAGTCGACACGCGGTAAGTTGGGCTTTACTGCGCCATTCACAGGCGTCACTGCGGCAGTGGTCGGAGTGATTGCAAGCTTAGCGGTATTTTTTGCCCATCAAATCGTGCTTCAAGGCAAAGATGTTGCCTTTGCAAATATCGATTGGGTAGCACTTGCGATGGCAAGCGCCGCATTCATTGCGCTCTGGTATTTCAAACGCGGTGTGATTGAAGTTATCGTTGTGTGTGCTGGCTTAGGGCTTTTAATAAAGTTACCTTAACTCAGCTTCTTGCAGGCTTCGCCAATCGACTTTACCGGTGCCGCCTTTTGGTAGTGCTTCAACAAACTGCACGATGCGTGGCACTTTGTAAGCAGACATTTTCGTACGTGCCCATTCCATGATTTGCTCGCCATCTATTTTGTCTTTTGACTCGGGCTTTGGGACGATGACTGCTTTGACAGTTTCGCCGCGATGGAAATCTTTAGCAGCAATCACACAGGCTTCTTTAACATCAGGGTGCTGAAATAGAATTGCTTCGATCTCTGCCGGCCAGACTTTAAATCCCGCCGCATTAATCATTCGTTTAATGCGATCTACAAAAAAGAAGTAGCCTTGTTCATCGCGATAACCTAAATCGCCTGTGCGGAAATACTGGTTGCCTTTGTACTCGAAAAATGCTTCAGCTGTTTTGTCGGGGTCATTCCAGTAGCCTTGAAATAGCTGCGGGCCTTTAACGACGATTTCGCCCACTTCACCGTATTTGATTGGCGTTAGGGTTTCCGGGTGCGCCACCCAAGCAACGGTGTCGTAAATCGGAATTCCAAGACACTGCTTTTTAGGCGCATCGGGTGGATTGATGTGTGTAGGCGCCATGGTTTCACTTAAGCCGTAACCTTCAATGTAATCAAGCCCAAGCTCATTAGAAAGTTTTGTGGCAATCGCCTCCGGCATCGCAGCACCGCCACCGCCTAAGCGGGTTAATGAGCTCAGGTCATGCCTATCAATTACAGGGTTGCTCAAGAAGTCGACCACCATGGTGGTAATAGCAGTCCAATGAGTAATTCGATGACGCTCTATAAGTCGAGCGGCAATACTTCTGTCCCAACGAGGCAGCAACACAATGGTGCCGCCAACATAAATTGGGCTGTTCATACTGCCTTGCATTCCAGTTACATGAAAAAAGGGTAATGATGCTAAGCTGCGATTGTCGGTACTACCGCTATTCCATTGAGAATTTGCAACGATGTTGAACATCACACTTCTGTGTGTATGCATGCAGCCTTTGGGTTTGCCTGTCGTGCCCGACGTATAAGGCATTACCGCTAGGTCGCCCACGGTTGCAGTGACTGGCGCTGTCGGCCTATCTAAGGCAATTGCATCGGACCAGTTGATTACGCCTTGATTTAAATACTCTTGCTCAACGGGCTTCGCTTTAGTTGCAAAAACTTCCGGTATGGCGAGGTCGGTAGGGCGGTTTAAATAATCGCTATACGCAGCTATGATTAGGTGCTTAATCGGTTTACCCGCACCTACGAGTGGCAGGGCTTGCGGAGCTAATTCTTGCGCGGTAATGACGGTACTAATGTCCGCATCATCGATGTAATGATGGAGCTCATCCGTAAGGTTCATCGGGTTGACCGGCACGACCACCGCGTTGGCTCGCAAAATTGCATAGTAGGCAATAATGAATTGCATACTATTTTGAATGTTCAAGAGTACTCGGTCGCCATGTTTAACTTTGCAATCATTTTGCAAATAACCTGCAAGCGCTAGTACTTCTTTCAGAGTCTGGGCGTATGTGAGTGTCGAGCCGTAACATAACATACATGCTCTACTCGGAAAGCGATTTGCCGAGACCTCGAGGTTATAGAAAACATTTGTTTCAGGAACGATTAAATGCATTGATTGGCCCTTAGGCCAAAGATTTTTTAAGTGACTATTATTAGCGAGTTCTGAATTACCCATTGACGTTTTTACCTCTGAACTAATCGAAGAAATACTGACGAATGTCGTGTAACCTCAGCATGAGCTTTTTCATGTTTAGTTGTTCTTTGCAGCACAATCTTTTGCCATCCATTTCCCAGACTGCAAAACTCGCACGCTAGCTTTAGTCGCCGGTGTTTTAGGATTTTTTTGTTCTGTTTCACTTGATTTATTTTTCGCGGTTCGATCAGATTCCATCCAGCCTTTATAACTCTCTTTGTTGGGATAGGTCAGTTCACCTCGGCCCCAGCTTCCATTAGGGCACTGAAAAGTGATCTTTGTTACGTTGCCCTTCCATGTTTGCTTGAAATCGCAATCTGGACGATTCCGTGTTGTTATACCTCGCGCAATCATGTCAGGTGTTATGCACACCCGACGAACCAATGAATCGCCACGAATCGAAACGCCAGCGACTTGCTCCATGGACTGGCGCTTTTCGGGCGTTGTACTCTTGATGCGTTCGCTAATACTTGGGCCGCTGGCGGTGACTTCCCACAATCCTGGGCGCACAGGAATATCGTCAGCCGCTTTGAGCTTAAAGGGCAATATCAGAACCAATAGTGCGAGTAGCCATGAAGCAACCAGAGTTGGTTTTAACGAGGTTTGCATAGTGGTTTATTCCGTTGCGGTCATTTGAAAGTCGCCGTTTCAGCATCATAATGTGTTTTGCGGTAGGTAAAGTGCCGCGTGAAATAATTAAGGTTATGAATAAAATGTTTTCGTTGCGGTTTATCCTCGGCTTGGCGCTAAGTTTCTCGGCGCTAATGTCGTGCTCGGTATTGGCGCAAGTGAATCCCATTTCTGCCACACTCAAAAATGCTGGGTTAGGTGCTGACGAAGTGGGCATTTATGTCGTTCCGCTAAATGCGAAAACACCGCTTTTAAGTATAGGTGCAGAAAAGTCTTTTAATCCGGCTTCAACAATGAAGCTTGTTACAACCTACGCCGCCCTGTCACTTCTCGGCGCCGATTTCAAATGGAAAACATCGGTGTATGCGCGCGGGCAAATTACCGGTGATGTGCTAGAAGGTGACTTAATAATTCGTGGCTCAGGTGACCCAAAGTTTGTTATAGAAGATTTGGTTGAGTTAGTTGCTGCTTTGCGTAAAGCGGGTTTGCGGGAAATTCGTGGAGACCTAATACTCGACGATGGCTACTTTGACATTGGCGATGGCAGTGTTGATGCAATTGATGGCGACCCCTCTCAACCCTACAACGTCAAGCCGTCGGCCTCATTAATGAACTTTAAGGCCACTAAGTTCATTGTTACCCCTGGTGCTGACCCTTTCATTACTACCGACCCGCCTTTAGCCGATGTGCCTTTTATTAATGAGGTAAAAGTAGCAAAAGGTGCCTGTCGGTTTGGTGCCTCAAGCCTCACCATTCGAGATGCCGGCAGCGAAGTTGCACCTGCTATTCGCTTAAGTGGCCAGGTCTCTGCAGGATGCGGACAGACATCGACTTTTGCCGCGACCTTAAATCATAGGCAGTTTGCCCATGGATTTTTTAAAGCGGCTTGGCAAGCTGCAGGTGGTGTATTCAAAGGGAAAACGAGATTCGAGAAAAATGTCGCTAGCCCCAAGAATTTGCCTCTCACTGTTTGGGTGTCTCCTAGAAATTTGGGTGAAGTTACCCGTGACATTAATAAGTTCAGCAACAACGTCATGACTCGGCAAGTATTGCTGACAACCTCTGCGGAAGTATTGAAGTTACCTGCAACCTTAGAGCGCGCAAGGCGAACTATCAGTACTTGGCTAGATCGACAAGGACTAAATTTTCCAGAGCTTGTAATTGACAATGGCTCTGGTTTGTCGCGATCAGAACGCATCAGTGCTCAAAACCTTGCCCGACTATTGCAGAGCATTGCCGCAAGTCCTTATGCGGATTTGATTCGCGAATCATTGCCGACGGTAGGGCAGGACGGAACGATGGCACGAAGATTAGTCAATGAACCAATTGCCGGGCGCGCTTGGATAAAGACTGGTAGCTTAAATGACGTGCGTAGCATTGCTGGCTATGTTGATGCGGCTAGCGGTACGCGCTATGCGGTTGTCATGCTTGTGAATGGGCCGCGTGCAGAGTCCTCTCAGCCAGCCCAAGATGCGTTGTTGCGTTGGATCTATTCGAACGGTTGATGCGTTGTTGAAAGTTGATTGATGAAGGGTTGAAATATTTCGACTAACGACCAAAGATGTGACCTATTTAACCTGTTTTAGCAGCATTTACGCTACGGTTAGTGTTTGGGTTCTATCAAATACCCTGCCGCTAGTACCCCAAAATACTGCTTTGATTTGACCTAGCTCCCTCATCTGCCTATACTTCGCAAAGTTTTCACACATGTGGCTCGTTATCAGGGGCCCTACCCAAAGCAAAGATTCCTTTGCGTAGGAGTTAGTTCATGGATAAGCAGGAAAGAGTGGGGAAGGTTTTTAACTTCCTCGTGCGCCTATTTGGCGCGAGTCGTTACACAAAACGCCAATTACCAATCTTCGGATTAACCGGTATCTTAGCTGTAGGTTTTGGTCTAGGGCTTGAAAATACGACAGAGATGATTGTTAGCACTGCTAGCGATGTACGTATGGCCGCGTCTTTTGCTGCAGAAAGCGCGGGTGCTGTTGGGCTTGCCGAAACGCTTGCACCAGAGGCCAGTGCTCGCAAGTCTGAGTTGAAGCTAACTAGAGAGCAGCAAAATGTAGTGAAGTTCATAGTAGCTCGGTACAGTGTATCTGTGGAGGCAGCTAGGGTGTATGTTGATTTGGCCTATAAATCGGCAAAACAATACAAGCTAGACCCACACCTGCTACTCGCGGTTATGTCAATCGAATCGAGCTTTATTCCCAGTGCGCAAAGCCACGCGGGGGCTCAGGGTTTGATGCAAGTTTTAACGAAAGTGCATAGAGAGAAATTCGTTCCATATGGCGGCGTGAATGCTGCTTATGATCCGGAGTCCAACATCAAAGTTGGTTCTCAAATTTTGCGCGATTATCTAGTGCGCAACGGCAATGAAGCCGGGGCATTGAAATCTTACGTTGGCGCCGCACTCATGGATACTGACGGAGGCTATGGCTATAAGGTTTTATCTCAAAAGGCGCGCATTCAAGCCGCAGCTCAAGGTAAGCCAATTCCGGCGAACCCAGTGGTGAACATGCCAATTTTGGCGGTTTCTGGCCAAATGCAAAGGGCTGTGCAAAATTCGGAGTCTGGCCAAGGCTCGGCGCTGACTGAGGTAGCGACTGAAGAAGCTTCGAAACCAATTGAAGCTACTGCTGTCGATAAAGCAACCGATATTTAAGATCGGTTTATTTGAAGTCCACAAAAGCGAATCTCGGCCGGCTTCTTCCTGCGCTAAAGTACTCGTGGAGCGGGTTTTCCAAAGCATATAAAACCGAAGCTGCGTTTCGGCAAGAGTTTGTGCTCAGCGTAGTCTTGTTTATCGTCAGTTGGCTATTGCCGGTAACGGCTTATGAGCGTCTAGCGCTCATCTCAGTGCTCATTATAGTTATCATCGTTGAGTTGCTTAATACGGGTATCGAAGCCGCTGTAGATCGTGTGTCCGATGAGTTTCATGCTTTATCGGGCTACGCAAAAGACGTCGCGAGTGCAGCGGTTTTTTCTTCGCTGGTGCTGTGTATGGCCACATGGGGAACGGTTCTATGGGTTTGCTTTTCTCGGTTGGCTTAGATCGGCGCAGCTAGGTACTCTACACCGCTCATTGCTTCGCGCACATAGGCGCTAGCGTTTCCGCGGGTTGGCGTATACGCCAACAATTCCCGCTACAACTCCTCCGTCCGCTGCGCGGCCTCCCCCTTGACTTCGTTCCGCAGAGTACCTCACCGATCTGATCAATAACCGCTATTTTTGGTTCGGCCGATCGGCGGGCAAATAGCGGTTCAAAGCGAAGCGAGCTAGTGTCAATGGCGTAGCGAAGTCAAGAAGGAGCCCGAAGGGCGGATGACATGAGCGCAGCCATTGATGCTGGCTCGCTTCGCTTAAGAAAGCGCGAAAAATTTCTGCATTCTAGCTACGGCTTCTTTGAGCTGACTCATCTCAGTAGCATACGACAACCGCATGTAACGGTTGGGTTCATTGGCACCGAAGTCTGCGCCGGGTACAAGAGAAACATAAGCTTCGTTTAGTAGTCGATCTGCCAATGCGCTTGTGCTATCGGTGAGGTTTTTGCAGTCGAGATAAAAGTAAAAAGCACCATCGGGCATGGCCGGGATCTCGAAACCTAAGCGTCGCAATTCTGGTGCTAGGTAATCTCTTCTGGCTTTGAACTGGGCGGCTCTATGGTCGAAGATGGCCATGCTTTCTTTTTCGAAACAAGCAAGCGCTGCGTGTTGAGCCAGTGTTGATGCGCAGATATATAAATTTTGGGTGAGCCTCTCGAAGGTATCGACGGCATTTTCGGGTACCACTAACCAGCCTAGGCGCCAGCCAGTCATGTGGAAGAACTTCGAAAACGAGTTCGTGACGACCACGTCGCTTGTATGCTCCAAAATACTTCGCGGCGTTGCGTCGTAGCTTAATCCTAGGTAGATTTCATCAACGATAGAAAAACCGTTTAAGCTTTGTACTTGGTCGACAATCTTGGTGAGCTCAGCATAGGGAATCGATGTGCCAGTGGGGTTGGCTGGTGTCGCCAGCAGCACACCGGATGCGTTCTTGCCGTCCTTATGCCAATGCTTGGTTACTAAGTCACTCGTCATTTGAAAGCGAGTATCTGCTCCAACTTTGATGGCATCAGGCAGGCCGTCGAAGGCTGCTACAAAATGCCGATTGCAGGGGTAGCTTGGGTCGGTCATCAAGACCCTGTCGCCAGGGTTCACGAGAGCACACGATGCCAGAGATAACGCTGCCGATGCGCCCGCAGTGACGATGATTCGAGAAGGAGCTACGTCGACATTGAATCGATCGCCATAGTATTCGGAAATCGCTTTACGCAAAGGCGCAATACCCAGCGCAGCTGTGTATTGCGTCATGCCTTTAGAAGTTGCGCTATGCAGTGCTCGGAGAACCGCATCTGGCGCAGTGAAATCAGGTTCCCCGATGCTCAAGTGAATGACTGGTTTGCCCTGCGCTTGAAGCGCTTGGGCACGTTGTACCAGTTCCATGACTTGAAATGCAGCTACATTATTGGTTCGATTTGCAAACTGCACTCAAGGTTCCTTATTCCGCTTTGATGTTAAGTTCCTTAGCCATCTTAGCGTACTTAGCTAGCTCGGTTTTTACAAAAGCAGAAAACTCATCTTGGTTTTTAGGGCCGACTTGAATAACGCCTTGGGGTTCGAGTTTTTGGCGTATCGCTGGGTCGTCCAAGGTTTTCTTTAATGCATCAACTAGCTTAGCAGTGACATCTTTGGGCATATTTTTTGGCCCCATCACAGAGTACCAGTTGGTAACGTCGAAACCTTTGATGCCAACTTCTTCAAAAGTCGGTACATTCGGTAGCTGTGGCATACGTTCTTTGGTTGAAATAGCAAGTGCTCTGAGCTTGCCGCTCTTGGCATGTTCGAGTACCGGTGGCATCGTGTCAAAATTCATGCTGACTTGGCCGGCTAACAAATCGACAACCGCTTGGCCACTTCCTTTGTATGGAATATGGGTCATATCGATTTTGGTTGTTATGCCAAATAGTGCTCCAGCAAAATGCTGTGAGCTACCGATACCGGATGAAGCATAAGTCAGTACTCCCGGTGTTTTCTTAGCAAGCCCCACTAGCTCATCGACTGTCTTGGCAGCAACTGATGGGTGTACGACTAATACGTTTGGTACATAACCAATGTAATGAATTGCTGTGAAATCATTGGCCGGGTCATATGGCACTTTGGTAAGCACGGCAGGGGCCATAGCGTTCGAAATGGCATGTCCCATCAATAAGGTGTAGCCATCACCGGGCGCTTTCGCAACTGCATCTGCACCGATGGTGCCAGAAGCGCCTGCGCGATTTTCAACCACCACTTGTTGCCCTAGAATTTCGCTTAAGCGAGGTGCCATCGCGCGAGCTATGATGTCTGTACCGCCGCCAGGAGCGAAACCGACGACTAGCCTAATTGGTTTATTAGGGTAGGCTTGGGCGATGGCGCTGCTCGAAAGCATCGGTATTGCCGTTGCCGCGCAAAGCGCAAGTACAGTTTTAGCTAACTTCGTTAGTGATGGTCTTTTCATGGTGTCTCCTGAGTTATTCTTTTAAGCTGCTTTTAAAGCCGCATTAGTTTGTGCGCCGGGTGCGGTATTCGCTAAGTGCTCCATCGCCGCCAAGACGCCACCTTTTTGATGCGGCACTTTGGCTAGCCCAAGCGCCATTTCAACGCCACTCAATGTTGCCATTAAAGTGAGGTCGTTAAAGTCACCAAGGTGTCCGATACGGAACACTTTACCAGCTACCTTGGACAAGCCTTGGCCGAGAGACATATTAAAGTTCTCAAGTGCTACTTTGCGGAAAACATCGGCCGAGTGGCCATCGGGCATCATCAGCGCGGTGAGCACCGGGCTGTGCTCGCTATCGTTTTTGCAAAGCACTTCTAAGCCCCATGCTTTTGCCGCTGCACGAGTTGCCATGCTGTGACGTTTGTGGCGCGCAAATACCGCTGGTAATGTTTCTTCGTGCAACATCGCAATGGCTTCGTGTAAACCGTAGAGCAGGTTGGTCGACGGCGTGGAAGGAAAGAAGCCATTGGCATTGGCGGTAATCATTTCATTCCATTCCCAATAAGCTCGCGGCAACTTCGCCGTTTTGGTCGCTTGTAGGGCTTTTGCGCTCACAGCATTAAAACCGAGACCCGGAGGCAGCATCATACCTTTTTGTGAACCACTCACAGTGACGTCTACGCCCCACTCGTCGTGGCGATAATCTGCTGACCCTAGCCCTGAGATGGTGTCCACCATTAACAAAGCAGGGTGTTTCGCATGATCGATTGCGTGGCGAACGCTAAGAATATTACTGGTGACGCCCGTCGATGTTTCATTGTGCACGACGCACACTGCTTTAATCGAGTGATCCGTATCGGCCGTTAAGCGGGCCTCGATCTTGGAGGCATCAACGCCATGACGCCAATCGCCTTCAATCACTTCGGTAACGAGACCTAACTTTTCAGCTAACTTTTTCCATAAAGTTGAAAAATGACCTGTTTCGTACATCAATACCTTGTCGCCAGCTGACAGTGTGTTACAAAGCGCCGCTTCCCAAGCACCCGTACCAGAAGAGGGGTAGATGATGACATATGACGATGTTTTGAAGATGGTTTTGATGCCAGACAGTACTGACTTGCCTAATTGCTGAAACTCAGGGCCTCGATGGTCAATCGTCGGGTAATCCATCGCTCGCAAAATTCTGTCGGGTACGGTGCTAGGGCCGGGGATTTGCAAGAAATGGCGGCCGCTTTTGTGAGAGTTAAGCGCTAAACCATTGGCGAGTTTCATAAATTTCTCCTTAAGTTGACGCATTTTGTATACAAATTAATGTTGTGTCAATATGGTTCTAAGGTTGTTTTTCCCAAAAAAACTACCTAAAATGTGTTTTGTATACAAAATTTGGCCTATATGTAAGGTGTGACCATGAGTTTAGTTGAAGAGCGGTTGAGTAGCTTCGGTTTCGTGCTTCCGCCAGTTGTTAAAACCAGCGGGCTATTTGTGCCGTATGTGGTGTCAGGCTCGATGATTTTTTTGTCAGGCAAGGGTGCGCCGGTAAGGCCTGCTACGGAATTGGTTCCTAAAGTCGGTGCTGAAGTCTCGGTGGAGCAGGCGCAACAGTATGCGCAAGAGGTTGCTCTTTATTTAATTGCGCTCATGAAAGAGGCTGTGGGCGATTTAGATCGCATTCAGCGCATTGTGAAGTTGCTTGGCATGGTTAACGCAGTGCCAAATTTTATGCAACACACTGAGGTGATTAACGGATGTTCTGACGTATTTGTGAAAGCCTTTGGCGAACGCGGGCAGCATGCGCGTTCCGCAGTCGGTATGGCTTCGCTACCCAAAGGGTTTGCGGTTGAAATTGAAGCGATCGTTGAGTTTGTATGAATGCGTTTACTGACATAAATTTAGCCGACATCAATGTGGCAAATTCTGCGTTGCAAGACGCAGGCATCGCTCGCAAAGCTTTGCATGAAGAAGTGGCTGATCGATTGCGCGTATTGATTATGCAAGGCGATCTGCAGCCGGGTGAGCGTTTAAATGAACGAGTGCTATGTGAGCGTTTGAATGTATCGCGCACGCCCATGCGTGAGGCGATGAAGGTGCTTGCTACGGAGAAGCTCGTGGAGTTAAGCCCACATCGTGGCGCAACCGTTGTAAAGCTTTCAGCCCGCGACGTGATGCAGCTCTTCGAGGTGATGGCTTCGCTTGAAGGGTTATCAGGTGAACTAGCTGCTCGGCATCATACAAAGCAACAGCTTGATGAAATCCGCGCCCTTCATTTCGAAATGTTGGCTGCGCATTCTCGGCGCGATTTGCCAAATTATTATCGATTGAACAAGAGTATTCACGAAGCGATTAACCTTTGTGCCGGTAATGACGTGTTAGTTGATACCTATCGGTCAGTTAACACCCGAATTCAACACTTACGCTTTAAGTCGAATTTTGTTCAACAAAAATGGGATCAAGCGGTGAAAGAGCATGAAGTAATGTTGAAAGCATTGACTGAACGAGACGAGAGAACTATGCGTGCGCTTTTAGAGCAGCATCTTCTGAACAAAAGAGATGCCGTGATTGAAGGCATCAAGAACCAACAACAAAATATTACGGCTTGAACAAACACTTATGAACGCAGCACTATGAACGCCAACACGCCCGCCCATTTACTGGCATCCCCGGCCATCGAGCGTACCCGATTAGGCGCGCGCCTCAAGCGCACCATCCAGGGCGAGGTGCTGTTTGATGCAGCCTCGCGTGGCCGCTATGCAACAGATGCGTCGATTTATCAGATCGACCCGGTTGGCGTGGTCGTGCCCAAAGACGAGGCCGATGTTTTGGCGGTCATGGATTTAGCTAACGAAATGAAAGTGCCGATCTTGGCGCGAGGCGCAGGCACTAGTCAGTGTGGCCAAACCGTGGGCGAAGCTTTGGTAATCGATAACTCGAAGTATATGAATAAAGTACTTGAGTTTAATAAAGAACAAGCCACGGTGGTGGTGCAGCCAGGAATGGTGCTCGATCATTTAAATGCCTATTTAAAGCCGCATGGCTTGTGGTTCCCGGTTGATGTGTCGACGGCTGCGCAATGTACGATTGGAGGTATGGCGGGCAATAACTCTTGTGGGTCTCGTTCACTCGCTTACGGCAACATGGTGCATAACGTGTTTGGTATCGACGCGGTATTGGCCGATGGTACACAGGAGTTTTTTGGAGCTTTTGGCGCGTCAGCAACTCGGCCGATGAGTTCGACAAGAACCGGCAGTTTGGTTTCTCGATTGTTTGAGATTGCCGAGCGTGAAAAATCTGAGATGACTAGGCTCTGGCCAAAAGTACTGCGTCGGGTAGGGGGCTATAACTTAGATGTATTTCATCCACAATCCGAACGCCCCTACACTTCGGATAACTCAGTCAATCTCGCACAATTATTGGTCGGTTCTGAAGGCACATTGGCTTATTTCAAGCGCTTGCATTTGAAACTTTCTCCTCTACCTAAAGCGAAGGTATTAGGGGTGGTGAACTTCACTTCGTTTTATAAAGCGATGGATAGCGCCCAGCACATCGTGAAACTTGGGCCCGTTGCCGTTGAGCTCGTTGATCGAACGATGATTGAGCTTGCAAGAAGTAACCCGGTATTCGTGTCGACAATTAATAAGGCGCTGATCGAGACAGATACGCCACAAGGCAAACAGTTGCCAGAAGCGATTTTGCTGGTTGAGTTCGCCGGTGAAAATAAGGCGGAGTTACTTCACAGGCTCAAAGGCTTAGTCGATTTGATGGGCGATTTAGGCTTGCCGAATACCGTTGTTGAGATGGCCCATGAGCGCGAGCAAAAAGAATTGTGGGAAGTTCGCAAGGCTGGTTTGAATATTATGATGTCGCTCAAGGGCGATGGTAAACCGGTAAGCTTTATTGAGGATTGCGCCGTTCCGCTGATCCATCTTGCCGAATACACGCAAGGTTTAACCGACGTGTTTGCTAAGTACGGCTCGCGCGGCACTTGGTATGCCCACGCATCGGTAGGTACTTTGCATGTGCGACCGATTCTTGATATGCGCCGCGCCGGCAACGAAGGTGGTGCTCACAAGATGCGGCAAATGGCCGAAGAAGCGGCAGAGCTAGTGCGCAAGTACAAAGGCGCATTCTCTGGCGAACATGGCGATGGTTTGGTGCGTAGCGAGTGGGTAAGCTGGCAGTTTGGGCCGCGCTTGGTAAAAGCGTTTGAAGAAGTCAAAGATCTTTTCGATCCCGCCGGGTTAATGAACCCGGGCAAGATTGTTCGTGCCTCGAAAATGGATGACGCGAGATTATTTCGATTCAAACCAGGCTATAGCGCAAAGCCATTGCAAACCGCATTGGATTGGTCTGCTTGGAATGTGCAAGCAGATCCTGTGACAGAGGTAACCACGGCACCAGGAACGGGTGGCGACCCAGCATTAGGCTTTGCAAAAGCCGTTGAGATGTGTAACAACAACGGGCATTGCAGAAAATTTGATGCTGGCACGATGTGCCCGAGTTATCGAGTTACAAAAGATGAGCAGAGCGTCACACGAGGCCGAGCCAACACGCTACGTTTGGCCTTGTCGGGTCAACTAGGCGCTGATGGCGTTGCCTCAGAAGCGGTGCATCAAGCGCTT
Organism: Betaproteobacteria bacterium; assembly: GCA_043789035.1. GTDB lineage: Bacteria > Pseudomonadota > Gammaproteobacteria > Burkholderiales > Burkholderiaceae_E > JAYWIG01. The sequence continues at coordinate 15,662 of JAYWIG010000295.1, forward strand.
GAGTTGTGTGTGGGTTGCAAGGGCTGTAAGCGTGATTGCCCGACCGGTGTCGATATGGCGAAGATGAAAGTAGAGGCTCTTTATCATTACAACAAGAAAAATGGCCTGAGTTTGAAAGACAAGTTAGTGGCCAATCTACCTCACTACGCTGGCCTTGCAGCGCGCCTTCCTATATTGGCAAATTTACGTAATCGAGTGCCGGTACTCGCCAAATTGATGGAGCGTTACACAGGCTTTTCTGCGAAACGTCAAATGCCCGAATTTACTGGCAAACCGTTTACCGAGCAGTTTGAGGTTGTGTTACCGAAAGTAAACCAAACCGAAGTGATTCTTTGGGCCGACACCTTTAACAACTACTTCGAAAACGAAAATTTGTTAGCCGCTCATAAAGTGCTTATGGCTGCGGGCTATGCTGTTTTGCTAGCGCGGGCTACGGACAACCCAGAACGGCCTTTGTGTTGCGGTCGTACGTTCTTGGCCGCAGGCTTGGTCGACGAAGCAAAGCTAGAGGCCAAACGAACGCTGGCGGCATTGTTGCCGGCGCTGCGTGACGGTGCCTATGTGGTCGGCTTAGAGCCTTCTTGTTTACTCACCATGCGTGATGAGTTTTTAGTTATGGGTTTAGGAGAGGAGGCTGAGCTACTCGCCGGTCGAGCGCTGCTGCTCGAAGAGTTTTTAGCCAGCCAGCAAGCCCTAGGTAAATTGAAGTTAGCGCTAAAACCAATTGCCGCAAAGAAAGCATTGCTGCATGGCCACTGCCATCAAAAAGCCTTCGATGCTGTCAAGCCCATCGAACAAGTTTTAAAACTCATTCCCGAACTTGAAGTCAGTACGATTGAAAGTAGCTGTTGCGGTATGGCGGGTAGCTTTGGTTATGAGGCTAAGCATCAGGTGGTATCCAGGCAAATGGCTGAGCTAACCCTTTTACCGGCGATACGTAACAGCGACAAAGCTGCGCTGATTGTGGCCGATGGCACCAGCTGTAGGCACCAGATTAGTGATTTGCTCAATGATGGTACGAATCGGCAGCCGATACATGTGGCAAGAGTGTTGGCGATGGCTTTGGCATAAACGACGTATCCATCACTTTTTGTCATAAGTGCTTTCCGAAGGTTGTAAGCTTATGCATTGTCATTAGCATGACTTTTTTTGTCGCATAATGCTGCGATGGATGAACAACTCAGAAAAGCCGCCCTCGAATATCACGAACAGGGTACGCCCGGTAAGATCGCAATTACCGCCACTAAACAGCTGACCAATCAACGCGATTTGGCGCTTGCCTACTCCCCTGGAGTGGCCGCAGCCTGCGAAGAAATTGTTAAAGACCCATCCAATGCGTTTCGCTATACCAGTCGCGGCAATTTAGTTGGCGTTGTGACTAACGGCACGGCTGTTTTGGGCTTGGGCAATATTGGCCCGCTAGCTTCAAAACCTGTGATGGAAGGTAAGGCGGTACTGTTTAAGAAGTTCGCGGGTATCGACGTGTTCGATATCGAAATTAACGAAACTGATCCAGAAAAATTAGTACAAATTATTGCTGCACTCGAACCGACCTTCGGTGGTATTAATTTAGAAGATATCAAAGCACCGGATTGCTTTTACGTTGAGCGTAAATTGCGTGAACGTATGAAGATACCCGTCTTCCATGATGATCAGCATGGCACGGCCATCGTGGTAGGCGCTGCACTGACTAACGGCTTGCATGTCGTAGGTAAGGATATTAAAAACATCAAGGTCGTTGTCAGTGGTGCGGGTGCAGCGGCGCTGGCCTGCCTTGAACTTTTAGTTGATCTAGGGCTGCCAAAGAAAAACGTTTGGGTCACTGATCTTGCTGGCGTGGTTTACAAAGGCCGGGTTGAGTTGATGGATCCCGATAAAGAGCAATACGCTCAAGAGACTTCGGCACGCAAACTTGCCGACATTATGGACGGCGCGGACGTATTTTTAGGGCTCTCAGCCGGTGGCGTACTAAAACCAGAAATGGTTGTCAAGATGGCGGCTAGACCACTAGTGTTTGCGTTGGCGAACCCGACACCGGAGATCCTGCCTGAAGAGGCTAAAGCCGTGCGGCCTGATGTGATTATGGCTACGGGCCGCACCGACTATTCCAACCAAGTGAATAATGTTCTGTGTTTTCCGTTCATCTTTCGAGGCGCGTTGGACGTAGGTGCGACAACGATTACCCGTGAAATGGAAATTGCGGCCGTTCATGCAGTGGCTGGCTTGGCGCGTGAAGAGCTCTCCGATGTGGTTGCCACCGCCTACAGCTCTGCTGGTTTGAATTTCGGCCCTGATTATTTGATTCCAAGGCCTTTCGATCCTCGCCTCATCGTTCGGATTGCCCCTGCTGTCGCTAAAGCCGCGATGGAATCAGGGGTGGCCACCCGTCCAATTAAGGATTGGGAAGCCTATAGAACGCAACTAGAGCAGTTCGTCTATCACTCCGGCAACTTCATGAAGCCGATCTTTAGCACGGCTAAACGGGCTGAGAAAAAGCGGGTGGTGTATGCCGAGGGTGAAGACGAGCGAGTACTTAGAGCGATTCAAGTGATTGTTGACGAAGGCATTGCCAAGCCACTGCTCGTCGGCCGGCCAGCGGTGATTGAACGTCGTATTGAACGCTATGGGCTTCGACTAAAAGCCGGCAAAGATTTTGAAGTGGTTAACCCGGAAATGGATGAGCGCTATCGCAAATATTTTATGGCCTACCATGCGTTGGTCGATCGCAAAGGCGTATCGATGCAATATGCCAAGATTGAAATGCGCCGCCGTCACACGTTGATCGGCGCAATGGCTATTAAGATGGGTGATGCCGACGCGATGATTTGCGGCACGTTTGGTACTTTCAACTTGCACCTGCACTATATAGACCAAGTGATTGGTAAGCGAGAGGGCTCAAGTGTATATGCGGCAATGAACACGCTTATGCTATCTAATCGACAAGTTACTATCGTCGATACCCATGTGAACGCAGACCCAACTGCTGCGCAGATTGCCGAAATCACCATTATGGCGGCCGAAGAGCTGCAACGTTTTGGTATCAAGCCGCTCGTGGCCTTGCTCTCGCATTCCAACTTTGGTACCTCTGATCACCCAAGCGCACTCAAGATGCGAGAGGCGCTACAAATCATTCGCAAAGTATCACCGAATTTAGAGGTCGATGGAGAAATGCAGGGCGACACTGCTCTTGATGCCAAATATCGCCATGGCAGCATGCCGAATTCCTATCTCAAAGGTGAAGCAAACCTATTGGTGATGCCTGGAATTGATGCTGCCAATATTTCATACAACTTGCTCAAAACGGCCGCTGGTAACAACGTCGCAATTGGGCCGGTTTTGCTTGGCGCAGCGGCCCCAGTGCACGTATTGACGGCTTCTGCAACAGTTCGTCGCGTCGTAAATATGAGTGCGTGGGCAGTGGTCGATGCAAACTCAGAGCGTATGAAAATTTAACATCTTGCCGCCGCTCATGTGGCTAGAGTTGGCCATTGGTCGGCGGCCTCGTAATTACTCCACGCTTTTTGCCGAAGCTTGTTGACCATAACCATGATGGCCTCGTAACCTACCTCCAGATGGATCGAATAAGTCGATTTTGAGATAGAACAAGGGAATCTTCGGTGAGTGCATCTACGATAAACACGGCCAATGAGTCAGCTGCCGACGGTGGCCGCAAACGCTATGATCTTTTGGAAGACTGCCGCGAACTCGTGATGACGAGGCTAACTAAGCTCGTCAATGATGCGCTTAGTTCTATGGGCGAAGAACTCACCACCGTTGCGTTGAGTACGTCTAAACGTGATGAGCAGCAGGCGCTACTCGAAGCCGTGAGTATCGTAAAGCAGCATAAAGCCGAAATCGAACAGCGGTTTCATCGTAGCTTTGCCGATATTTTTGAGAAGCGCTTATTCAATAACCGAGGCGAAGAAAAAGACGATGGTGATACAGGCCCTGTTGAGCTCACGTTAGTAGACGACGATGTTATTCGCGACAAAATTGCCATCGATAAATTAGTGCACCGTGCCAAAGGCAAGCTTGACCCTGATGAAGTTCTTGGGGTTAGGGCAAGGCTGGCCGCATTGCTAGAGCGCGAATGGTTCGATGAGAGTTTGCATCCTGCGGCACCTGAGGCCATCTTTGAAGCCTTAAAAAATGCCATTAGTCATATCACCAGCCAAGCAACGGTAAAGGCCGCTTTGCTTGATGCATTTGAGCCGCACATTACCGCCAATCTAAATGCGGTTTACATGAATGTGAATAGCCGTTTGGTAAGCAATCGAATATTGCCGAAGATTCGTCCTCGGGTTGTAGGCGCTGCCAATACGAAGCCGAAAAACCGGCCGAATGATGATGTCAGTGATGCCTTTGACAAATTAGGGAAACATGGTCAGTTTGGTGTTGATGCTGCTGAAGGCTTCGTGGCTGAAGGCACCATTGACCATGCTACCTTGATGGGCCTGTATCAGCAGATGTCCCAGCAGCTTATGAATGGTGCGCCGTCGGCAAAAATGTCGGCCGCCCGCATGCTTTCAGATCCGATGATTTTCGGCGTCGCTGATTTACCGGTACCAAGTGCTCAGCCACCGCTGCTTGATGCTTTGTCTAGTCTTCAGTTTGGTATGAATTCGAGAGAAAATTTGGCAATGACAGTCGAGGATTTAGTTGCCTCCGTGACTGCGCAGGCAAAAGATAAAGGTTCGCCACTAGATCAACTCACAGTGGAAATTGTCTCGCTGGTGTTTGACTATATCTATGCCGATAAGCGCGTCAATGACGTTGTTAAGCAGCAGTTACTACGTTTGCAAGTGGTGGCAATTAAAGCGGCTTTGATTGATCGCAGCTTCTTTGCTCGTCGACAGCATCCTATGCGTAAGCTAGTCGATAGGATTAGCGAAATTGGTAGTGATCCGGACGCAGATTTATCCCAAGAAGGCGAGTTGTATCCGGCGGTTGCTCGAATCATCGATGGGGTATTGGAAGAGTTTGTCGATGACTTGAGCGTTTTCGAGCAAGCGCTTGTTTCGCTGGAAGATGCGTCGAACGCTGAGCAAATTCGTCGCGCTGAATATATTGCTGAGCTCACTAGAGAATCGCAGGCGAAGGAAGAGTTGCAGCTGGCATTAGAGTCATCAAAATCGGATCTACAGCAACGATTGGTGGGCAGTCATCCTGAGTTCATGCGTACTTTCCTACTTCGCTGGTGGGCGCCAGTGATGGCGAGTTGCAAGGTTACTTTGAGCCCGAACGGCAGCGAATTGGATCGGCAGTATGAGGCCGCATTGCGCACCTGCGAATGGTTGATTTGGTCGGTTGATCCTAAGGTGCCAAACGATGTCCCAAAATTAGCTGCACTGTTGCCAAAATTAATCAATGCGTTAATTCGAGGGTTGCAACGAGTTGAAATTCCGGATGAAGAACGCGAAACTTTCTTCAATCAACTATTGAAAAAACATACTGAAGCAATTAATAACGCAAAGGAAACGCCTGCAGAGAAAAAGGCATCGGCATTTGCTGCCGCCAAAGAAGGCAAGTTAGATCAGAAGCTTGATAGCAAAAAGCCTAGCTCAGTCGCCTCAACGGTTCAAATGCAAGAAGACGGAAGCTTAAAGTTTTCTCCGGCGGCGGCGAGCTTAGAAGCATCAGCCATGACTGTGAACAGTACAGACGTTCAGTTACAACACTTTGTGAGAGGAATGTTGTTCGATTTCAAAGAAATTGACGGTACTTTCAAGCGTGTAAAGTTGTCGTGGATCAGCCCGGCCCGAACGCTTTATGTGTTCAGCCGCTACCCTGGCGATTCAAGAGCGTTGGAGGCGAATGAGTTTGTTGGCCTACTGGATTCGGGTCGAGCGAAGTTGGTCGAAGATGCTGCGCCTTTGGATCGTGCAATGGATGCGTTGGCCATGCGTCAGGCTGCTTAAGCACATTTATCTTTTACTTCGCCTCAATCTGATTTAGGATTGGGCGATGAGAAATCGCTTAAGCCTTAAATCGTTCAAAGTTTTTTTGCGCAAGCCCTTGGTAGCTTTCGCATTTTGCTGCGCGGCTTTTGGGTTAATTGCCCCTATCCAGGCGCGTGATTTGCCCAGTAAGGTTGTAGAGCAAACGCAAATCGCTTCGACCGAACTCCCCAATGAAGCCCAGCAAACCTTAGCGTTAATACGTAGAGGTGGGCCTTTCCCTTACGAAAAAGACGGCGTTACATTTGGAAATAGAGAAAAACAGCTGCCAAAGCAGCGTCGTGGCTATTACACGGAGTACACTGTTAGGACACCCGGTGCAAAAAACCGCGGTGCTAAACGCCTTGTGGTTGGAGGTGAACCACAAACGAGCAAAGAAATTTATTACACCGATGATCATTACCAATCCTTCATACGAGTTAAGCAGGTTGATAAATGAACGCATTTAGCAACATTCCAGCGCACTCTGTTATGCCTATGGGCGACATGGGATTGGAAGAGATTCGACGTGCCGCGTTCAGAGCGGAGCAGATATGTTTAGTCGCCGATTTGGCGAAATCCAAAACCAAAACCGAGATTTTGGAAACTATTGGCAAGGAAATGAGTTTTGGCGAACACTTCGGTAAAAACTTTGATGCCCTATACGATTGCCTCACGGATTTAAAGCCGCAAAAATCAGATGGCGATCCCGGTTTCGTGTTGGTTTTGCAAAACTTGCCTCATTCTGTGAAGTTTGATGATGAAGACCGCCAAGCACTGCTCGACGTTTTTAGGGACGCGTCCGAGCATTTCTTTGATCAAGAAATTGCATTTAGAGTTTTTTACACTGTTGATGCCAAGGCGGTAGAGACTGCTAAAACGGGCTCGAAGAAAACAACTTAACCGCTTTCAAACCGGCGGTAGAAACAAACAGCTGAATTTTTAAATCAGCTGTTTGAGCGGAATAAACACGCAAAAATTACTTTTGCAAGAACCCCTGCAACATTTTCATCATTGCGTCGCTATCGCCAAAACCTTGTTGAGGCGCTTCGCCATGCGGTGTCAGCTTGTCTATCAGAGTAGGAAGCAAATCGGCTAATTGGCCCGAAGTTTGCTCGTTCGATAAGCCTAATTGCTGGGCGATTTGTGCAATTTGGCCTGAACCAAGTATCTGCTGTAGTTGATCGCCTGAAATTGGTAAATTTTCACCCTTACCAATCCACGATTGAACGACATTACCCAAACCAGCTTGTTGAAACTGCCCTAGCAAACCTGCCAACCCGCTGCCACCTTGTTGGTTGTTTGACAACATGCTCAAGGCGATGTTGAGTAAAGGGTTCTGCTGCTGTTGGCCGCCCATTACGGCACCCAAAATTGAATTTAATAAGCTCATGGTTTTCTCCTATCTAGACCAAATACATGTAAAGGGATGGCTAGAGTATCAAAAATCGCCCAGCAATGCCTGTAGTGATGCAATCACCGTGGGGCCCGCTGTTTCCGTGCGCAACACCCTTGGGCCTACGCGGATCGCTTGAAATCCTTGCCCAAGCGCAAAGCTAAGTTCTTCCTCGTCCAAGCCTCCTTCAGGGCCGATATAGACTGCAATGCGCAGTGGCGTGGGCGTTTCGCCCGAGGCCGTTTGCCTGATTTTGCTTGCCCAGCCTGATAATGGTTTTGAGCTAACGGGTGACAATACAAGCAACGCATCGTGGTCAGATGTATGCGGATTGAATTGCAAACTATTGCAACTTGAAATCGCCGTTGCAATAGTCGGTACAGTTGCTCGACCACATTGTGCAGATGCTGCCCTCGCAATGTTGAGCCAATGAAATTGCTTTTTTTCGGCCTTTTCGGCACTTATTTGGGCCACGCTGCGATGGCATTCGACCGGAATAACCGTGTGTACGCCGAGTTCGGTCGCTTTTTCAATTGCCCATGCCATTTTTTCGCTGCTTGCCAGCCCTTGTAACAGGGTAATCGCTAACGGGCTTTCCGAGTTTGCAAGCATTGCGTTAGAAATTTCCACCGAGCAGTCTGTCTTTGCGTCAAAGTTCAGCGTTCCGTGATAAAAAAAACCGTCGCCATTAAATAGCACGATGGCATCTCCAGATCTCATTCGTGTAACTCGCCTAATGTGATGTGCTGTTTCGGCGGGTAACTTCACGGTTTGGCCGTTGACGAGCGGCATTTGAACAAAATGACGAGGTGCTTTGCTTGGGTTTTGTGTTGGGCTTAGTGTTGGTATTGGCACAGTATGAATTTTGTTTGATGCGCTTTCAGGCGTATTGACTCTCGGTTGATAGAATTATGGGCTAAGCTCGAATCATTTGCTTTCAACCCAACGCTAGTTTTCTCTCTCGTCAAACTAAATTCTTCTCAAATACAAAAAGCCAGCCATGTCTCTTATTCAAGATCAAGCCAATGCTATTCGCGCTCTCGCGATGGATGCCGTTCAAAAAGCAAATTCTGGCCATCCCGGTGCTCCGATGGGTCTGGCCGAGGTAGCCTTGGCACTTTGGGGGCGGCACTTAAAGCACAACCCTGTCGATCCGCATTGGATGGATAGAGATCGTTTTGTATTGAGCAACGGGCATGGTTCCATGCTTTTGTACGCGTTATTGCATCTAACTGGCTATGATCTTCTCATTGATGACCTCAAAGCCTTTCGCCAACTGCATTCGAGAACACCAGGGCACCCCGAAGTTGATGTCACTCCGGGCGTAGAAACTACGACGGGCCCGCTTGGTCAGGGTGTTGCCAATGCAGTGGGTATGGCAATGTCAGAAAAAATTCTTGCCGCGCAGTTTAACAAACCAGGCTTCGCCGTCGTTGACCACTTCACCTACGCTATAGTGGGCGATGGCTGTTTGATGGAGGGTATTTCTCACGAAGTTTGCTCACTTGCCGGTACATTAAAACTCTCCAAACTTGTCCTGCTGTATGACGATAACGGTATTTCGATTGATGGCAGCGTTAAGCATTGGTTTGCAGACAATAGCGTTAAGCGCTTTGAAGCCTACGGGTGGAATGTATTGGCTGACATTGATGGCCATGACGTTGCAGCAGTGGATCGTGCAATTGCCATTGCGAAAGATTGGGCTGTGAATGGTAATAACGGTCATTTCGCGCCAACATTTATTCAATGCAAAACTAAAATAGGTAAAGGAGCCGCAACTAAAGAAGGCAGTTCTAAAACCCATGGCGAGCCTCTAGGCAACGATGAAATTGCGGCCACCCGTGCCGCTATCGGCTGGAATCACCCGCCGTTTGAGATTCCAGCAAATGTATATGCCGCTTGGGATGCCAAAACTTCTGGTGTACAAGCGAATGCCTATTGGCAAGGTTTGTTTGATCAATATCGTCTAGAGTTCCCTGCGCTTGCCGCCGAGCTTGAGAGCCGTATGAAAGGGGAGTTACCTGCTCATTGGGATGATGTAGTCGACGAATTGATGGCCGATGTTGTCGCAAAAGGCGAAACTATTGCCACTCGCAAGGCATCGCAAAACGCGCTGAACTTTATTGGCCCGGCAGTATCGAATATGTTGGGCGGCTCAGCTGACTTAACCGGTAGCAACTTAACCGATTTCAAAGGTTGCGGCGCGCTACGTGCCGACGACTTTACCGGTCGCCACATCAACTATGGCGTGCGTGAGTTTGGTATGGCTGCAATCATGAATGGCATGGCGCTACATGGTGGCTTTATCCCTTACGGCGGAACATTCCTCACTTTCTCAGATTACTCGCGCAACGCCTTGCGCATGGCCGCTCTGATGAAACGTCGTGTCATTCACGTGTTTACGCATGATTCAATTGGCTTGGGCGAGGACGGTCCAACGCATCAAGCGGTTGAGCATACATCGAGTTTACGGATCATGCCGAATATGGATGTGTGGCGCCCTGGTGATGCAGCAGAAACTGCGGTGGCTTGGGTGGCTGCGGTGGAGCGCGCTTCTGGGCCAACATCTCTCATTCTCACCCGGCAAGCGCTACCGTTTGTCACGCGCTCACAAACCCAACTGGATTTAATCTCTAAGGGTGGATACATATTGCGCGATGCAGGCAAGCCCGCCGCCGTAATTATTGCTACCGGTTCTGAGCTTTGCTTGGCAATGGCAGCTAGAGAGCAGTTAGCCGCGTCTGGTATCGAAGTTCGAGTGGTATCGATGCCGTCAACAAATGTGTTTGATAGGCAAGACGTCACATACAAGGCCAATGTGTTGCCGCACAATGTGCCCCGAATCGCTGTGGAAGCGGGTGTTACTGATGTTTGGTGGAAGTATGATTGCTCGGCTGTTGTTGGGTTGGATCGCTACGGCGAATCAGCCCCGGCAGGGCAATTGTTCAAATTGTTTGGGTTTACACCTGAAAACATCGCCGATACCGTACGAGAAGCATTACGCCGCGCTGCATTGCAGTAATGAGCTTAGTTTGCACATTGAGTAACTATTTTTTATTGACCTTTAGGAATTGACATGACCATCAAAGTCGCCATCAACGGTTATGGCCGCATCGGCCGTAACATTCTCCGCGCTCACTATGAAGGTGGCAAAAAGCACGATATTCAAATCGTTGCGATTAACGACTTGGGCGATGCAAAAATTAATGCACACCTCACTCAATATGACACTGCTCACGGTAAGTTCCCTGGCACAGTCACCGTTGATGGTGACAACATTGTTGTAAACGGCGACAAGATTAAAGTCATTGCAGAGCGCAACCCAGCCAATATCAAGTGGGGCGAAATGGGTGTTGACGTGGTGCTTGAGTGCACAGGCTTTTTCACCACCAAAGCAGACGCTGGTAAGCACCTAGCTGGCGGTGCGAAGAAGGTAATTATTTCAGCACCAGGCGGCAAAGATGTTGATGCAACTATTGTGTACGGCGTTAACCACGGCGTTCTTAAAGCAAGCGACACGGTAATCTCGAATGCTTCTTGCACCACCAACTGCTTGGCGCCATTAGTGAAGCCTTTGAACGACACCATCGGCGTAGAGACTGGCTTGATGACGACAATTCATGCCTACACTAATGATCAGAAATTGACAGACGTATATCACGAAGATGTTCGCCGTGCGCGTAGCGCGACCATGAGCATGATCCCTACCAAAACTGGCGCAGCTGCTGCGGTTGGGCTGGTATTGCCAGAATTGAACGGTAAGTTGGATGGCTATGCGATGCGCGTGCCAACTATCAACGTTTCAATTGTTGATTTGAGTTTTATTGCCAAGCGCGACACATCAGTGGACGAAGTAAACTCAATCTTGAAAGCCGCTGCCAACGGTGCGCTCAAAGGCATTTTGGATTACAGCGATGCGCCCTTGGTATCGGTTGACTTTAATCATAATCCAGCCTCAAGCACTTACGATTCAACCTTGACTAAAGTCTCGGGCAGGTTGGTCAAAGTATCGAGCTGGTATGACAACGAGTGGGGCTTCTCGAACCGCATGTTAGACACAACTGTTGCTTTGATGTCCGCTAAATAGGCTATACGAGAAATTACCATGATGATGCAGTTCAAGCGATTAACTGACTTGCAGTTAACAGGTAAACGAGTTTTTATTCGCGCCGATTTAAATGTTCCGCAAGATGATTCTTTTGCGATTACCGATGACACCCGTATTCGGGCGTCGGTACCTGCGATTGAGTTTTGTTTGAAAGCTGGCGCTGCTGTTATGGTGACTTCGCATCTGGGCCGCCCAACAGAAGGCGAGCTAAAGGCTGAAGATTCTTTAGCACCCATAGCCAAGCGATTAGGGGAATTGCTTAAACGTGAAGTTCGACTGATTGCGAATTGGGTGGATGGTATTTTTACAGTTGCGCCTGGCGAAGTGGTGTTGTTAGAAAATTGCCGCTGCAACAAAGGCGAGAAGAAAAATGACGAGGTATTGGCGCAAAAGATGGCCAAGCTTTGTGATGTTTACGCCAATGATGCTTTTGGTACATCGCACCGTGCTGAAGCTACTACCCACGGCATTGCCAAGTTCGCGCTGATTGCGTGTGCTGGCCCGTTGCTTGCCGCTGAATTAGATGCTTTAGGCAAGGCTTTGGCCTCTCCGACTCGTCCTTTAGTGGCAATTGTGGGTGGTTCGAAAGTTTCTACGAAGTTATCGATTCTTTCGTCTTTGGCCGATAAAGTGGATCAACTCATCGTTGGTGGTGGTATTGCCAACACCTTTATGATGGCGATGGGTACAAATATTGGTAAGTCTTTAGCCGAACCAGATATGTTGCCTGAGGCGAAGAGGATTATCGATAAGATGAAAGCCCGTGGTGCGGCGGTACCATTACCTGTTGATGTGGTGACCGGCAAGAAGTTTGCGCCGGATGCTGTGGCAACCCATTGCGCTGCTAGTGCAGTGGGCGATGACGATATGATTTTTGATATTGGCCCGAAAACCTCGGCTGAGTTGTGCGCGATTATTGCTAATGCGGGCACGATTGTGTGGAATGGGCCGGTGGGTGTTTTCGAGTTTGCTCAGTTTGCGGGTGGTACGAAGATGATGGCTGCGGCAATTGCGCACTCGCAGGCGTTTTCGATTGCGGGTGGTGGGGATACTCTCGCCGCTATCGCTAAGTTTGATATCACTGATCAAGTTGGGTACATTTCGACTGGTGGCGGCGCGTTCCTCGAATTCTTGGAAGGCCGCGAGCTTCCAGCAGTTGCTGCTTTGGAAGCACGGTTTAACTCTTAGGGTTGTTGATGCTAATGGCCGCTGTTGTGGGCCGCAGCGTTGGCAACTACGCGTGGCTTTTCCCTCGGATTTAATCGGGAATTTCCCCTCGCCTGCGGAACTCGCTGCGCTCAGACAGTCCTCGGCGCCGGTCTGCGACCGTCGGGGAAATTCCCTGATCCTCGGAGCGCCACGCTAATCGCTGCCAACGCTGCGGCCCACAACAGCGGCCTTGCGGTGGTTTCCGGCTGAGACTCGAACCGCGCTTCGGTTTGGGTTTTCCGGTTTCCGACTTCCGAACGACTGCCCCAACCAATTAAGACTAGACGGTGTTGCGGGGCACAGTGATTGCAGCGATTAGCGTAGCGCTCCGAGGCTCAGCGTGTCAGGGCGACCGGCGCAGCCGGATGGCGAGGACTGTTTGAGCGCAGCGAGTTCCGCAGCCAAGCTATGACATGCGGTTAAAGCCGAGGGTAAAGCTACGCGGGCTGCAATCACTGTGCCCCGCAACAGCGTCGCGCTCTTTAAGAACACCCCCCACACCTCAAGGGTATTCCTGATAAACCGACATCTAAATTTCATATCATGAAAACGTTTTTCGTGCAGAATGTTAGCTTATATGAAAGCACAGCAAAGAAGGAAATTGATTCCATGGCAAATCTAGTCTCGAACGTCGTACCACGCGCAACCAAAATCGTCGCAACGATGGGGCCTGCTTGCTCGCAGCCTGATGTTTTGGAAAAACTCCTTAAGGCAGGAGTGAACGTAGTTCGTGTGAACTTCTCTCATGGAAGTGCCGAAGAACATACCGCAATTGTCAAACTTGTGCGCGAACTTGCCGCTAAGCTTGGCCGTGATGTGGGTGTTTTGGCCGATTTGCAAGGCCCGAAGATTCGCGTTGGAAAGTTCGAAAACAACAAGATTCAACTAACCCAAGGTGATAAGTTTACATTTGATATTAACTGCGAGTTGGGTAATCAAAACGTGGTTGGTCTTGACTACAAAGAACTAGTTGATGACGTGCATAAAGGCGATACTCTCTTACTCAATGATGGCCGCATGACTATGACGGTTGATAAAGTCACTTCGACCACGATTGAATGTACAGTGGTCACTAGCGGTGAATTATCGAACCGTAAAGGTATCAATCGCCAAGGTGGCGGTTTAACCGCCCCAGCGCTGACAGCCAAAGACATGGAAGATATTAAAACTGCTGCGGCATTCCAGGCGGATTTCATAGCTGTTTCGTTCCCTAAAAACGCCGCTGATATGTATATGGCACGTGAGCTTGCTCGCTCCGCGGGATGCAAGGCTGCAATGATTGCCAAGGTTGAGCGTTTCGAAGCGATTGGTAATTTAGAGGAGATTCTGAAAGCTTCTGATGGCGTGATGGTGGCGCGGGGCGATTTAGCGGTCGAAGTCGGCGATGCGGCTGTACCGGCACTGCAAAAGAAGATGATTCGTATGGCTAAGGACTTGAATAAGGTCACGATTACCGCGACTCAAATGATGGAGTCGATGATCGAGTCACCGGTGCCCACTCGTGCCGAAGTATCGGACGTTGCTAACGCAGTTCTGGATGGAACCGATGCGGTGATGTTGTCGGCAGAAACTGCTGCTGGCAAGTATCCGGTTGAAACTATTAACGCAGTTGTGCGCGTATGTGAAGAAGCGGACCGTTACCAAGGTGCGGCACTTGATTCAGAGTTTTTGAATCGTACCTTTACGCGTGTTGATCAATCGATTGCGATGAGCGCGTTGTTTGCTGCGCATCACATGAAGTTAAAAGCGATTGTTGCTCTAACTCAATCGGGTTCGACCGCTTTGTGGATGTCGCGTTTTGATTCTGGTGTGCCAATTTATGCGATGTCACCAGAAGTTGGTTCGCGCCGCCGTATGTGTTTATACCGTGAGGTACATGCGATGCCGATGGAGTATTTTTCGACTGACCGTGAAGCGGTGTTGCTCGATGTCGAGCACAAATTGTTGGCGGCTGGGTTGGTAAGCAAAGGGGACCATATTGCGATTACGATTGGTGATCCGATTGGTAAAGCGGGTGGGACGAATTCGTTGAAGCTGGTGAAGATTGGTGAAGCAGGGTAGTTGGTTTCTTGTTCCGCGGTTGAATACGGGGTGTGGGGCTTGGCTGGCTACGCTCGGCTTTTCCCTCGGATTTAACCGGAATTTTCCCCTCGCCTTCGGAACTCGCTCCGCTCAGGCAGTCCTCGGCGCCGGTCTACGACCGTCGGGGAAAATCCCTGATCCTCGTGGCGCCTCGCTAACCGCAAGCCAAGCCCCACACCCCGCATTCAAGCGCTAGACTGTTGTTTGTTTGATCGCCGTTTCGTTCTTTTTGGCGGCTTGCCTTGTTGGGATAGGAACGGATTTACGACCGTAATGGTTTCGTAGATTTGACCGTGGTTTAAGTCTTCGGTGTACAGGGTTTTTGCACCTGATGCTATCGCTGCCGCTACGACACCTGCATCCCAGAACGATATTTGGAAACGTTGCGACAGGTCGATTGCTTTTATCAGCAAGGTGTCTGTATTGGTAACGACTGGGTATGCGGTAAAACGTCGAACTGCATTGGCGGCTTCTAAAACTGTCATCGCGGGGGAGTCGGAAGCGCGTTTTGATTTAGTAGCGTTGACGTAAAACTCTTGTAACACTTGAACGGAAACCCCCCAATCGTTTCCTTCTAAAAGGTCGCGAGCAATGGTCTTTTTCTTTGCCTCGGCTTCACTGGTCGAAATCGCGTAAAGAAGAATGTTTGTATCAAGAAAGTGCGTGACCTGCATTTGAGATTTCCAAGCGACTATCGACGATGAGTCTCAGAGCGCGACAACCGTTCGCCAGCTTTGTAAGGGCCAGCTTTATCGAGCGCTTCGAACAACGCATTGGCTCTAGTATCTGGCTGCGTACTTTCATTGACGAGGGAATTTAAGTAATCACGAACAAGCGAGCTAACCGTTGCATTGCGTTGAGCCGCAACAATTCTCGCGGCTCGATAGGTTTGCTCGTCGACCGTTACGGTGATGTTGCTCATTTAAGTCGTCCTTTCTTTCACAGTTTCACGATTTCACAATATCACAGAATATGTGATGCTGCAATATCACTTGTTCGTAATTGCAAAGTTCAAATCAAGAAAGCTGATGCTGACTCGTCGTTAATCGAAAAGCTAGGCAGGTGCCATGGCCTTGTCGGGGTGCGTTAGCGGCAGCAACAGTTGGAGCGGGGTTTGTTGGCGCATGCGCCAAACCGCGTAAACGCGAGCGCCTGCGTGCGCGAAGCTGCGAAGGAATCACGAGCGCAGCGAGTTCCGCAGTCAAGCACAAACATCCGGTTAAAGCCGAGGGCGAGCCCGCAAAGTGGGTGACGCGCTAGCACCCCGACAAGGCCATGGCACCTGCCTAGCGCTTGCAATTAGAAAAACTCCCCCGCCTATCGACAACTTCGCGAATTTAGTCCCATTTAACCAAATCTGGCAACCACTAAACACAAAGATTCTTAGATAATGCAGTTAATTCAAATTTTTATCTTCCATTAGGAGCTTTTCATGCCTTTAGTATCTATGCGCCAGTTGCTCGACCACGCCGCTGCCAATAATTACGGAATTCCCGCCTTTAATGTCAACAACCTCGAACAAGTTCAGGCGATTATGCAGGCGGCTTCTGAGCTCGATGCACCAGTGATCATGCAGGCTTCGGCGGGTGCACGTAAATATGCAGGTGAGCAGTTTTTGCGTCATTTGATCGCGGCCGCTGTAGAAAGTTACCCCAAAGTGCCTGTAGTAATGCATCAGGACCACGGCCAATCGCCTGAAATCTGTGGTGGTGCAATTGGTTTGGGCTTTACCTCGGTGATGATGGATGGTTCGCTTGAAACTGACGGCAAAACCATCGCTTCTTACGACTACAACATCGAAGTGACCCGTAAAGTCGTCGATATGGCCCACGCAGTTGGTGTTACCGTTGAAGGCGAGCTTGGTTGCTTAGGTTCTTTAGAAACCATGAAGGGCGACAAAGAAGATGGCCACGGTACAGATGCAACCATGACTAAAGAGCAGTTGTTGACCGACCCTGAGCAAGCCGCTGATTTCGTGAAGCGTACGCAAGTTGACGCCTTGGCTATCGCAATCGGCACGTCACATGGCGCTTATAAGTTCTCGCGCAAGCCAACTGGCGATATTTTGGCAATTTCCCGTATTAAAGAAATTCACAAGCGTTTGCCGAACACCCATTTGGTCATGCATGGTTCTTCGAGCGTTCCCCAAGAGTTACTTGCCGAAATACGTAAATACGGTGGCGATATGAAGGAAACTTATGGCGTACCAGTTGAGGAAATTCAAGAAGCTATTAAATATGGCGTTCGAAAAATCAATATCGACACCGATATTCGTTTGGCGATGACAGCCGCGATTCGTAAGTTTTTCGTTGAAAACCCGGGCAAATTCGATCCGCGTGAGTATCTAAAGCCAGCTACTGCTGCTGCTAAATTGATTTGCGTACAGCGCTATCAGCAGTTCGGTTGCGCTGGTCAGGGGAGCAAAATTTCTGCGACACCGCTGGCCATCATGATCGAAAAATATAAGCGCGGTGAGTTGGCCCAGGTAGTGGCATAAAAATAGGGTAAAAGTTGCCTAAGTAATCGAATGCTCCGAAAGCTGCCCGTAGCGATACGGGTATCATTTCGGAATGAAAAATATATCTCCTTCCGCTGCGGCTGTACGACGTGCAACCGCAGTTTTTGTATCTAGCCTCGGCCTCGCAGCCACTCTGGCTTCTTGTGGTTCAGACGCTAAGCCGGTCTACACCTCGCTGGTGGTTTTCGGGTCTAGTTTGTCCGATGTCGGCAGTTACAAAGCTGGGTCGATAGCCGCTGTTGGTGGTGGTCGCTCAACCATCAATCCTGGCAAGATCTGGGTTGAACACTTGGCCGATGCCGCAAAAGTTGAGATCAAAGCCGGTATGGTTGGTTTTGCAGGTACGCCAACGATCTGCCCCACAGCACCCTGCACTGGGTGGGCGCAAGGCGGCTCGCGTATTACCAATCCGAATGGCGCAAATAAAAGCCTAGGTTTGCTCACTGTACCTGTCGTGCAGCAGA
>JAYWIG010000296.1:0-7968 GCA_043789035.1 Betaproteobacteria bacterium
AGGTTCGCGGCTTTGTCACCGGAAAGTAACGAGGGTGGCGCATGACTTGCGGGAACATATCCATGCGTCTTCATGTCAGCTGCCAAGCCATTTGCAACAACTTCGACACTTGCATCGCTAATTGCAGTTACGGTAATCGCATTACGTCCTCTATCGACAGATTCCAGTCTTCGCAACACTTGCATGCTGCTAAGCGTTGATAGTCGTGGCTCGATACCAGGAACGGCAGGTTGGTAAGATGCCTGCCAAAAACTGACTAAGCCTTCAACCTTTGAGGAGCCACCGTTGGCAAACAGACGCACCTGAACCGTAATCCACGTATCGTCTTTTCTATGGCTGAGATAAGTCCAACCATTTTTCGCGCCTTCTACTACGGGTACTTGAGACTGCTGTAACCATCGCGAAAGCTTAATTTTTACATCATCAAGCGTTTCATCGGCAACGAATCGATAAGCACGGGTAGGTTTACCATCAATAATGAGTTGTTCCCATAATTCGGAGTACTTAAACTCCGATGGAAAACCTCGCATCGGATTTTTTTCAGCATCACTGGTATCTGGAAATGTACAAAGCGTTGCAAAAAGTAATCCAACGACAGTAAGATTCAGTAGTTTTTTCATATCACCCGCCGTTACCCATGCCACTACCACTTGCTTCAACAGGGGCAGGCGGTATGTACCCCGGCAATCGATCTGCCGGGATTTTCTTAACGTCCACTTCATGATATTTAAAGCTCGATCCGTTGGACTCGAGCTTCGCACCTTCAGCAAATTGAATGAGAAGTTGAGTAGGCATATACATTGCATCTATAACGCTTTCGATCAAAGGTAGTTTCTTACCCTGATCAACGCGACTTTGTGTACTCGCTGTTTCAGAGCCGTCTGGAGAACTAGCGTTCCACGCATTGGTAAGAATCGCTGTATGTGACCTCATCGTCAGAGGTATTGGATCGAGGCTCGCAACAAGTGCGTTAACTGGATTGCTTTTTGACAATCGCGCCTGTACCTTGGCATCGATTAATCCGCCTTGCCAATCAAGTCCGAACCTCGCCGGGCCTGCGATATTAGACACAAGATCCATCGCATTGTTAGCAATTTTCGAGCCGCTACTTCCAACGATTCCTGATCCGGCATTAAATATGTCTGGGTCTACTCGAAAACCGATATCAGCAAACGACTCTAACAAAGCGTTACCGCGATGATCTTTCCATAAGCCTTGCCTCTCGCTAACGGTTGCTGAATCTGAAGCGAATTCATTTGAGTTAATACCAACCGACGTACCCATAAAATGGCGTCGCCGAAGCTCATCGCCAAGCTCGGTGCTTGTGGCGGTAGCGCCAGTCATTTTTGCGCAAGCATCAAAGCTGATTTGGCACTCAAAAGCCAGCGATCTTGATGCTGCAAGCGTTGATTGCTGAACGGTTTGAAGTTTACCCAGATATATAGCTAACAAAAGCAATGGCAGTAGCACTATGGCAGCAACCAAGGTTTCAACTAACGCTTGACCAGCCTGCGCCTGCCGAGCAAACTTAACTTCTTTAATTAACATAGCCTTCGGCCACTATGCGTTGCGTCAAAGAGGGTTCGACTAAGCGAGCCTGCCAATAGGGGCTATACAAGCTGGCATATTCAACCTGCGTGCCAGAATCATTCGGTGAGGCAAAGTAAACTTCTGCCGCTGACAATGCCCAAATACGATTGCCTGCAAGATTCTCGTTCAAGGCAAGGCGTCCAATGCCTACGCCAATCTGAGCGCTGGTGTGCAACGTGGCTCTTTCCTTGCGTGCAAGTACCGCTACTGAAGAAGTAGGAAACCGGCTATTGCTTAAACCTTCATAGTTTAGTTCTCGAACTTTGGTTATACCGCCGTAGCCACTATCAGACATCATGTCCGAAGTGCTGGTAGACGTAGCCCACGGATTGAAGCTCGCACTTGAGCCCGGATTATTTTGTATGGAGCCAGCGCTATTGTTTTCACTACTTTCGGCTGCGCCGTAACCAAGCGGAACCAGTTCAGGTTCTTTTCCACATGAAGGGTTGTACCAAGCCTTTGCTTTCCAAACATGGGTGGATAAGGTATCGACGGCCTCCCACCGATCGAGGCTTGCGCCCATCGTTGTGCCACCTCGCTTTATGAAACGTGAAGCAACCTGCTGCAAGTTCGTAGGTATGCAAGGCCCGGGCGGAAGAACTGACAACGCCGCATTACGGTCTTTCACAAAATCATCTAAAGAGGCGTTGACAATATCTTTTAACCGCTGCCGATCAGTATCACTTTCATAACGTCGAGTGAAGTTAGTAACCATGTTCTGATCTGGCAAGGCGAAGGCAAAATACGAACTATCGTTAGCCTTTATTACTTCGTTGGCCACCGCACCCATACCGAAAACTCCGACGGTCAAATTCAGAATTTCTTGACTTTTTTGAAGCAGCTCTTTGTAGCCATAATCGCTCGCCGCACGTGCCTTGATTTCAATTTCAGCGGCCTGCTCTGCAAGATCAGAGTTATATTGCGCGGCCTGGGCCACATACTGCATAAACCACGCAGGCGGAAACCACGACGAGTAGTCCGCGATATTCGTCGCCGCAGTTTCAAAATACTTTGACCACGAAACAAGCGTTACCGCTTGTGCAACAGAAACTTCCTGCGCCACAATCGCTCGATTGCTGTAGGCGTGAAAATTCAACACCCGTGCGCGCCACACTGCTGCACTGTAGGCAGCAGCATCCGCGCTGTTGATGAGTTTTTGTTTGGTCGCACTAACTTGACCCGTATTGAATAAAAAGTACAAACCAAGGCAACCCACAAACATCAATACCAAACCGAGCACAAGCACTTGGCCGCGTTGTTTTAAGCCATGACGAATAGACTGTAGCTTCATATTAATTAGCTGCTTTCAGGTTACGTTGGTTTATATGCCTTTCTATCGATTGTTCAGGTCAAAGTTATCCAAGCCTTTGCGTACATTGGCATTGGTCGACGCAGTAGTCGCATTAGTGTTTGAATTAGCAATAGCAGGCGCAGCACTTTGCCCAGCCATTTCTAAGGCCAAGCCAGCCGTTTGATTTCGAAGCGTTTGTCCAAAAAGGGTGTAAGTACCAATCGCAGCGACTGCAATCAGTGCGACGATAATGATGTACTCGGTCATCCCCTGCCCGCGCTGGGAACGTGAAGTAATTAGAAAAGATTGGTTTTTCATTTGCTCTCCAAAAAGTGTTGTGAACCGTGGCTCTTCAACACCGAAGAGCCACTAACACTATTTGTAAAGCCAGAACCTGCGCAGCTCAATCCGACTGATGGCCACGCCTAAGAGAGTAGGTAAATCTGTCTAACTAAACTGCCTAGACCGACAGGCCGATACTTTGATTTTTAACCCGATCAATAATCGATGCTGCGGCAACTCTACCCTTAATAAGATCGGCGGCACGCTCAGCAATCATGATGGTTGGAGCATTCGTGTTGCCTGAGACTATCGACGGCATTACAGATGCATCAACCACTCGTAGCTTATCAAACCCACGCACCCGTAACTCAGGATCGACAACCGAAACTGTGTCGGAGCCCATTCGACACGTGCCGACTGGGTGATAGATCGTGTCCGCATGCGAACGAATAACCGCTTCAATTTCAGCATCCGTATTCGCCTGAGCGCTATAAAGCTCACCAGCCGTGCTACCACCAACATAGGGTGCAAATGCAGGCTGCGAATAGATTTTCCTCACGAGCTTGAATCCCTTAATCAGCAACGCAATATCACGCTCATCTGATAGAAATTGAGGATCAATCAATGGCGCTACTCGAGTATCTGCGGAAGCCAATCGAACCGTACCTCTGCTATGGGGTCTGAGGACGCATACATGGCAACTCATGCCATGACCAAGGTGATTCTTACGAGCATGATCATCGACCATGCCTATGACAAAATGAAGCTGTAAGTCAGGCCTATCCACTTCAGGTGAAGATTTGACAAAAGCGCCAGCCTCAGCAAAGTTGGTCGTCAGGCGACCTGTCCGTTGCTTTCGCCACTCGGCAATACCCTTGAGGATATTCAGGCCACCTACCAGCGACAGACCAAACAAATCAGTCGATTTCACTCGGCGATTGATAATGTGATCTAAGTGATCTTGAAGGTTCGCACCGACAGATGGTTGATCGTAAATCACCGGAATTCCGTGCGCTTGCAAATGGGAGCCTTGGCCAATGCCTGAGGCCATCAAAATTTGCGGCGATCCAAACGCACCCGCACAGAGCAAAACTTCCATGTTAGCTTCGATGATCTGCTTGCCTTGACTATCCACAACCTCAACACCTGTCGCCATACGGCCATCAAAGAGCACTCGAAGCACCTGCATATGGGTAAGTACTTTTAAGTTAGGTCTTTCCATCGCGGCAAGCAAATAGGCGCGGCGCACCGACCAACGTTCACCGTTTTTTTGCGTGACTTGATACGCCCCAGCACCTTCTTGGGTAGGCCCATTGAAGTCGCTATTAGTAACTATTCCCGCTTGCAAGGCAGCATCAACAAATTTCCTTACAAACGGATTCGGAGAGGTTAAGTCCATCACGTTTAAAGGGCCGCCTTGCCCATGAAGTTCGCTAGCACCTCGCTCGTTATGTTCAGCCTTCAAAAAATAAGGCAACACTTCATCCCATGACCAACCGTTAGCACCGTCGAGTGCCCATTCATCATAGTCTTGCTTTTGGCCACGCAAGTAAATCATCGCGTTAATTGCGGAGGAGCCACCTAAGCCCTTTCCGCGCGGTTGATAGCCTTGGCGCCCATTAAGACCGGGTTGTGGCTCAGTTTTAAAGCCGTAGTTGCCAGATGTTGGCCTAGGAATATGCGCAAGCACTCCCACAGGAACTTTGAACAATATGCTGCTGTTATCGCCGCCAGACTCAATCAAGCAGACTGAAACTGCAGGGTCTTCACTTAATCGATTTGCCAGTACACACCCAGCCGAGCCACCGCCTACAACTACATAATCAAACTTCATCAGCCAATGCTCCCACGTTTTAAGCAAAGTATTCGAAATATCTTCTCGTTTCAGTTTACACAAAAAAAGCCGCTGCAAACGGGTGTTGCAGCGGCTTTTAGAGAGTCAACTCAACTGATGCGGTGCAACAAATTAAGTAAAACTACAAAGATTGCTCAGTTATGCAGCTTTCTTCTCGCTATGGTCGTCATGGTCATCAAAGAACTGCTCATCTTCTGTCGAGCCTTTCAGAGCGGCAGTCGATGCATCTCGTTCAATGGTTGTTGTAACAGCGTCGAAGTAGCCGGTACCAACTTCGCGCTGATGCTTAACTGCTGTAAAGCCTTTTTCAGCCGCTGCAAATTCAGCTTCCTGTAGTTCGACGAAAGCAGTCATATTGTTACGAGCATAGCCGTGCGCCAAATTGAACATTGAGTAGTTCAAGCTATGGAAACCAGCCAAGGTAATAAATTGAAACTTATAACCCATTGCACCTAATTCACGCTGGAATTTGGCGATGGTTGCTTCGTCCAAATTCTTTTTCCAATTAAATGACGGCGAGCAGTTGTAGCTCAACATCTTGCCCGGGAACTGCTTATGAATGGCTTCGGCAAACTTGCGTGCGAACTCAAGATCAGGCTTGCCAGTTTCACACCAAATCAAGTCAGCATAGGGTGCATAAGCAAGGCCACGCGAAATCGACTGCTCAAGGCCATTACGTGTTTTGAAGAAGCCTTCAACAGTGCGCTCGCCGGTTAAGAACGGCTTATCATTTTCATCGATGTCGCTAGTGACTAGATCAGCGGCTTCCGCATCGGTACGAGCCAAGATAATGCTGGCAGTACCCATTACATCAGAGGCTAAGCGTGCCGCCGACAATTTAGCCACTTGCTCACGAGTTGGCACCAGCACTTTGCCACCCATGTGGCCGCATTTTTTCACCGACGCTAATTGGTCTTCGAAGTGAACGCCAGCAGCACCTGCTTCAATCATTGATTTCATCAATTCGAACGCATTCAACACGCCGCCAAAACCAGCTTCCGCATCGGCAACGATGGGGGCGAAGAAATCGATGTAGCCAGCGTCGCCGGGGCCCTTGCCTTCCATCCACTGAATTTGGTCAGCACGAGTAAGCGTATTGTTAATGCGCTTAACGACTGAGGGAACTGAGTTCACCGGATAGAGTGATTGATCCGGGTACATTTCACCAGCCAAGTTTGCATCTCCTGCGACCTGCCAACCTGACAAGTAAATCGCCTTCAAGCCAGCTTTTACCTGCTGCATTGCTTGATTGCCAGTAAGCGCGCCTAGCGCATTGATGAACGGTTCAGTGCCGAGATCCTTCCAAAGCCGTTCAGCACCACGCTTTGCTAATGTGTGATCAACCTGAACAGAACCACGCAGGCGAATAACGTCAGCAGCCGTGTAATTACGCTTTAAACCCTTCCAACGAGGGTTCTCATTCCAGTCTTTTTCCAACTTCTGTGCTTCGAGTTCACGTGCTGCCATGTTATTTCCCTTAAAAAGTAAAAACTAAAGTGATAAAACTAACTAATTCATGGCTCTACTTTAATCCGTGACTGATGCGTCGCAGCAATATTAGTCACACTACTCTATAAATAAATAAGTGAATTAAATCAGTGCTTTAAAACTAATTTTTCACAATGCGAAAAATAAATTTTCTTAATGAAAACAACTAATGGTGCAGCGCATTTTTAATTTTCATAATATGAAAATTAATTTCCGCATTGCGATATAAACGACTATATTTATTAACCCGAAGCACTATCGCCAACATCCGATGGTGTTTGTTGGTCATCGCCCTCGGAATCATCCATTCCAAGCAAGCTTGTAGTCGCTGCCTCGCCCAATGATTCGATACCTTTTAGCTTGCGCTCTATCGTTCGAGATTTACTCTGAGCTACCCCTATAGTGTTGGCGGCAGTTTCTAGTTGCTTCTTGGTTTTGGCCAACATATCACCAAACTTACCAAATTCCGTTTTTACGGCGCCCAAGAGTTGCCATACTTCTGAGGATCGCTTCTCGATTGCCAAGGTGCGAAAACCCATTTGTAAACTCGAAAGCACTGCTATTAAGGTTGTTGGCCCGGCTAAAACAACTCGATAATCTCTTTGCAAATCGTCTAGCAAACCAGGTCGACGAATTACTTCAGCGTACAAGCCCTCGGTCGGCAAAAACAATATTGCAAAATCGGTAGTTGCCGGTGGCGAAATGTACTTCTGCCGAATAGTTTTAGCCTCCAGCCGAATACGGGCTTCTAAAGCTTTCGCTGCGATTTCAGCAGCAACTGTATCCGCACTTTCTTGGGCAGCGGCTAAGCGCTCATAGTCTTCACGCGGAAATTTTGCGTCGATGGGAAGCCACATAGGAATGTCTGGGTTGACGTTTGATCCCGGCAAGCGAATGGCAAACTCGACTCTTTCACGGCTGCCACCAACGACTTCAACGTTTTGCGCGTACTGATCTGGCACAAAAATCTGCTCTAACAACGCACCGAGTTGCACCTCACCCCAGGTTCCTCTTGTTTTAACGTTCGACAAAACCCGCTTGAGATCGCCAACATCACCCGCTAATGCTTGCATTTCGCCCAGGCCTTTGTGAACTTGCTCTAAGCGCTCTGACACTAATCGAAATGATTCACCAAGCCGCAACTCTAAGGTGGCATGAAGCTTCTCATCCACAGTTTTTCGCATTGTCTCAAGCTTGGCAGAATTGTCGGCTTGTAATTCTGCGAGCTTAGTTTCAAGCGTTTTTCTCACCTGCTCGAGCGACACTGCAGCTTCACTTCTCGCCTTATGAGCATCATCAGATAGCGCCTGCCTCAAAGCCTCAATTTGCTGTGTTAACTGCTGAGTAAGTATCTGGGATGAGCGACTAATTCCATCAGTAACTTCCGTACGGTTAGTACGCGCTTGTATCGACAGTTCATTTCGCAAATTTTTATCAATATCTCCCATCACGCCAGAGATAA
>JAYWIG010000297.1:0-7828 GCA_043789035.1 Betaproteobacteria bacterium
AAGCAAAAAAAGCGCAAGAAAATAAGAAAACCTTAGGTCGATGGAAGATGCTAGGCATTTTGCTTGTGTGTGCCGCGCCGGTCTTTCTTTCCTACTTCATGTATTACGTGGTTCGACCAGATGGCCGCACAAATTACGGCAGTTTGCTCAGCCCCATTGTTGATGCATCAAAACTCAGCATCAAAGTCGATGAAAAACCAACTACGCTGGCAGCGTTAAAAGGCAAGTGGTTAATGGTGACAGTTGGCCCATCGAGTTGCGATGATGCGTGCGCTGAACGCTTGTATCTTGCGCGGCAGGTGCGTGAGACAACAGGTCGTGAGAAAGATCGCATTGAATTAGTGTGGGTCGTGACAGATAGCGGCAAACCTTTGCAGAAGATTCTTGATGCCTATCCCACGGTCAAGCGTGTTACTGCCGAAGTTGATGCGGTAGGTGCTGTGCTTCCAGTTGAAAGTGGTGCCAATGTCGTCGCGCACACTTATGTTGTTGATCCACTGGGCAACGTCATCATGCGCTTTCCTGCTAAGCCTGACCCGAGCAAGATGAAAAAAGATATGAGCAAACTACTACGCGCATCGCGCATTGGTTAAACACGGGTTAAAAGCGGGTTGAATAAAGAAAGATACTGAGGAATTGTTGTGGTGAGCTTTTATAAAAAGCTAGTGGTCTTCATGATGGTGTTGACGCTAGCGATTGTGATGTTGGGTGCGTGGGTACGATTAACCGATGCAGGCTTAGGCTGCCCTGATTGGCCAGGGTGCTACGGTAATTTATTGCCGTCGCAGTCCAAAGAAAAAATTGCCGCAGCCGTGGCCGAACAAGGCGGCGAGCATGGCCCCGTCTCAATGGGTAAAGCATGGCGCGAGATGATACATCGCTACTTTGCCAAGATTCTTGGTTTGCTTGCAATTATTGCGGTTGTAATTGCCTGGGCGAAACGCAAAGAGTTACACCAATCGCCTTGGTTGGCAACGGCTCTGCTCGGCGTCATTATTTGCCAAGGGTTGTTTGGCATGTGGACGGTAACACTAAAGCTAATGCCGATTATTGTGACTGGGCATTTAATGGGTGGGATGCTCGTCTTCTCGATGTTAGTGTGGTTGTGGCAGCGTCAGCGTTCGGCTTTTAAGTATCGTGATGCAGAACCTGCTGCGGCTTTGAAAACTGCGGCCACTATTGGCTTAATACTGCTGACCGCACAGGTATTTTTAGGCGGCTGGACGAGTACCAACTACGCGGCGTTGGCTTGTAACGATCTTCCGACATGTCAAGCCAAATGGTGGCCAGACATGAAGTGGCATGATGCCTTCGATTTCACCCGGGAATTGGGTAAAACAGACACTGGCGCATCAATAGGGTTGCCTGAGCTAACGGCGATGCACTTTACCCATCGAATGGGCGCTATTGTGGTGTTTCTATTTTTAGGTTGGTTGGGAAGCAAAGCTTTGAAGACTGATGGGCTAAAAGGCATTGGTACAGCAATCTTAGTAGGCCTAGTGGTGCAAATTAGCTTAGGGCTTTCGAATGTGCATTGGAGCCTGCCTCTACCCATTGCAGTTTTACATAACGGTGGCGCAGCATTTCTCATGGGTTGCTTGGTTGTGCTGAATGTCCGCACATCGCGAGCAAAGCTAGCAATCTAATGCGGGTGTAGGTAAGCGATGCCGTACCATAGCGGAATGTCCGAAGTCGCCGCACCCCGAGTTTTGTCTGCATCGCAGTACATCGCTCTCACAAAGCCCAGAATCACCCTCATGACGGTGTTTTGTGCCTTGATCGGCATGCTTTTGGCGAGTCGGGATGGAACACTCACCTGGCAAGTCTTGGTGTTTGGCAATATTGGTATCGGATTACTCGCTGCGGCTGGCTTCACTGTGAATTGCCTGGTTGAGCGTGGCATTGATGCTCGCATGGCAAGGACTCGTGCTAGGCCTGCTGCTAGAGGCGATGTGAGCAGCGTTGGGGCCACCGTGTGGGCCATCGCATTGGGTAGTGCAGGCGCTTGGCTGCTCTTGCAGTTCGCAAATCCGTTAACGACGTGGCTCACCATTGCTACCTTTGTTGGCTATGCGATCGTGTACACCCTTATTTTGAAACCGGCAACGCCGCAAAACATTGTGATTGGTGGCGCATCTGGTGCCATGCCACCTTTGCTTGGCTGGGCCGCAGTCACCAACGAAGTAACTGCGCCGGCGCTAATTTTGTTTCTTATTATCTTTATTTGGACGCCGCCACATTTTTGGGCGCTGGCCTTGTACCGAATTGAAGACTATAAAAAATCTGGCTTGCCGATGTTGCCTGTGACTCATGGCCCAGAATTTACCAAGCTCAATATTTGGCTCTACACGATCTTGCTAGTTGCCATCAGCTTGGTGCCTTATCTAATCCGTATGAGCGGCTGGATCTATCTTGTTAGCGCCATTGTTCTAGGTGGTGTTTTTCTGTACTACGCTTGGATGATTTGGAAGCACTACACCGACAAGATCGCTCGAACAACATTTCGCTATTCTCTGTGGTATTTAGGCGGTATATTTGCTGCCTTGTTGGTTGATCATTATGTTGCTTAATTTTTCTCGTCGAACTTTTTCTGGACTCGCGTTTAGCTTCGCCATGATTGGCTTGAGTGCCTGCACTGATAAGCCTAGCTTTCGCAATACTGACATTACGGGTGCAGAGTTTGCGCGTGAATTTGCATTAACTGACCACAATGGACAAGCCCGTACTCTCGCAGACTTTAAAGGCAAAGCGGTTGTCGTGTTTTTCGGTTTTACACAGTGCCCTGATGTTTGCCCGACGACCTTGGCTGAAATGACCGAAGCAGTAAAGCAGCTCGGCGCTGACGGCAATAGATTGCAAGTGCTGTTCATCACGATTGACCCAGAACGGGACACGCCGGAGCTGCTCAAGAAATATGTTCCTGCGTTTCATCCAAGCTTTCTAGGCTTGACAGGTAATGCAGAGGCGATTGCAAAAGTCGCCAAAGAGTTCAAAGTGTTTTATCAAAAAAGCCCGGGTAAAACGCCAGGTAGCTACACCATGGACCACACAGCCAATAGCTATGTGTTTGACCCTCAGGGCAGAGTGCGGCTCGTCGTAAAACATGGGTTAGGGGCAGAGCCACTGGTACAAGATTTAAAGCAACTGCTTAAGTGAATTTGGCTATGCAGCAGACGCAATCGTTCGAAGGCCTTCAGTTTAAGCATCTCACTTTTAGAGCCGTTCTACCCGGCCCTAAGCTCATTGTTCTCGGTGCCGTTCATGGCAATGAAATTTGTGGCACGCAAGGTATCGCTCAAGTGATAGCAAAGCTCGATAGTGGGGAGTTAAATTTGGTGCGCGGAGCGGTTACATTCGTACCGGTTACCAACCCGTTAGCCTACAGGCTTAAACAGCGTAATGGTGATCGAAACCTGAATCGCAATCTAGCTCCAACCAATACACCGTTAGAGTTTGAAGACTATATTGCAAACTGGCTATGCCCGCTGTTGGCGCAACATGATGCGCTACTTGATCTGCATTCTTTTCAATCGGGTGATCGGCCATTTGCGATGTTAGGGCCGCTGAATAACAGTGGCGGCTTAGAAACTTTCGAGCATCAAACGCTAGAGCAAAATATCGCGCTTGCGGTAGGCGTGACACGCTATGTTGATGGCTGGTTAAGCACGTATGACAAAGGCGTAAAGCGACGTGTTGCAGAGCTTTCAACGGTACGTGCAGGCGCAGATGAAAGAGCGAATTTGCTGAACACTGATTCAAAGTACGGGGTGGGCACAACAGAGTATATGCGTTCCCAAGGCGGGTGTGCAGTAACGCTAGAGTGCGGCCAACACGCTGCCGAAGCTGCTCCGCTAGTTGCTGAAAAAGCCATTCTGAATGTGATGGCTGAGCTTGAATTAATTGGCGCTACGAAGGCTGAGAAACCTCGTAACCCTGAAGTGCTCAGCCTCTACGAAGTGATTGATAAAGTCGATGAGACAGATTCTTTCAGCCGCGCTTGGTTGAGCTTTGATCGATTAACCAAAGGCGACCTAATTGGCACTCGCGCAAATGGCGAAAAGCTCATTGCTGAGCGTGATGGCTTTATTGTTTTTCCGAACTCAAAATCGCAAGCTGGGCAGGAATGGTTTTACCTTGCTCGAGAAAATAAAGAGCGGTTCGCGTAAGCTACTTACTTGAACTCGGGTTCATCCCACCAAGGGAAAAACTCCGGCATATCGGTTGATACTTTGTTTGGGTAAACCGGCTGGCGTTTCTCTAGAAATGACGTCACGCCTTCCTTGGCATCGGCTGATTGCCCTCTGGCTTGAATGGCGCGACTATCGATTTGATGCGCTTGCATCGGGTGTTCGGCACCGGCCATGCGCCACAACATTTGCCGTGTGAGTGCAATAGAAACGGGTGCGGTGTTGTCGGCAATCTCTTTCGCTAATGCCCTTGCTGCTGGCAACAAATCTTCTGGCTCATGCAGCGAGCGAACAAGGCGATTGGCAAGCGCTTCCTGAGCATTAAATACTTTGCCTGTGTAACACCATTCCAGCGCAGTTTGCATACCGACCAAGCGCGACAAGAACCATGATGATGCTGCCTCAGGCACTATGCCTCGACGGGAGAACACAAAACCAAAACGCGCTTGAGTCGACGCTAAGCGAATATCCATTGGCAATTGCATGGTCATACCAATTCCAACTGCTGCACCGTTAATTGCGCCGATTACAGGCTTTAGGCTGTTAAATATTCTTAAGGTCACCATGCCGCCGCCATCCCGGTAAACGTTACCCACTTTTGCTGACATTCGACGCTCATTGGCAAGCTCATCGTAGTTAAAAGTGTTGCCGCCTTCGCTTAAATCGGCACCAGCACAAAAGGCTTTGCCCGCTCCGGTAATGATGACGGCGCGTACCGCATCATCGGCATCGGTTTTGTTGAAGGCATCGATCAGGTCATCGCGCATTTCTGTTGTAAACGCGTTCATCCGTTCCGGGCGGTTGAGGGTGATTGTCGCGATGCCGTCTGATACTTCGTAGAGAATTGTGCTCATGGCGGGTTCTGCGTTGTGGTGTCTATTTAGGCAAGTGCTTTTTTAATCGCTGATTCCATGGCCGCAGGTTCTGTCGTCGACGCAAAGCGCTCAACGGCACTGCCATCTTTACTGACTAAAAACTTTGTGAAATTCCACTTAATGGCTTCGCTACCCAAAAGGCCAGGTGCTGCCGCTTTCAACCATTTAAATAATGGGTGCGTGTTGTCACCATTGACGTCAATCTTGTCGAACATGGTAAAGCTCACGCCATAGTTGATGGAACAGAACTCTTCAATATCATTAGCTGAGCCTGGCTCTTGTTCGCCAAACTGGTTGCAGGGAAAACCGATGATTTCTAAGCCTTCGGCCTTATGGGCTTTGTAGAGCTTCTCAAGCCCTTCGTATTGCGGGGTTAAGCCGCATTTGCTGGCGGTATTCACCACCACGACGGCTTTGCCTTTGAAGTCGCTCAGCTTCTTTGTTTTGCCATTCAGAAGTGGTGCTGAGAAATCGTAGAGTGTCGTCATAATGTTTCCTAATGAGTTTGCTTATCAAACATAGAAAGTAAGGCCGCCGAGAGAATTAAACAACCCCCGATGAGAAGCTGTGGCGTCAATGCCTCGCCTGCGAGCCATGCCGCCGAGACGGATGCAAACACCACCTCACTTGGCATGATGGCCGCAATAATGCTCGCGGGCAATCGCGAGGCCCCGTATTGCAGTGCGAGATTGCCAAAAAGAAAGGCGATGGCCAAAATGATGACTGCACCCATCCAAGCGATTTGCGGAGCCGGTGGAAAGCTGAGCGTACCATTGAGAGTGAGTGCCAACGCTAGCGCACCCGGTAAGATCGCGCCACCACTAAACATGGCCAAAGTAATGTCTGATGAGCGTGCCTCCGAATTAGAACACGCCCGTAATGCAACATTGGTGGCAGCAAATCCGATGCCGCCAATTACGCCTAAGATGTCCGCTAGTGATTTCGGAACCGGAAAGCCGAAGGGCTGGCCGTGGGGTGTTAGTACGAGCACTGCGCCAGCAAGGCAAAGCCCAATCCGTAGCCATGAGCCAAGGTTTAACGGCTCTTTTAGAAACCAACGGGCCAGCAGCAACGTCCAAATTGGCATGAGATAAAAAAGAAGCACCGTGCGAACTATATCGCCAATAGTGACTGCCCAGTTAAAGGCGCAGTTTGTTATGCCAGCCGATACCATTAACGCAGTGAGCGCAAGCCATGGTCGAGGCAATTTCGAACCATCCGGATTGGTCGCGGAAGCGCGAAAAAATAGCATTGTGATGAGGCCAAAAACCACGATCCCATACATCATGGCCGTAGCCCAAAGGCTGTGAACGCCTCTATCGGCCAAGAATCGAAACGGAATCCAAGACAAGCCCCAAACGAGTGCGTTAGTAAGAAGAGCGGCGATTGCCCAAGGGGAGTGACTTAGTTTGGTGCTTAGTTTGGTACTTTGTTTGTTCATAGAGGCGCTGACTGTACCATTATCAAATTGATTAGCCTAAACGCATGACTAAAGAACCTAAACTTTTGAATACCTGTACCGTACTTGGCGCTGGTATGGTGGGGGTTGCCTGTGCGTTGGAGTTGCAGCGTCAGGGGTTCGTTGTGACCTTAGTGGATAAAGCCTTGCCAGGCTCAGAAACCTCTTACGGTAACGGTGGTGTGCTTGCCCGGAGTTCGCTCATCCCTTTGAACAATCCTAGCCTTCCGAAGTCGTTGCTGGGTTTGTTGCGTAACGATAAGCCACAGTTGAAGTACAACCCTTGGTTTTTGCTGCAAAATTTTTCGTGGGGCTGGCGATTCTTGCAGAGCACGCGGCAAGAGGTTTTTGAGGAAACTGCCGTTGCACTCGATGAGCTCATTCGATTATCGACATCAGAGCACCAACGCTTAATGGCTCAAGCAGGCATTAGTCACAGGCTACGTGATACGGGTTGGGTGTTTCTGTATCGATCTGAAGAGGCGTTCGACACGGGTACATTTTCACGCAAAGTTTATGAGCAATTCAATGTTAAAACGCAAACTCTGAATCAGGCTGAACTCACTGAAATCGAGCCGCATTTAATGAAGGTGTTTCCAAAAGCACTTTGGATTCGTGATGCCTTGTCGGTCGATAGCCCCGGCGAAACTGTGCGTGCCTACGCCGCGATGTTTTCGCAATTGGGAGGCCGAGTTATTTTGAATGATGTGAGTTCATTGAATCGACAAGCCGATGATGCGTGGGATGTTTTGCTCGGCAATGGCGAGCGGCTGCGTACAGAACATGTGGTTGTGGCACTCGGGCCTTGGTCGCGCGAATTTCTAGGGCGACTCAACTTTAAAATTCCGATGGCCTTTGAGCGAGGTTACCACCAACACTACCAAACACTGCACGATGTTCGGCTTCATAGACCTATTTACGATACCGCCAAAGGCTATATTCTGACGCCAATGGAGCAAGGCATTCGTTTAACCACCGGAGTTGAGCTCACGCACCATTTGGCTCCAAGTAATCTTGACCAACTGCGAAAAGGCGAACAAGCCGCGAGAGATATTTTTCCACTGGGGGCTGCCACGCAAGACCCAATTTGGCGGGGTGCACGGCCTACCTTGCCTGATAGCCGCCCTATGATTGGTCAGCTTCCCGGTGCCAAAAATTTATGGGCAGCGTTTGGCCATCAGCATATTGGTTTTAGTACGAGTACGGGTACAGCTGCTTTACTTGCTGCACTGATGCGAAACCAACCAACGCCAATAAACTCCGCGCCTTTTAGGCCGAATCGGTTTAGGTTGGCATAAAGTTTGCTA
>JAYWIG010000298.1:0-31829 GCA_043789035.1 Betaproteobacteria bacterium
GGAGCCATGATGCCCAACCAAATCGTCGCTTCATAACCCTTCACGCCAGATTCATTCACTGTCGGCACATCAGGCAACACAGCGGAGCGAGTCAGGCCAGTCGTTGCAATCGCTTTGACTCGACCCGCTTTAACTTGCTCCATCATGGTTGGAATGGCATCGAACATCATTTCAACTTGCCCACCGATCACATCGGTACGGGCGCCTGAGCTGCCGCGATACGGGACGTGAACGATATAAGTTTGCGACATGGTTTTAAACAACTCACCGGCCATGTGATACGGCGTGCCAGGCCCACTCGATGCGTAGTTGTATTTGCCCGGCTTTGCCTTCGCAAGCGCGAGCAGTTCCTTAATATTGTTGGCCGGGAAAGCAGGGTTCACCACTAACAACAATTCAGAGGCGTTGACCGGCGCAACCGGCACAAAGTCGCGCATGAGCTGGTACGGCTTATTAGGAATAAGAGATTCATTTACCGTCTGGGTGTTTGACATCATCAGCAGGGTGTAGCCATCCGGTGCCGATTTCGCAGCTGCATCGGTACCGATGACCGCACCACCACCTACCCGGTTCTCGACAATAAAGTTTTGCTTTAACCCTTCAGTCAAGCGCTGAGCAACAGCACGCGCGTACAAATCTGCAGGGCCGCCTGCGGCAAACGGCACAATGATTTTTACAGCCTTGCTTGGGTATTCTTGGGCTGAAACAGAAAAGCTCAATAGGGCAGGCAATACCGCTGCACAAATGCGGGTAAGAAATAATCGTTTCACTGAAGTCTCCGAAATTTTCATGCTAGCACCTTGGCTAGCCACTCGTTTAGATCCTGAATTTCCTCAGCGCAAACAGAATGCGGCATAGGGTATTCTTTCCACTCCACGGTGTAGCCTAAGGTGTCTAGCGCCTGTTTAGATGCTGCTGCTCTAACAATTGGCACGACCTCATCATGACGACCATGGGCCAAAAATATCGGTGTCGTTGCATTTGCTTGGCTTCGTTCTGCTGCTGTGGTCACTGCAATCGGTAAGTAGCCGGACATGCCCACAATTCCTGCCAACTTTTCTTCATGACGTAAGCCCACCATAAGTGCCATGGCACAACCTTGAGAAAAACCGGCAATCACAATTCGATTGGCAGGGATGCCTCTGGCTTTTTCTCGGGCCAATAAGTCTTCAATGCTCAGGCGCGATTTGCGCAAACCCGCTTCGTCTTCTTGTCGGCCTAGATCGGTAGCAACAATGTCGTACCACGCGGGCATTTTGTAGCCACCATTAATCGTCACTGGCATGATGGGCGCATTCGGAAAAACGAAGCGAACATTGCCGATTGCGCTGAAATCCATTTCGCCCACGATGGGTACGAAGTCGTTACCGTCGGCGCCTAAGCCGTGCATCAGTAATACCGTGGCCGTTGGATTTGGGCCAGTTTCTATTTCAATTGTTTCTAGTTCCATCATCATCTCTAGTAAAAAATTAGCCGCCACTTTCCAAATTAGAGTTGGCATGGGCATCTTGCCCTAGCAAAGTGGCAAGTTGCGGCAACGCCGTTTTTAGTGCGCCATATAAGGTATAGGGTGGATTGATTAAAAACATGCCGCTGCCGGGTAAACCGGGCCGCTGGTTATCGCTACTTTCAACATCATAACCGTGCGTTGTATTCACCGCACCTGCATTCACAATCAAGCTTGCATGCAGCCAATTCTTTCCCGCACGGGTAGCAGCAAGCTTCAATTTACGCGGTAGATCTTGGGCTTCACGCCTGGCAATAATTGGGTACCAAACTACATAGGTGCCTGTAGCGAACCGCTTTAATGAATCGGTCAGCAAAGCGATCACCTTGGCATAATCAGTTTTGATTTCATAGCTAGGGTCGCAAAGCAACAAACCACGGCGTGCAGGAGGAGGAAGAAATTTCTTTGGTCCTTCAAAGCCGTCCTCGATATGTACTGCCACTTGGCGGCCAGCTTGAAGCTCTTGCACGTTATTCACCAACGCCCGTGAATCAGTCGAATGCAATTCGAACATTTTGAGTTTGTCAGTTTCGCGCAGTAAGCGCTGCGCGATAAACGGCGAACCCGGATACACCTTGAATGAGTTCGGTGTATTAAAACTCGCCACCATATCTAAATAATCTTGCACCGCAGGTTGCAAAGTGCCCGCAGGGGCGGCGATGAGCTTGGCAATACCATCATCGGCTTCGCCGCTGGTGCGTGCAAAGCTATCGTCTAAACGATAAAGCCCTGCTCCCGCATGGGTATCGACTACGGTAATAGGCGTGTCTTTTTGAAGCAGATGCTTCAAGGTGGCGATGAGCACCATGTGTTTGAGAACGTCGGCATGGTTGCCGGCATGAAAGGCGTGGCGATAACTAAACATCCCGCCATGGTATGACAAAATCGAAAAACTAAATGACGATTGAGGAAAACAGAGATGGCAATAAAAGCATTAGTGTTCGACGTATTTGGAACGGTAGTTGATTGGCGCGGTTCAATTATTCGAGAAGGCGACCTTTTAGGTGCTCAGCTTGGCATTGCGCGAGATTGGCCTGCATTTGCAGATGCTTGGCGTGCGGGCTATGTGCCAGCCATGGATAAAGTTCGTAAAGGCACACTCCCATGGATGAACATCGATTCGCTCCATAGGCTGATTTTGAATGATTTGTTAGAGCAGTTTGAACTTACGCATTTAACCGATGCACAAAAAGATCATTTGAATCGTGTATGGCATCGCTTGATGCCCTGGCCAGATTCAGTCGGTGGTTTGTATCGCTTAAAAGCCAATCGACCCATCGCTACCTTATCGAATGGGAATGTCTCTTTGCTAGTGAACATGGCGCGTAATGCGGGCTTGCCTTGGGACACGATTTTTAGTGCCGAACTTTTTAACCACTACAAACCTGACCCAGAGGTGTATCAAAGTGCGGCTGCCCTGCTCGGGTTTGCCAGAGACGAAGTGATGCTGGTTGCATCTCATCCTAGCGACTTAGAAGCCGCTAAACGAGCGGGATTACGCGCTGCTTATGTCAGTCGACCATTGGAATATGGTTCGATTGAAAAAGCCGAGCGAGCCGATGGGCACGACTTTGATTACAAGGTCGAGAGCTTTTATGAACTCGCCGATCGGCTGCATTAAAGCAATCGAACCCTAACAGTTTTGCCTTTAATCTTGGCGGCGCTTAAGTGTTTGAGCGCTGTTTTGGCCAAATCTCTTTGCACTGCTACGTAAGTCGAAAACTCAGACACTGTAATTTTGCCGACGTTCTTGCCAGCAATACCACCATCACCTGTGAGCGCACCCAACACATCGCCAGCGCGAATTTTCTCTTTCCGTTCGACCAAAATTTGAAGGGTAGCCATGGGGGGTTGTAAAGGTGCAGTCGTTGCAGAATGCAAATCATCTAACGACGCCCATTGCACTGCACGCCCTTGAAGGTCTTCAATACGATTAAGCCTGCCCATTTCATTGGGGCTTACTAAGTTAAAGGCCAATCCTTCTTTATCGGCACGCCCTGTTCTTCCAATTCGGTGAATGTGCTGCTCTGGCTCGAAAGTGACATCGACATTAATCACCGCTTCAAGATCAGCAATATCTAAACCACGTGCCGCAACATCGGTTGCTACCAGCACCGAACAGCTGCGATTGGAGAATTGCACTAAGACTTGATCTCTATCACGTTGCTCCAATTCCCCATGCAGCGCCAAAACATTGAAACCTTGCGCCTGAAGCTCTGCCAGCAAGCTCTTGCATTGCTGCTTGGTATTGCAAAACGCTAAGGTGCTGACCGGTCGATAATGATTGAGCAAAGTCGATACAGCGCTTAGTCTTTCGTTATCTTGTACCTCAAAAAACTGCTGACGAATCTTTTGCTCATCATGTTGCGATTCCACAGTAATACGCTCTGGTTGCCTCAGAAATTGAGCGCTTAATTTGGCAATCCCTTCTGGGTAAGTCGCCGAGAACATAAACGTTTGCCTCAAACTCGGCACTCGCTTCACCACATAGGCAATGCTCTCGTAAAAACCCATGTCGAGCATTAAATCGGCTTCGTCGAGCACCAGAGTATTGACCAAGCCCAACTCTAAGTTGCCACGGTCAAGCAAATCCATGATTCGTCCTGGTGTGCCTACGCAAATATGAGCACCATGCTCCAAGCTATTACGCTGCCCACGCATCATGACGCCACCGGTGAGAGTAAGAATTTTGATGTTGTCTTCTGAGCGCGCTAGGCGTCGGATTTCTTGCGTGACTTGATCGGCTAATTCGCGTGTCGGGCAAAGCACTAAAGCCTGTACATCTAATCGACTTACATCGAGCTTAGCTAACAAAGGAATAGCAAACGCTGCCGTTTTACCGCTACCGGTTTTAGCCTGCGCTAGCAGATCTTTACCAGCAAGCGCAATAGGTAAACTAGCGGCTTGAATCGGCGTCATTTGCAAGTAACCCAAGCGCTTTAAGTTCGCCAGCATTGCTTCGGAAAGCGGTAATCTTTCAAATAAGTGCTCAAAAGATTGAACATTCGAAGAAGTTTGAGTATCAGTGTTCACGCTAGGGTTTCATTCAATTCACCCAACTGTGGG
The DNA here is from genome assembly GCA_043789035.1 of Betaproteobacteria bacterium. Lineage (GTDB taxonomy): Bacteria > Pseudomonadota > Gammaproteobacteria > Burkholderiales > Burkholderiaceae_E > JAYWIG01. The sequence continues at coordinate 4,574 of JAYWIG010000298.1, forward strand.
TAGGCAACTTCGAGGTTTATTTGCTATTTACGCTTGAGGAAAAGCCAAGTTCATTTTCCGCACTATTTTGATTTTCGGTACATCTCAACGTTCGAACGTTGCTCAGAAATAGTTAGCAATGGTTATAAGTAGTGAGCATTTTGCTGATGCATTCTGAATCACCTGCTACATCAAGACAGTATCGATTTTATCTGTTCTCAAAACCGCGCCACTAAGACGTCAAAAAGCGCTGTGAAGGACAGCGCTTTTTTGGTTCGGCGGCACCTAGATGGTGCTGTCAAATGGGGTTGTCTAGACGAGCTTACATTTTCGGCATGATAACGGTGTCGATCACGTGGATAACGCCATTGTCAGCAGCCACATCGGTCGCGATTACCTTGGCATTGTTTACCGTTACACCGCCAGCCGTTTTAATCGAAATCATCGAACCTTGTACAGTTTTCACATCGCCAGCCTTGACGTCCTTAGCCATCACTTTGCCTGCCACTACGTGGTAAGTGAGGATTGAGGCAAGCTTAGCTTTATCCTTAAGAAGCGCTTCAACGGTGCCTGCTGGCAGCTTTGCAAAGGCGGCATCGTTCGGCGCAAACACCGTGAATGGGCCTGGGCCTTTTAGGGTGTCGACTAAACCAGCTGCTTTTACGGCAGCAACTAATGTGTTGAATTGACCTGCGCTTACAGCGGTGTCAACGATGTCTGCGGCCTGAGCTGCGCCGAATGAGAATGCGGAAACGCTTAATGCCAAGGCCGTTTTTGCGATAAGTGTCTTCATGATGGGTTACTTTCAAGGTAAGGTTATCAAGATGTTGAATTTTTAGTCTAAATATGAACGATAAACTCGTTTCATGACCTATGAGTCATAACTCAACCCTCACCCTTACAACTTTTTAAAAATACTAATTTCAGGCAGCCTTAGGCTGACAACTTGGGCACCAGTGCAACTGGCGTCCCGCTACTTCTTCCCTAACTATCGTTGCTTGGCAAGCCCAACACGATTGGCCATCTCTATCGAAAACAAAGTGGCGATACACTGAAAACGGAACGCCTGCTGCTTTCAGTGCCTTGGCTGACGTCAACTTATTAGTAATACCCGCACTTCGGTAAGCTTGGCGAACCACCGTTATGGCGGCTCTTGCAAAGATCTTTCTTTGTGCAGTACTGAGGTCCGCGAGTCGAACCCAAGGATGAAGCTTGGCAACATACAAGATTTCGCTTCTCAAGTAATTGCCCACCCCAGCAAGGAAGGACTGGTCTAACAAAATTTGAGCTAACAACTTTTTTTGCCATCGAGGCTCATTCAGACAGGCGACGACATCCATGAGTGAGACACTTGGATCTAATAGTTCAACCCCTAGTTTTGCAATATAGGGATGTTTTGATACTTGCGCTGAATCAAGCACTTCAATATCAGAAGCGGAATACAAAACAATGCGATGCTCATCGGTATCGAGAACGATTCGGCGCTGCTTATGGGTTGCTGGTTCAGCGCCTATTTTGAAAATTGCCCACTCACCGTATAGCTGATTATGAGAATAAATGGTTTTCTCATTAGCAAAATGAGTAAGCACAGCCTTACCCCTCGGTTCGACTTCAAGTACAACGGCATTGATTAATCGTTTTGACCAAGCAGCTAGGTGTAGTTGACCAAACTCTAGATTCAGGACCGTCTTGCCTCGCAAAACTTTCGCAATGGCGTCGGTTGCACGCCGTATTTCTGGGCCTTCTGGCATAACCGGGTCTTAGACAAGCCGCTCATTAAAAGCAAGCGCGGCCAGAGAAAGGCTCGCACCTATCGTTGCAACCCAACGCATACTGAGCACCCATACCGGGAAGCCGTAGCGTCGATAAGCAACCATATCAACGCCAAGCGCAAGTAACAAACCAGCAACTAACCAAAGCGGTTGCAAGTGTGGCGGATAAAGGCCCGTAACCCAGGCCCAAAGCGATGGAATCACACCCCAGGCAAGAGGCCAACCTCCTTGGTAACTGGCCTTGTTAAAAACAGCTCCCCAATGAATAGCACCCACAAAGCTCAATATCACCATGCCGTAGGCAATCAACGCACGAAATGCCAACTCAGCGTGGGCAGGCATCCATGCGCTTACTCCGGCCAATCCGATAAACGGAATCAACCCACCCAAGGTGAGTGCCCACGCAGCTGTTTTTAAGGGAAGATTCATAAACTAGTAGCGATTATCCACAACGGCCACAAGCTTGCCAGATAGTTGCCGTGTTTGCTGATAAAACCGAGTAAATGATGAACACATTTCAGGTGGCGAAACAAACTGAGTAGGTTCAGGTTCTAACTGCAAATCTTTAATAGCCAGCGCCTCAAGCAGTTCTCGATAGCCTGGGTTATCGGTTCTTACGCAATGCACTGAAGTAAGGTTAGGGATCAACCTGGTCGCATCGCCGATAAACACCATGTCCGTTACTTCACGCATGCGTGCCAACACAAACTCCCATCTCGCCATTGACCAAGGATGGGCAGCATGGAAGGGCAAATGAATAATCCCTAGCCTTCTCTTTGCACCTGCCACTTTCACCAAATACTCACTCATGTTCCAAGGATGAACTAAATGAACCAAACCTTTCTTTGGCAAATCTGAGGGCACTATATTTAGCCAATTTTGATACTCCTTTGATAGAAGTATTGTTTTTGGCGGTTCGGAGAAAATTTCAGGGGCCTTTGCTGCGTTAGAGAACTTTCTTTTGACTTCAGACTCAGGCCCAACATCAGGCCGCGTACGGGCAATTTCCTCAAGTTGTGGGTAATCACAATCAATAGCGGTACCTCGACTATGCCACTGGACTGGCGCAAATTTTTCAATGTTTTCTGCATTAAACAAATAGGGTTTCGCAGAAAATGTCGCCGCTACCCATTGCCAACTTAAATGGTTGCTACCCAAATCGCCATCGAGCAAGTGGCTATACATCCACTCAGCTCCAACTCTCCAATGTACTTTTCTTAAGTGCACGAGGTAGGATGCCACCCACATACGCGCATGATTGTGCAAGTACCCCGTTGAATACAGCTCGGTAATTGCCAGATCAATCGCAGCAATACCTGTAGTGCCTGTTAAAACATCGTCAGGCATTTTGTCCGCATAGTTGCCCTGCCAACAGGCGGGTTTGATATCTTTAAAAATGCCATCGCCAAGGTGCGACCAAACATGATGAAAAAACTCCCGCCAGGCAAATTCGAATGCCAGCTTGTCATCGAAGTTCAATCGATACTTGCCCATGAGATGCGCCACGGCCTCTGGTATCGTCAAAATACTGTGCGTGATATAGGGCGACAGCCGAGTAACCGCACCATTAAGCGCGTTTCGAGATTTAGCGTAGATTGCTGGATTGATATTGACCAAACGCGCACGCGCAGCCTTTACCGTAGGATCGAACATAGTCATAGGCGAGTGGCTAACAAAAGCCGCTTTCGGAAAAAAGTGATTAGCGACTGCTAAAACGATAGAACGCTTGCGTAGCTCTATGGCCAGCCATAAAACTCACTGGGCGGCCATGCTGTAAAAACGCTTGGGCAGTGATTCGCAAGCCAAGCTTGCCCAAAAGATCTTCAAAATCTCGACGGGTGGCGAGATGCAAATTTGGTGTGTTATACCACTCGTAGGGCATTTCACTGGACACCGGCATGCGCCCTTTGAGTATCGACCAAATATGAAACCAGTGCCCAAAATTTGGAAATGACACAATGCAATCGCGGCCAATCTGCGCCATTTCACGCAGAATTTTTTCGGTCTCATGGGTCGCTTGAATGGCCATTGATAGCACCACATGATCGAACATTGGCTCGCTGCGTTCATCAATAAACATATCTAAGCCTTGCTCGATATTTTGCTGAATCACGCTCACCCCTTTTTTCGCACAGGCGAGTACTTGAGCATCATCAATCTCAACGCCATAACCCTTGCATTGCTTATCTGCGGTAAGCGCGGCCAGCAATGAACCATCTCCACAGCCCAAGTCAAGTACTTTCGAGGCTGGGTTAATCCAGCTGGCGATGAGGGCGAGGTCCGGGCGTAAGTTCTTCATGTTTGCACCCGATCAAAGTATGCTTTAACAAGCCGGTGGTAGCGCTCATCCTCTAAGAGGAATGCGTCATGGCCATGAGGTGCATCAATTTCCGCATAAGTCACTTCAGCACCGTTTTGCAAAAGTGCCTGCACAATTTCGCGGCTGCGATCTGGTGCAAACCGCCAATCGGTTGTAAACGATGCAATCAGAAATTTCGCCTTAGCACTCGCAAGCGCCTTGGCTAAGCTTCCTTCATGGTCACGTGCCGGATCGAAATAATCAAGCGCACGAGTAATTAACAAATAGGTATTCGCATCAAAATACTTCGAAAATTTCTCACCTTGATAGCGCAAATATGATTCGATTTCAAACTCGACATCAAACGAGTAGTTAATCTGATCACCGCGCAGCGATCGACCAAACTTCTCAGCCATTGAATCACCGGATAGGTAGGTGATGTGCCCGATCATTCTGGCAACTTGTAGCCCTCTAGCAGGAACAACGCCATGATCGTAAAAGCGGCCACCATGAAACTCTGGGTCAGTAATAATTGCTCGTCTCGCAACTTCATTAAAGGCAATATTTTGTGCCGATAGTTTTGGTGCCGAAGCGATTGCCACACAATGCCTCAGGCGCTCTGGGTACATCGTTGCCCAAGCAATAGCCTGCATGCCGCCTAAGCTTCCACCCATAACTGCCGCGAATTGCTCAATACCCAAAGTATCAGCTAGCCGCGCCTGCGCATTCACCCAATCTTCCACAGTCACGACCGGAAAATCTGGCCCATAGGCCTTACCTGACGCGGGATTGATATGCATCGGGCCAGTCGACCCGAAGCAACTACCCAAATTATTCACACCAATGACAAAAAATCGATTGGTATCGACCGTTTTGCCTGGGCCGATCATGTTGTCCCACCAGCCAATGTCTTTATCGTCATTCGCAGAGATGCCGGCAACATGGTGAGATGCATTTAAAGCATGGCAAACCAATACAGCATTGGACTTTTCTGCATTGAGTTGCCCGTATGTTTCGTACATCAAGTGGTAAGCGCCAATAGTAGCGCCGCTTTTTAATGCAAGTGGTTCACTAAATTGCTTTGTTTGTGGGGTAACTACCATTATGAAAGAGTCGGGCTATCTTGTAGGCGCTTTAAGGCCAAAGCAATTCTTTGAGGATCTTCAGTACCAAGCAATTTGTTGGCCTTGGGCTTGAGCAATTTGACGTTGGAGAGTAACACTTCTTGCTTCACCTTCAGCAAGCTCGCCGGATGCATCGAAAACTCGGTTAAGCCCATACCGAGTAGCATTCGAGTGAGGCTTGGGTTGCCAGCAATCTCACCACACACAGCAACTGGCTTACCGGCAGCCTTGCCCGCCTTAATCGTCATCACAATCAACTTCAATACTGCCGGATGAAGCGAATCGTACAGATGCGCAACTGCATGGTCTGCACGATCAATCGCCAAGGTGTATTGCACCAAATCATTGGTGCCGATTGAGAGAAAATCCAAACGGCGAGCAAAAAGATCTGCTGTCAAAGCAGCTGCCGGAACTTCAATCATTCCCCCGACTGGTACGGCTTCATCAAAAGGAATGTTTTTCTCGCGCAGTTGCTGCTTAGCAGATTCAATTGCTTTAAAAGTTTGATCAATCTCACGGCTGTGCGCGAGCATTGGAATGAGAATTCTTACTGCGCCCTCGGCTGACGCTCTAAGAATTGCCCTTAACTGCGCAGCAAAAAGATCTGGTTCAGAAAGGCAGTAACGAATCGCACGCAAACCCAAGGCGGGGTTGGGGGCAACCGCAGCATGCATTTGAGTTTCCATGGTTTTGTCCGAACCGACATCCAAGGTTCGAATAGTCACTGGTTTGCCAGCCATAGCTCTTACTGCGTGACGATAGGCTTCAAATTGCTCTTCTTCACCAGGAAGTTCTTTACGATTCAAAAAGAGAAACTCAGACCGAAACAACCCAACACCTTCAGCCCCTTGAGCCAAGGCAAGACTAGCTTCTTCCGGCAATTCAATGTTCGCGTTGAGGGAGATTTCAACACCGTCTAAAGTAACAGCGGGTACCCGTATCAGACGTTGTAACTTCGTTCGAGCAAGCTCAGCAGCGGCTTGCCGATGGCGATAATCCACCAATATTGCTTCATCAGGCGCAACAATTACAACGCCTTCATCACCATCAACGATGAGCCAGTCATCATCATGAATCAGTTCGCTGGCATTGCCCATGCCAACCAAGGCTGGCAAATTCATACTGCGCGCGAGAATCGCAGAATGCGACGTGGTGCCGCCTAAATCAATGAGAAAACCGCAGGCCTGCTTGATGGAAAGCATATCGGCCGGAGCAAAATCATTGGCTACATAGATAGCAGGTTCATCGGAATCTTGAGCGACAGTAATTTCCAGGCCGCCTATCATCTGGTGCGAATCAGACTCGCGCTCAGCCAGCATTACTCGAACCACTCGTTCGGTGACCTGTTCAACGTCTTGGCCTCTGCCTCTTAGATATTCATCCTCGAAGGCTTCGAACTGCGCCGATAAAATTTTGGCTTGTGAGCTCATCGCCCATTCAGCGTTCCAGCGCTGATCGGAAATAGCTTCTCTTGTTGCACCAATGAGTAGCTGGTCATCCAAAATCATTGAATGCACTTGCAGCAATGCACTTGCCTCAGCAGGCGCCCTCGCTGGCAGTTTGCCGCTCAACGAGCTTAACTCTGCTTGTACCGTAACGATGGCACGTTGCAGTTTTGCGATTTCATGGGCAATTTGGGTAGGTTCAACGTGATAGCGAGGAATATCGCCGGAGCGGGTTGCAATCACCCGCGCGCGCGCGATCACGATGCCAGAACTTACCCCGGTGCCATGAATGCTAAACACTGCTTAGATTTCCTCACCAAAACCAGATGCAAACAATTCAGTCAGTGCAGTCGCAGCTTCTTGTTCGTCAACGCCATTGATTTCGAGTTGTAACTTGGCTCCTTTAGCGGCGGCCAACATCATTACGCCCATGATACTTTTCGCGTTCACGCGGCGAGTATTTTTTGTCAGCCATACTTCGCTTTTAAAACGTGTAGCGACTTGGGTGATGGAAGCCGATGGGCGGGCATGCACGCCTAGCTTATTCATTACAGTAACTTCAACTTGCACAGGTTGTCTCTCTAAATTAGGTCTATTTCTTGTTTTGATCGTCGTTAGGTTCTCGCAGTGATTGCGGCATCAATTCTTGAGGAGGCTCCATCAGCAATATGGAATTTTTCCCTCCTTCGATCAATTTCGGTACCAACTCCTCAATTGGTTCGCGCCTATAGGTTAACGCCTTCGTGAGCATTGGCAAATTCACGCCCGCAACTACGGCGACTTTGAAAGGCTCATAAAGCTTTTGCGCAATACGTGACGGCGTAGCGCCATAGCAATCGGTCAGCACAATTACGCCACTGCCATCGTTAATTCGCGCCAACAGATCTTTTGCGGCCTGTAGCGCTAACTCCGGATCTTCATCTGGAATGACATCGAGCGCAGCTAGTTGCGGCAGCATTTTCTTAAAAATATGCCGGGTGCAGTGAATCAACGCTGTGCCAAGTGGCTCGTGAGATATAACAAGAACACCAATCAAATCGCAGCCTCCAAAGCATCAATGAACATGGCCGCTACGTCGAAACCACTTTGTGCGGTAATTTCTCGAAAGCAGGTTGGGCTAGTCACGTTGATTTCTGTCAAGCAATCGCCGATCACATCCAAACCAACCAGCAAAAGCCCCCTCTTGTAAAGGATAGGTGCCAAAGTTTCAGCAATTTCTCGATCTCTTACTGATAAAGGTTGCGCGTGACCAGTGCCTCCAGCAGCCAAATTTCCTCGCGATTCTCCTGCCTTAGGGACTCGCGCTAACGAGAAGGGCACAGGTTTACCGGCAATTAGCAATATTCTTTTGTCGCCCGCAGAAATTTGGGGCAAGTACTTTTGGCACATTACTGAGCGCGCGCCGAACTGATTCATCGTTTCTAGTATGACTGACAAGTTAGCATCATCGGCGCGTGCTCGAAAAATCGAAGCCCCACCCATGCCATCTAAAAGCTTTAGCACCGCTTCACCATGTTCAGTGATGAACTCCCGAATTTGGCTGGCATCGCGAGTCACAAGCGTCGGCGCAGTAAATTCCGGAAACTCAGTAATCGCCAATTTTTCGTTGTGGTCTCGCAATGCTGAGGCTTTATTAAAAACTTTTGCACCGTCGCGCTCGGCTTGTTCAAGTACAAACGTCGAATACAAATACTCTAAATCGAACGGTGGGTCTTTTCGCATTACTACCGCATTAAAGCCTACCATGGGCGATTTCATTGACTCGCCCACTGAAAACCACTGGCCATGCCAAGTTGCATCAAGCGCTTTGTCTAGATTGATCAACTCAATCTTTTGAGCAGTGGCGTGCGCTTTTTTCCCTTTAAGACCCGGTGCAATAAATAGTTGCCCCTGTTCACAAGACCACACCTCATGTCCGCGGCGGGCGGCTTCGACCATCATGGCGTAGGTCGAGTCTTTATAAGTTTTAAAGGAATTTAAAGGGTCGGTGATGAAAAGTATTCGTGTAAGCCCACGGGAGGTGCTCATGAGGTATGCCTGTCAGATCAATAGAAACACGTTGAAGGTATAAATTTTACGCTCTCAGCCCAGAAACCGTGACAGCGCAAATATTCGAAAAAAAAGCCCCAGCGAACCGGGGCTTTGGAGGTGGGGTAACGCAGACATTCCGCGGCCCCGCTTCTTGGGAGACAAACTCTTTATTTAGCCATGGTAAGCAGTTTCGCCATGTGAATTGATATCCAAGCCTTCACGCTCTTCTTCTTCCGACACACGTAAACCAACCACCATATCTACTAATTTAAAGGCGATAAACGAGACTACAGCGGACCAAACTACAGTAACAAGCACCGCTTTGATCTGAACCCATACCTGAGTTGCAATGCTGTAATCAGCAGGCTTCATAGTTACCCAATCTGGGAAGCCGAGGCCCCCGAGTGATGGCGCAGCAAAAACCCCCGTGAGGATCGCACCTAAAATGCCGCCAACGCCGTGCACACCAAATACGTCCAGCGAATCGTCAGCACCAAGCATGCGCTTGAGGCCATTTACACCCCACAGACACACGATACCGGCGATCAAACCAATGATCAGGCCACCGCTTACACCTACAAAACCACAAGCTGGCGTAATGGCAACCAAACCTGCGACAGCGCCCGAAGCTGCACCCAACATCGAAGGCTTGCCTTTGCTCATCCACTCACCAAATGTCCATGAAAGCGTAGCCGCTGCCGTAGCAATCAATGTATTGATGAAAGCCAATGCCGCACCACCAGACGCTTCAAGATTAGATCCCGCGTTAAAGCCGAACCAACCAACCCACAACATGGAAGCACCAATCATCGTCATGGTTAGCGAGTGCGGAGCCATCGCTTCGCGGCCATAACCAACACGCTTGCCGATGACAAATGCGCCAACTAAACCTGCTACACCGGCGTTGATGTGGACTACAGTACCACCCGCGAAATCAAGCGCACCCCATTGCCACAACATACCTGCGTTGGCGGTGACCTTATCGACAACGTCAGCTGAGGTAAACGCGTCTGGGCCGTCCCAATACCAAACCATGTGAGCGATAGGGATGTAGCAGAAAGTAAACCATAAGACACTGAACAACAATACCGCAGAGAATTTCACACGCTCAGCAAATGCGCCGACGATTAAGCAACATGTAATCGCGGCAAAAGTTGCTTGGAAGGCGACGAATGTAAGCTCAGGAATGTACACCCCTTTACTAAACGTAGCGGCGACCGACTCAATCGTAATGCCCTTTAAGAACACCTTATCGAAGTTGCCAAAAAACTTACCGGCACCTCCAAAAGTCATTGAGTAACCGTACACCATCCACAGTACGAGGATGAGAGAGAACACCACCATGACTTGCATCAGGATTGACAGCATGTTCTTGCTTCGAACCAAACCGCCATAAAAAAGGGCCAATCCTGGGACCGTCATAAGCACCACCAATGCAGTGGCAATTGTCATCCAAGCTGTGTCACCTTTATTGGGCACCGGCGTAGCGGCGGCGGGAGCGGCCTCTGCTGCGGCAGCAGGTGCAGCAGCTGCAGCAGGTGCAGCAGCAGCAGCGGGAGCTTCAGCCTTCGCAAGGCTAATTTCAACGCGGCGGGCAGCGTCAGCATTTCCGCCTGCAACTGCTTCGGCTGGCTTTACGAGGGCAATGCTGTCTTCAGCAATACCTGCTGCTTTCAACGCATCACGAACGGCCATGGCACGCGCTTTAGCTAACTCTTTATTTTTTTCTAGATCGCCGGTGCTATCAGCGAAGCCAGAGATTTGGAACTTCGAGCCAGCGTTGGCTTTAGCAAAATCAGCAACCGCCTTCAATACATCAGCGGCGGCCGCTGGAACTTCAGCTTTGTTAACGTCAAAACTGACTACCGACGGTGCTAAGTCGGCGGCAGTAGACATGCTCCATGGAGCAATTAGAAGGGCTAAAACGACAGCCCACAGATGAAAAATTTTTCTCATGATTTTCTCGATAACTTAAATAGAAGATGTGACGATGAACTAAACGCTTATAAATTAAAGCGCTTCGTTGCCAGTCTCACCAGTACGAATGCGAACGACTTGTTGAAGGTCATAAACGAAAATCTTTCCGTCGCCAATCTTGCCAGTACGCGCTGCGGCCTCAATGGCTTCGATGGCGCGCTCAACTAGGTTGTCCGCCACGGCTGCTTCGATTTTTACCTTGGGTAAGAAATCGACCACATACTCCGCACCACGATACAACTCGGTGTGCCCTTTTTGACGACCGAAGCCTTTAACTTCTGTCACGGTAATGCCTTGCACACCAATGCCAGAGAGCGACTCTCGTACTTCATCCAATTTAAACGGCTTAATTACCGCTGTTATGAGTTTCATGCTTTCCTCTTTGCAACTATTTTGGTATTTTTGTCTCGCAGCGCTCGCGCGCTGCAAGCAATCGAACGTTTAGCTTTTAGTTTAGAAATTTTTGCCAACAGACAAAACAAGGCCTGCTTTACCCAAATTCTTAAGCTTAGGAGCCGGGCTCAAATAACTGTCGGTATCGGCACCAACAATTGCCGCACCAAAAACAAATCCAACGAGTTCTTTCGTTACTCCCAATTTGTAATCGGTGTAGCTAAATGACGAGTTGTTCTTTATTGTTTGATGGCCAACGTGCGCAGCTACACCCCAGCCATCACCCAAATCAAACGTGCCGGTTGCATCTATGTAACCGCTGCCCTTACTGTTAACAAAGGCGAAGGTGTTGGTTAAGCTCCGGTAGTACTTTAAGGAGAATTGCTTGTAGGTGAGGCCACCGTAAGCCTCTAGCGTGTTCGCGCTTGGATTAAGGTTGTTGTTCGCGTAGACGTACTGCAGCAATCCCACGTCGAAACCCAAATCACCTGCAATCGAGCCCTTGTAGCCACCATACAGATCTAATTCTGTATTGCCTTTGCCGCCACCGTCTTTAATCCACTTAACGTTCGTTCCAAACGCACCAAGGTAAAAACCGCTCTTATGAGCAAAATCAATGGTGCCTTGAAGAGCTGGCTTCAAACGGGTCTGAGATATTCCGCGATAGCGGTAATCCGACACCAAGGAAATGTTGCCAGTCAAAGTGTAATCAGGCTCAGGGGCTTTTGCGGCTTGCGCTTGAGCAATCGCAGGAACTAAGCCTACAACTAAGCTAACTGCAGAGGCGGAAAGGAAGGATTTCAACATTTTTATTTCTCCGAATAAGAAGTGTATTTTTGTGAGGAATACAAAACAGAGCATTTCTCATGCCAGCTTGTTTTTATCAAAGAACGAGGCTCAATAGGCATATTTCTCCCCAAAATGGGGCGTATACACTTAAGGCGCACTATTTTGGCATGTGTTGGAATTGCGCCTTAGTTTGGTGCGACGAACGGTTAAGGCGAGTGGCTAGTTTCCATTGCTGCTTTAAAGCTGCAATCTAATGGGATGAATTCAACCGAGTTAACGGGCTATGCCCAAGTCTTTTCACGCGCTCTTATAGGGCTTGAGGCACCCGAAGTTCGGGTAGAAGTCGATATCAGCAATGGCCTGCCGGCTTGTCATTTGGTTGGCCTGCCAGAAGCTGAAGTCCGAGAAAGTAGAGATCGGGTACGGTCTGCGATTCAACACGCGGGCTTTGATTTCCCTAATCGACGCATCACCATTAATCTAGCGCCCGCCGATTTACCGAAAAACTCTGGCCGATTTGATTTGCCAATCGCTCTTGGGATTTTGGTGGCCAGCGGGCAAATCCAAGAGCCCGGTTTGCAAGCCAAATTGACTTCACATGAATTTGTGGGGGAGCTTTCTTTATCAGGCCAGATCAAACCCATCTTGGGTGGCTTAGCTTTGGCGCTGGCCCATCGAAAACTACCTGAAGACGGCAAACGCATATTGGTCATGCCTCACGAACATCAGGCAGAACTAACTGCAATCAACCATCTTGGGTTCGGCGCAAATATTAGCAAGGAAGGCTATCCGCAAAGCATGCCTTTATTAACAGCGGCAAAGCTTGATGAGGTTGCCCATTTTTTAGGTGGGTTAGGTTCACTTTCAAACATACCGCATGGGCCTTTTAGTTTGCCAAGTTTTCGGCAAAGCGCTCTAGACTTTGGCGATGTCAAAGGCCAGGCTGGCGCTAAAAGAGCACTAGAAATAGCGGCAGCAGGCCAACATAGCGCCATGCTGATTGGGTCTCCCGGTGTCGGAAAATCAATGCTAGCCCAGCGCCTTCCCGGCATACTTCCAAAGAGCGACCCGCAAGAGCTACTCACTCAGGCGGCTATGCTGAGCTTACGGGGCTTACTCGAAGCCAATCGATTGGCCTTATCGCTTGGTGAGCCAGCGTTTCGTGCGCCACATCACAGTGCTTCGGTAGCTGCCATCGTTGGCGGAGGTAACCCACCTAGACCTGGCGAGATCTCATTAGCGCATGGAGGGGTCTTGTTTTTAGATGAACTTGCCGAGTTCAATCGATCAGTTTTGGAAGCTCTGCGCGAACCATTGGAAGCACACAAAGTACTCATCTCTCGCAGTACGCGTCACAGCGAATTTCCAGCGCGATTTCAATTAATTGCCGCCATGAACCCATGCCCATGTGGATACCTTGGCCATAGTTCGGGCCGATGCCGCTGCTCACCTGAACGCATACAAAATTACCAAGCGCGTATCTCCGGCCCGCTGCTAGACCGAATCGATTTACACATTACCGTGCCGAGCATTTCTGAGGGCGAGCTTTTATCAAAAAATGACGCAGAAACTGAAAGCTCGCAAACCATTTTCGAAAGAGTCAGCTTAGCCAGAGTGCGCCAACTAGCAAGGCAAGGAAGGGCAAACGCGCTGCTAAGTGCCGCTGAGGTTAACGAAGTATGCGAGCTTTCTACCGAGGTATCGCAGTTTACCCAAATGGCTCTGGCAAGATTAAGCTGGTCAGGTCGCTCAATCCACCGCGTTCTTAAAGTGGCGAGAACTATTGCCGATTTAGCCGGCGTAAACGACATTGGTCGCGAGCATATCGCCGAAGCAATTCAATGGCGAAGGGCCATCGCGATGAAATAGCAACCTCGTCTGTTCGCGCATAATATCGGCATGCAAAACACTACTTCAGCCAAGCCACACAAGCCACTAGAGGGCTTAAAAGTTATCGAACTTCACGCCATAGGCCCAGTGCCATTTGCCGGCCGATTGTTGCAAGACCTTGGCGCGCACATTACTCGCATATCGCCGCCCAATGACCCGGGTTTAGGCGTGGCAATGGCCAAGAACTTTGATTTCTTGAATATCGATAAAGAAGTGTTCACGCTTGATTTGAAAAACAGCGCAGACCACGAACAGTTATTGACGCATTTGGCATCGACCGATGTGTTGCTCGAAGGTTTTAGGCCCGGCGTTCTCGAGCGTCTCAATCTTGCACCAGATACTCTGTTAGCTCGTTTTCCACAGCTGGTGATTGGTCGCTTATCAGGCTGGGGCAGTGAAGGCGATTTAGCAGCTAGAGCTGGCCACGATATCAACTATCTTGCCATGAGCGGCCTGTTAAACGCCATTGGTAAAGCAGACAGCCCTCACCCACCTGTCAACGTAGTCGCTGATTTTGGCGGTGGTGCAATGCATTTGGTGGTTGGTGTACTCGCACTACTTGCCAGAAGAGGATTCACTCAAAAAGGCGGCATTGCGCAAACTAGCATTTTGGCCGGTACGGTTGGCTTAACACCAATGTTTTATGGCCTATTGGCCAGTGGCGTGTGGAACCTACAACGAGAAAATAATTTACTCGATGGCAAACTGCCTTTCTATTGTGTGTACCCTACCAAAGACCAAAAGTTCGTAGCCGTGGGTGCACTCGAAGCGAAGTTTTATGCCGAACTTTTAAACCTAACTGGACTGGCTGAAACCTTAGAACCAAAGCATCAATACAAAGCCAGCACCTGGCATAGCACTAAAGAAAAATTTGCCTCTGTGTTTGCCAGCAAAACTCGTGATGAGTGGGCGCGACTTGCTCTCCAAACCGATGCGTGTGTTTCTCCGGTGCTTGACTTTGTCGAAGCGGCCGCACACCCCCACAATCAAGCAAACCATTTATATCGAATGCGCGATACGCATACTGATGCTGGTCAAATTATTTCATTTTCCTAATGATTGTTGGCGTTATTTATGCGCTCGCTGCTGGGCTGCTTTGGGGCTTGGTGTTTATTACGCCGATCTTGCTGCCAGACTATTCTGGGGGTTTGCTCTCCGTGGGCCGCTACCTAGCATTTGGCTTAATTGCATTGGTCATTTCATGGCCAGATCGGCAAAAGCTGCGCGCCTTAGAGCGCGCCGATTGGATTGAAGCGGGCAAGCTTTCGTTGGTGGGTAATTTAATTTACTACAGCACGTTGGCAGCAGCGATTCAACTTGCCGAACCACCGCTACCAACCATGATCATTGGCGCTTTGCCGGTAGTGATTGCGATCTGCGCCAATCTCAAAGACGCTAGTTTGCCATGGGGGAAATTAGCGTTGCCGCTGGGCATCATTGCGCTCGGTATTGCCTGCGTTAATCATGAAGAGCTCACTCTTCTACAGCAAAGCTCTGGTTTCAATGTAACGAAGCATTTAGGAGGTGCCGCATTAGCTTTTGTGGCTCTGGCATGCTGGACTTGGTACCCGATTCGAAATTCTCGTTGGCTACAGTTTCGGCCAAACTTAAATTCGAGCACTTGGGCAACCGCTCAGGGTTTAACGACACTGCCGTTGGCATTGCTAGGTTACGCTGGAATCATCGGCCTGTCGTTAGCGAAGGGGCAGGAACTCAGTGTCCTGACTGTATTCGGTTCAACACCGCTGAAGTACATATCGCTGATGTTTATTCTCGGCTTTTTTGCCTCTTGGCTGGGTACGCTCTTTTGGAACCAAGCTAGCCAGCGGCTACCTACATCTCTGGCTGGGCAGCTCATAGTGTTTGAGACACTCAGCGCCTTGCTCTACGCCTATCTCTGGAGAGAAACGTCGCCTGGCTGGCTAAGTGCCTTAGGCATTGGCTTATTGATGGCGGGAGTGGTTTTGGGTGTGCGCACATTTAACAAAGCCGAGGTCGCCAAAAGCGAGCATTGAAGACGTTGTACGCCTACGTCTGCTTCTTTATCAACAACTATCGCAAAACCTTGACTTTGAGCCAAGCTAATCATGCCGACGTTATCAGCAAATACCCAGGCCATCATTTGGCTATAACCGACTTTTGCAGCCTCAACTTTAAGCTGCTTTAGCAGACTAGTACCTAAGCCCATACCTTGCCAAACATCGGCAACGGTAATTGCGAACTCACTCACCTGAACTCTGTTCTGTTTCTTCACTTCAAGCACGGGCGCAAAGCGACCAACCGCTAACAGCTCATCACCAATAAACGTACCAAGCACGATTTCAAAAGGCGGTTTTGGGGACAGCAGCTGAATAAACTGTGCCTCGCTCGGTGTAATTGCTCCACCTAAAGTGCGCTGATACTTCGTCTGTGCTGAAAGCGCAGAAACAAAAGCTTTATAAGCTGTAATATCAGCCATTGAAAGTGTACGGGTGACCCGCTCAGGCGGTGGGTCACCAAGCCCGTGCAAAAATGAAAGTACGTTAGGAAGTTTCATACCCTCCAACATAAGCCCATAATTGCTGCAATGCAAGGTAAATGAACAAGCTTAGATGGGTGCCTCTACCTTAAACGAACGGATTTAAACGAGTTTTTGGCGGTTGCACCCACCAAAACACCGTCACGCCAAGCGCGATTACTTGAATGCAAACGAATACCAGCATCGAACCGCGAAAGGCTTCAGGCTCTTGAACCATCGTTTTTAAGTAGTCGATCAGTACCCCAAACAGCCATTGCGAGAAAAACGCACCAACAAAAATGAGCAAGTTATAGGCTGCCAGCGCGCGACCGCTTTGATCGTCTGAAAACTGCATGGCGACGTGCGTTTGAATCATCGTAAATGATAGACCAGCAATGGCATAGCCAAACCATAGCCACCATACCTTGCCAGGAAGCAAGGCAATTAAAAGCAAGGAGGTAATTGCCAAGGCCGACGAAATGCAAACGGTCCTTAACACTTTTGCATCAGCAATCTTTACGGAGATTTTCGCCAGCATCAAAAAACCAACCATCAGCACTGCCGTATAGGCGAACAAAGTTTGCGCTGACTGAGTCGGCGTTAAGCCCACCACTTTCACAAGCCAAGGCCCCATCCAAAGTGACTGCAAGCTAACAAAACTTCCGTGAACCACAATCGACAAAATGCCGAATCGCCAAAAATAGGGCTCAGAAAAGATTTCTTTGTAGGAGCTAAATTTTTCGCCTTTGGAAGTAGATTCGTTTTTAGGCAAAAGAAAAAATATTGCCAAAGCTGAGGCAAACAAACAACCCGCCGCAATCCAAAAAACACCACGCCAACCGAACACTGGCAATGCTAGTTGAACCGGCAAGGTTGTCGATAACGCACCCATTGAACCGAAGGCCAACATCCAAGCGGCAAGCGGTTGTTGCTTATTAGCTGGATACAAATGTCGAAAGGCCCGCAGCGCCGCCATGAGCGCGCCAGCCACTCCGACGCCAATCAACGCCCGGCCAATCCAGAGTTGCGCATACCCTGTGGCAAGTGCATGCAACACGCAGCCGGCCACTGAAAACAACAATAACAATGAATGAGTGCGTCGCGAACCAAAACGATCTAACCACAAGCCAAGCGGCAATTGCATAAGGGCAAAGCTTACAAAGTAGGCGCTCGACAAAGAACCAAGCTGAGCGTTGGTTAAACCAAACTCCGTCATCATCGGCTGGGCCAGTACGGCATTAATCTGCCGCAACGCAAAGGAAAGAAAGTAGCCGCTAGCGAAACAAAGGAAAATCAGCACATAGACCTTGAAAAAAGAACGAATCGCTAATCAATAAAGCGTACCGACTCTAAGAAAATCTTAGCGCTTTCAGCCGCTTGAGCCGACTGACGAAATTGCTCCGCACTACCGACCGCAACAATTTGAAAGGCATACCCTGCATGGGCCGCAAAAAGCGCATTCATTTGCATCTCGGTGCCACTTTCTTTTGAACCAGCTGCTGGTGTGACAATGACTTTCTTCGCAGCAACTTTACTAATTGCCTTGCCAGAGACATCGGTTAATTGAATTTGGGCATCGGTAATTTCTGGTGTCATTTTGGCCGCCGAACCATCCAGCGTTGCGGCACCCATATTTCGCAACATGCCAAGTTGCATCGAAGCAAGTATGTTCGGGGCTAAATTCGACTCAGGTGTCGCATCAGGCAGCTTCACCCAAGCTATTGTGTAGGACAACTCCTTGACTTTCACTCCCTGCATCGTCATCGGTAATTTTGTACCGGCTAAATCAATGGTACGGGTGATGCTATCGGTTTTGCCCGGAAAAGTAGCTGCAATTTTTTGCTCCTCTAATCGAACCTCACGCCAATTAAAGGTTGGCATGCAGCCAGCAAAGATCAACATGCAGAACAGCAGCACGCATAAACGAAGTGATTTGAGCCAAGATGGGTTTATGATCAACAAACAAGTTTTCTAAGGTAAACGATGATCTACGAATTCAAATCACGTGCGACAGGTTCATTAGTGATGACTAGTGACGTGGCAGAAGCGCTTTTGCACATCATCGGTAAGCAAAAAGGCCCTCAAGGCGTTATTGTGCCCGATGCAATGCCTGCGGCCATTGACGCACTCAATAAAGCTGTGGCGGTTCAAAAGAGCGCCGAAGGTAGTTCCGACAAGGCCGATGACGATGAGGGCAAACCAAAAATATCGCTAGCCCAGCGAGCTTTACCTTTTATCGAGATGATGCAGCGCGCCCATAGCGCGGACAAAGAGATTACTTGGGGCGTTTGAGTGGTGAGTGTACTGACGGCGGACCAAGCGGCAGCCTTAATTCAAGATCGCTGGACTGTAGCAACCGCCGGTTTTGTCGGTGCAGGGCATGCCGAAGCAGTCACCAGCGCATTAGAGAGACGCTTTCTTGCACATTCGCAGCCTAGAGAACTCTGCTTGGTGTATTCGGCTGGCCAAGGCGATAGAGGCAATAAAGGCGTTAACCACTTTGGGCACGCTGGCCTAACCACCAGAATTATTGGCGGGCATTGGCGCTCGGCACCAAGGTTATCGACTTTGGCGCTCAACAACCAAGCAGAAGCCTTTAACTTACCGCAAGGGGTGATCACCCATTTGTATCGAGCAATTGCTGGAGACAAACCCGGTGTTATTACTAAAACTGGTTTACACACCTTTGTAGACCCACGGCATGGTGGTGGCAAACTCAATGAATGCCCACCGCCGCCCGGGCAAGAAAACAAACCTCTCGTTAAACTTTTAACGATAGACGGGCAAGAGTATTTGCAGTATGTGCCTTTTAAGATCCATTGCGCATTACTGCGAGGCACAAGTGCTGATGCGCAAGGCAACATAAGCTGCGAAGACGAAGCATTTCATCATGAGCTACTCGCGATTGCTCAAGCTGCGAAAAACTCTGGCGGCATTGTTATCGCTCAAGTGAAATACTTGAATGACAAAGCAGGGCCACCAAACCTCGTGCGCGTGCCAGGCATTTTGGTCGATCACATCGTCGTTGTAGGAGACGACCCTGAGCTACACGCAATGACCTTTGCAGAGCGCAGTAATCCTGCATATACGGCAGCGGCACCGCACACTATCGGCAATCCGTCAGGGGTTGTTCAAGCAATTAAATTTAAAAGCGAGCTCTTAACTCCACGAGTCCTGGCACAACGAAGAGCCGCCTTAGAAATTGCCACTCATAAACCGCGCATTGTGAATCTAGGTGTTGGCATGCCCGCCAATGTTGGCAGCACTGCACAAGCAGCGGGGATTTCCGGTTTTGTTCTCACCGTCGAAGCGGGGCCAATTGGTGGAACTCCAGCTGATGGCCTTTCGTTCGGTGCGAGTGCGTATCCGCAAGCCATCGTTGATCAACCCGCACAGTTCGATTTTTACGACGGTGGCGGTATTGATATGGCCTTCCTTGGCATCGGCGAGTTCGATGTGCAAGGCAATGTGAATGTGAGCATGTTTGGCGAAGGCGCAACCCGAATCATTGCGGGGGTCGGAGGCTTTATCAACATCTCGCAAGCAACCCGAACTTTGGTGTTTGTAGGTACGCTTACGGCGGGGGGTTTAGAGATAGCCGTTGACGATGGCAAGTTGCGCATCGTCAAAGAAGGGCGAAGCGCCAAGCTGGTCGAAAAGGTCAGTCACCTTTCGTTCAACGCGCCTTATGTTGCGTCTCTCGGCACTCGAATTTTATTCGTAACTGAGCGCGCCGTATTTGCACTCGATGAACAAAACCATCTGATGCTCACCGAGATTGCACCTGGGCTAGATCTTGAAAAAGATGTGCTCGCCCAGTGCCCGAAAAGCATCACGGTCAGCCCAAGGTTGCGTGAAATGGATAGCCGGGTATTTGTGGCTTGAACCGCGTGTGGCTTGAACCCCGCGGATTAAACCGTGTGATTTAAACCAGCACCGGCCCCAAGGCCCTGCGTAGCTCTTCCTCATCACGGCCCGACCGATCTTTATAGTCTTTCAACTGATCGGTCGCGATCTTGCCCACATTAAAGTATTGCGATTGCGGGTGAGAGAAATAAAAACCACTCACACTAGCTGCAGGAAACATCGAGTAACTCTCTGTTAACTGCATGTTGATATCTTGCGCTTGCAAGTAATTGAACATATCGCGCTTAATCGTGTGCTCTGGGCACGCAGGGTACCCGGGAGCCGGACGAATACCTTGGTAAGCTTCTTTGATTAATTGCTCCGTACTCAACGCTTCATTCGGTGCGTAGCCCCACAAATCTTTGCGCACGCGTTCATGCAAGCATTCTGCAAAGGCCTCGGCGAAACGGTCGGCGATCGCCTTCAACATAATCGACGAATAATCGTCCAACAGCCCTTCGAATTCCTTTTCCTTTTTCTCGATGCCAAGGCCACCTGTTAATGCAAACATACCGATGTAATCTTGCATGCCAGACGGTTTACCAGCGATGAATTTAGGTGCAATAAAGTCGGCCAAGCACTTGTTGTCAACGCCTTGTGGCTTTTCAGTTTGCTGGCGAAGGTTACGGTAGGTGAAAGCTACATTCGTACGAGTTTCATCGGTATAAACTTCGATGTCATCGTCATTGATTGTGTTCGCTGGCAAAAAGGCAATCATGCCATTGGCAGTTAACCAACGGCCATCTATGACTCGCTTCAACATCGCAATGCCATCGGAGTAAACACGCCTCGCCGATTCGCCAACAACTTCGTCTTTTAAGATCGAAGGGTATGGCCCATGCAAATCCCATGTTTGGAAAAACGGCGACCAATCAATGTACTTCGCAATTTCTGCCAGATCATAATTTTTAAACAATCGCTTACCAATAAACTTTGGCTTCGGCGGTACATAACCATTCCAATTTATCGGTGCTTTGTTAGCACGTGCTGCGGCCAAACTCACAAAAGTGGGGCCTTTTTTGGCAGCATGTTGCTCACGAATTCGGTCGTACTCGATGACTAAATCAGAGACATATTTCGAGCGACTATCCTGCGAAATCAAACTCTGAGCAACGGGCACAGAACGCGAGGCATCCGCCACATACACCACGGGGCCTGAATAGTTAGGTGCAATTTTTACAGCCGTATGGACACGCGATGTCGTCGCGCCCCCGATAAGCAGCGGAATCTTACGCATACGGAAGTAGTCATCACGCTCCATTTCTTTGGCCACATATGCCATCTCTTCGAGAGATGGCGTGATCAGCCCAGACAAACCAATTACATCGGCACCTTCTATTTTGGCTCTGGCCAGAATTTCTGAGCAAGGCACCATCACGCCCATGTTCACGACATCAAAGTTATTACATTGCAACACCACGGTCACAATGTTTTTGCCGATGTCATGTACATCACCTTTGACTGTGGCTATCACAATCTTGCCTCGGCTCTGCGTATTGCCTGAGGCTTTTTTCTCAGCTTCGATGTAGGGAATTAAATGGGCCACGGCTTGCTTCATCACGCGCGCTGATTTAACCACTTGCGGCAAGAACATCTTCCCGGCGCCAAACAAATCACCCACGATGTTCATGCCGTCCATCAACGGCCCTTCGATCACTTCAATCGGGCGGCCGCCACGGGCTTGAATCGCCGCACGGGCTTCTTCCGTATCTTCTACGACGAATTGCGTCATGCCATTGACGAGCGCATGAGCCAAGCGCTCGTTCACGGTTTTGCTACGCCATTCTAAGTTTTCTTCCTTCTTAGCACCGCCTGCCTTTAAGCTAGACGCTATGTTAATCATCCGCTCGGTTGCATCATCGCGGCGATTTAATACAACGTCTTCCACATGCTCGCGCAACTCGGGGCTGAGTTCGTCATAAACACCCATCATGCCGGCATTCACAATACCCATCGACATACCAGCGCGAATGGCGTGATAAAGGAAAACGGTATGAATCGCTTCCCGCGCCGGGTCGTTACCTCTGAAGCTAAAACTTACATTCGATACGCCGCCAGATACTTTAGCGTATGGAAGGTTCTCTCGAATCCATCGTGTGGCGTTAATGAAATCAACCGCGTAATTGTTATGTTCCTCAATGCCGGTAGCAATCGCAAAAATATTCGGATCGAAAATAATGTCTTCTGGTGCTGTGCCCACCGTATCGACGAGGATTCGATAAGCGCGTTCACAAATTTCAATCTTTCGCTCATAGGTATCTGCTTGGCCTTTCTCATCGAAGGCCATAACAATCACCGCCGCACCATAGCGTTTACATAAAGTAGCTTGTCGAATGAATTCTTCCACACCCTCTTTCATCGAGATGGAATTAACAATCGCTTTGCCTTGCACACACTTCAAACCAGCTTCGATAACGGACCATTTCGAACTGTCGATCATCACCGGCACCCGGGCGATATCTGGTTCAGAAGCAATCAAGTTCATAAAGCGGGCCATGGCTTTTTGCGAATCTAACATCGCCTCATCCATGTTCACATCAATTACTTGTGCGCCATTTTCAACTTGCTGGCGAGCGACTTGCAAGGCTTCATCGTATTGTTCATTCAAGATCAAGCGAGCAAAGGCTTTCGAGCCTGTTACGTTGGTACGTTCGCCCACGTTCACGAAAAGACTAGTCTCAGTGACGTTAAATGCTTCCAGGCCAGATAAGCGAAGCTCTTTAGGTTTAGTCGTGTATTGCCTGGGGGCATTGTTTTGAATGGCTTTGGCAATCGCTTCGATGTGCTCAGGAGTAGTGCCACAACAGCCACCAGCAATGTTCACAAAACCAGCGTCGGCAAACTCTTTCAGTAAGCTAGATGTCACTTCCGGCGTTTCATCAAAACCGGTTTCAGACATCGGATTTGGTAAGCCAGCATTCGGATACACGCAGATATAGGTGTCGGAAATCTTGGCCAGCTCCTCAATATACGGGCGCATCAGCGCAGCACCGAGCGCACAGTTCAATCCAATAGTGAGTGGCTTTGCATGGCGAATCGAATTCCAAAAAGCTTCCACTGTTTGGCCAGACAAAATCCGCCCCGAAGCATCTGTCACGGTTCCAGAAATCATCAAAGGCAAACGATGCAAACCTTGCGCTTCACGCTCAGCAAACAACTCTTCAATCGCGAAAAGGGCAGCTTTGGCATTCAAAGTATCGAAAATTGTCTCAAGCAATAAGAGGTCAACGCCACCTTCGATCAAGGCTTTTGTTTGCTGATAATAGGTGGCGCGTAATTCGTCGAAAGTCACATTCCGTGCACCGGGGTCATTCACATCCGGCGAAATCGATGCTGTTTTTGGTTGCGGTCCGAGCGCCCCCGCTACAAATCGCGGCTTTTCTTTGGTAGAAAACTTATTACAGGCAGCACGAGCTAACTGCGCAGACGCTAAATTAAGTTCATAAGCCAAGTGTTCCAGCTCATAATCGGCCAAGGCAATGGTAGTTGCACCAAAAGTGTTGGTTTCTAAAATATCAGCACCAGCGGCCAAATAGCCTTCATGAATTTCCTGAATAATTTGCGGCTGCGTAAGTGACAGCAACTCGTTATTGCCTTTAACGTCTTGCTTTAGGCTAGCGAACCTAGAACCGCGATATGCAGCTTCATCTAGCTTGTAGCGCTGAATCATCGTGCCCATTGCGCCATCCAATATCAGGATACGGTTATCCAGATGCTGACGCAGTAGGGCCTCGATGGGGGATTTCACAGGCAAAGAAGTATTAATTTTCATTTACTGATTTTATCAAGTTAGCCTTACCTATCGGCCATTTCGCCCTTTGATCGGATAGGGCGAGCATACAACCTGACTTTTTGAAATACTAGGAACTTGTTAGCTTTTCGCCTGAATTTCCACCTAGAGAGTTATGTTGCCCCCACTAGAACTAGTTACCACTAACCTTACTTCGGCGGCTTTCCTGCTTTTGGCCGCATTTGCAGTGTTTGTTCTTCGCGGTGGTAGCTCAACTTACGCCAGTATGGGCAGCACTGCGGCTGCCTTGCTGTGCGGGTCGCTGGGCGTAGCCTTTCAAGGTTTAGCCGCTTTCCAGGGGCATTTTAAAGAGCTTGATATCTTCTCTTGGCCGTTGATCGTGGCATCCTGGGTTGCCATGACGCAAGCGTTGAGAAGCTCATGCGATCAAAAAGACTCTAATAGCACGCAGTTAGTCATCTTTGGTGTGGTTAGTATATGCCTGCTTGGGTTGGGCGGTTGGACCAGAGAAATTGCCCTAAATTTATTTCTCTTGGCCGCAGTTATTCGATGGATAGAAGCATGCTCACACCAAGATGTTTC
Organism: Betaproteobacteria bacterium; assembly: GCA_043789035.1. Lineage (GTDB taxonomy): Bacteria > Pseudomonadota > Gammaproteobacteria > Burkholderiales > Burkholderiaceae_E > JAYWIG01. Next base: position 29,009 of record JAYWIG010000298.1, read on the forward strand.
TGGCAAACAAGGAAAACAGATTCGACAGGCCAGTATTGCGCTCATGGTGCTGATGATTGGCTGGATTTTGTTTAACTGCGTACGCATCTTAAGCAATATAGACACAAATGCACAGCATCCCCGCCTTAACTTTGCGATTGCCACTTGCGCAGGGGCATTACTCGTTGTTTGGTCAGTACAACTTCGCCATCGGCAAGACATGCATCGCCGCATTCAACTCGATCCATTAACCGGGTTAGCCTCGAGACAATATCTTTTACAAGACTCCGAGCGTTGGTTAAAAGACCACCCTTTGGGCTTGGCTCTCATGGTGGTTGACATCGATCACCTTCGCTATATTAACGACAAATACGGCCATGAAGTAGGCGATAGCGTGCTCAAGCATGTGAGTAAACAGATTAAATCCAGCGTCCGTAAAGACACTTTGGTAGCTCGCTACGGCGGCGAAGAATTTGGCCTTATCGTACCGGTAGGAAATAGAGAAGAAGCCTCGAAAGTGGCCGAACGCCTACGTTTTGAGATCGAGCAATCACCTTTATTTTTAGGCGCAACGCCTATCAACATTACCGTCAGTATTGGCGTAACGCTTTACGATGAATCAGTGAGCTTAAGCAAGGCGTTAGTCGAAGCTGACGCCAAGCTTCATGATGCAAAAGTCGCCGGTCGAAATAGGGTAGTCACCGCTTTCGCCTAAGTTTTTAGCCCAAACGTTGCTAAACTCTTGGTCTCTTGAAGATCAACAGGACATTGACATGGCGGAAAAAGACTTCCCAACTGAGGCGCTCAAAGCTTGGGTAAACAATTTTTGGTTAGCGGCTGGCAGCAGCGCAGAAGAAGCAATGCTGACCGCAGAGCATCTCATTGGCGCGAACTTGGCGGGCCATGATTCACATGGCATTGGTATGGTACCCCGCTATACTTTGTCGCTGATGGTTGATGAGTTGAAACTCAATCAACAAGTGGCAATAACCTCAGACACCGGAGCAATGATCTCCGTCGACGCCAAACGCGGAATGGGGCAATCAGTGACCTATCAGGCCATGAACATTGCTATCGAACGCGCCAAGCAGCATGGCGTCTGTGTGATGGGCTTGCGTCATTCACATCATTTAGGTCGCGTTGGCCACTGGGCTGAACAGGCTATCTCGCAAGGCCTTGTATCGATTCACTTCACCAACGCAGTGAGCCAATGGTGGGTTGCACCGCACGGTGGAAAACAAGCCCGCTTCGTAACCAACCCATTTACAGTTGGCATACCTCGCCCCGGTGCAGAGCCTATCGTGCTCGACTTCGCAACTAGCGCTATTGCCCAAGGCAAAGTTCGCGTGGCTTACAACAAGGGCGTACCAGTGCCCGACAATAGTCTCATCGACGCACACGGCAACCCTACCAACAACCCAGGCGTTTTATTCGAGCGAGACGACGGCAAACTCGGTGCGCTAGTCACGGCAGCGGGCCATAAAGGTTATGCGCTTTCCATGGTTTGCGAACTCTTGGGAGCCGCGCTGATCGGTGGTGAAACTACGACGCAAGAACATGTCTTTGCCAAGCACGGCATTTGGAACAATATGTTAGCCATTGTGTTTGACCCAAGGAAGATGGGGCATATGGCTTGGTTCGAAACCCAAGCCCGTGAGTTTACCGAATGGGTGCAATCGTCAGAGTTGGCCCCTGGCCACGACGCGATTTTGATGCCAGGTGATCCTGAACGCGCTTCTCGAAAAAAACGCGCGCAAGTAATGCCCATCGATGATGAAACCGTTGCGCAACTCGATAATGCGGCCAAAACTATTAACGAAAAGTTTGGTTCGAAGTTACCGCCAATTTCATCACTCGTTATGTAAAGTGCATTCATGAGTAAAGAATTTAGTTTCGATGTGCGCATCGGTTTTGGCGATTGCGACCCGGCAGGCATTGTGTACTTCCCCAACTTTTACCGGTGGATGGATATGGCCGTTCATGTCATGTGGGAGCAATCCGAATGGCCGGCCGAGCGCATCCAAAAGGAGTTGAATTTATGGGCATGGCCTCTCATCGATTCTGGCGCAACTTTTAAGTCACCAGCAACCTTTAATCAAACTATCACTATCAAATCAACGATTGTGAGCTGGACGAGCAAAACATTTCGCACTAACCATCGCGTTGTGCGCAAAGAAAAAGATGGCTCCGAAACCTTTCTTCTCGAAGGCTACTCGGTTCGGTTTTTAGGTGAGAAACTGGCTGATAGTTATAAGCTCAAAGCAGCACTTATTCCTGAAAATTTAAAGGCGATATTTGAATAGTGATTTGATTACTCCCCCCATCTTGCTCGATTCAATTACCGCTATCGACGCCTCAGCCCTCGATGCGGTGATTGTGTCTGGCTCGCATGGCGGGCGCTCTTCAACTGGCTTTGCGCTCGACAACCCGGAAAGGCCTCGCATCGTGTTCTTCAACGATGCTGGGGTAGGCAAAGACAGCGCAGGTGTTTACTGTTTAGAGGCCATGCAAGCCGTACATTTGGCTTGCGCCTGTTATTCGCATACCTCCGCACGTATTGGTGAGGCGCAAGACGGCTACTCCCACGGCGTGGTTAGCTTCGTCAATGAACTAGCCGCAAAACTAGGCGTCCGCGTAGGCACGAGCGTCTTCGATGCGTGCGCCGTAGCGATCAATGCCAAAATGCAGTAGTCATCTTAAAAAGGTCAACCATGAATATTCTTCGCAATGCACTTATCGCCGCCACGTCATTTTTGGCATTTGCCCTAGTCAGCCCGGCTGCGAACGCGCAAGACAAAGTGGTCTATCACATCAACGATGCCGCTACCCAAGCCACGGCAGC
>JAYWIG010000299.1:0-7771 GCA_043789035.1 Betaproteobacteria bacterium
CAGTGTTGTTAATTGCGATGACCTCGCCCTCAATGCAAATGTCTGATTTGCAAGACTACGCTGAACATTTAATATCTCCCTCTCTGTCCACGATAACAGGTGTTGCCCAGGTTAATATTTTTGGCGCAAAGCGATTCGCCGTTCGAGTCCGGGTCTACCCAGAAGCCCTTGCTGCTCGCAATATTGGTTTGGATGAGCTTTCGGCTGCCCTCAAAGCAGCCAACGTAAATACCCCTGTTGGAACGCTCGATGGCCCTCAGCAAATGCTGACACTACAAGCGAACAAGCAGCTCAAGAACGCAGCCGAGTTTGCCGATTTGATTGTGGCTAACCGTGCAGGTAACCCGGTGCGTTTACGCGACATAGCGCTTGTATCCGATAGCGTTGAAACCACTAAGACTTATGCTAATTTGAACGGCGACCCTTCGATCACACTAGCTATATTGCGACAGCCCGGAGCTAATACTGTCAAAGTTGTCGATTCGGTACGCGCTGCGTTGCCAGGCCTTTCAGCACAACTTCCACAATCAATTTCGCTCACTCCCGTAAACGATAGATCGGTATCGGTACGCGAAGCATTGCACGATGTGAACCTAACGCTCATGGGCACGATTGCCCTAGTGGTGTTGGTGATCTTCCTATTCTTGCGTCGCTTTGTGGCTACGCTTATTCCAACTTTGTCCTTACCAGTGTCGCTGCTAGGTGCGGTCGCATTACTGTGGGGCTTAGGTTACAGCTTAGACAATATCTCATTATTGGGCCTTACGCTAGCAGTCGGATTAGTCGTCGACGATGCCATTGTGATGCTAGAGAATATCATGCGCCATGTGGAAGAAGGTATGCCACCTTTCCAAGCAGCGCTCAAAGGTTCACGTGAAGTCGGTTTCACGATTTTGTCGATCTCATCCTCACTCATTGCTGTGTTCATTCCGATTTTCTTCATGCCAGGTGTCATCGGTTTACTGTTTCACGAGTTTGCTGTTGTGGTCGGCTTGGCAATCGTAGTGTCGGCCTTTGTTTCGCTAACGCTAGTACCTATGATGGCAAGCCGTCTGCTGAAAGACGAATCGAAAATGCGTAAGCCTGGCTTTATCGTTCGCAGCTTTGAGCATGCATTTAACTTCACGCTTCGCTTGTACACCCGCATGCTTGACGCAGCATTACGCTGGCGCAAACTCATGCTCTTGGTAGCACTGGTAACCTTCGGCTTAACGGTGTGGATGTTCATGGTGATCCCGAAAGGTTTTTTCCCAGAAGAAGACATCGGCCAAATCACAGTCTCTACCGAAGCATCTGAAGATTCATCATTCCCTGAAATGGTTCGCTTGCAAGAGCGTGCAGCTGCGGTGTTTCGAGCCGATCCAGCAGTTGCAGCGGTAAGCTCTTTCAACGGCGGTAGTGGCTCCCAAAATACCGGCCGGATGTTCGTCACATTAAAGCCACGTGACCAACGGCCGCCAATGAAGCAAGTGGTCGAAGGTTTACGCAAGAAATTGCGTGAAGTCTCTGGCATCAATGTGTTTATGCGCCCTATTCAAAACTTGCAGTTGGGCGGGCGCCAAAGTAAAGCGCAGTATCAGTATATTTTGCAAAGTATTAAGGCCGACGAAATTAACGAATGGGCCACAAAACTGCAAGAGCGCTTACGTGCCGACCCAATGTTTAGAGATGTGACTAGCGATGCACAATTGCGCGGCTTGCAAGCACAACTAAAAATCGACAGAGACAGAGCCAACACATTGGGCGTTTCAATCGATGCCATACGTAGCGCCCTTTACAGTGCATTCGGTGAGCGGCAGGTATCGACCATCTATTTACCATCGGATAGCTATCAAGTCATCATGGAAGTCGCTCCTGAGGCCAAGCAGGACGAATCGGCGCTCAACAATATCTATGTGAGATCGGCGACTGGCACGCTAGTACCAATGTCGGCATTCGCGACCGTTAGCCGGGGCGTGGGCCCGACGTCGATTAATCACGTTGGTCAACTTCAAGCGGTAACGGTGTCTTTTAACTTAGCGCCGGGAGCGGCATTAGGTGATGCGACCAACATGATCGAAAAAACCCGCGAAGCTATCGGTATGCCGACCTCGATCATCACAAAATACGGTGGGGACGCCGCGGTATTTAAAAACTCACAAGGTAGCCAAGCAGTTTTGATTATCGGCGCATTGTTAGTCATTTATGTACTACTTGGTGTGTTGTATGAAAGTTATATTCATCCGATCACTATTCTTGCTGGCTTGCCTTCAGCCGCTGTCGGAGCATTGGGTACTTTGATGATCTTCGGGCAGGACTTAACTATCATTGCGACCATCGGCATTTTGCTGCTTATTGGTATTGTGAAGAAGAACGCGATCATGATGATCGACTTCGCACTCGATGCACAACGTCATCAAGGCTATACACCATTTAATGCGATTCGTGAGGCTTGCATATTGCGGTTTAGGCCAATCATGATGACGACCCTCGCGGCTATGATGGGTGCGCTACCTATTGCGTTGGGCCTAGGTGCTGGGGCGGAGTTACGGCAGCCATTGGGTTTAGCTGTCGTAGGCGGCTTGATTTTTTCACAGGCCATCACGCTGTTCATTACGCCAGTTATTTACTTAGCGCTAGATCGATTTAGCGGCAGAGGGCCCGTCACAACAGCTGAAGACGACTCTAGCGAAACGCCTCCAAATGTTCTAGGACAAAAGACTTAAAGCCTAGTGTGCAAAGACTCGCTAGTTTTTACGAATAAATCGTTGGGCGCGCTTGCCGGTATCAACTTCGGACGTATATACACTGCCTTGTGAATCAATAGCGATGTTGTGCACCCAATGAAAATCCCCCGCTTGGCGACCGGGGCGACCAAATGTACCCACCACCTCGCCGGTTTCACGCAAAGTAATCCGCACTTCGTTGTTCGTGCCATCAGCAACTAATAGGTAACGCTGTGAAGGATCTTCTGAAGGCACGAGATCCCAAACCGAACCTGAGCCCTGAGTCGTTGGTTCGTAAACAAACTGCTTAATAAACTCTCCTGACTTCTTGAACACTTGAATGCGGTTATTCATGCGATCACAAACATAGACGAGATTATCTTTGGTCATCCGAACACAATGCACAGGCATGCCAAACTGCGGCGACTCTGGGTTGTAATCAGGAATTTTTGCGTCATCTGGACGCTTGCCATAAGCCCCCCAGTGGCGTTTATATTTACCTGTGCTGGCATCAAAAACAATCACTCGGCGATTTCCATAGCCATCGGCAACATACAACTCATTGGCGGCTTCATCGAGCTCCATGTGGGCCGGGCGGCTAAGTTGCTCAGGATCGTTACTTCCCCTACTCGCGCCCGGTTTGCCGATTTGCATCAAGAATTTACCGTCGGCAGTAAATTTCAGCAGCATGCCATCAGTAGCAGCATTACCCCCCACCCAAATATCGCCTTTAGGGTCAATGTAGATGCCATGTTCATTGCCGGGCCAATCATAGGCTTGCCCCGCTGCTTTGCCTCCCCAAGACTTTAACAGGTTGCCTGCCCGGTCAAACTGAAGCACTGGCGGCGCGGCGCTGCAGCATTTCGAGCGTTTAGGCGTAAGAGTCGAGCCACGCTCGTCCTCGGTTAAGGAAGCAGGCCGATGAATAACCCAAATCGTGTCATCTTTCGAAGTAGCAATACCTGCGACCTGCCCAAGTATCCAGTTATTGGGTAGCGGCTTAGGCCAGGTAGCATCGACTGCATATCGCGGGCCGCCAGTTCCTTCAGCGGCACCTTCGATACGCTGAGGAATTTGGGTGCAACTCGCACTAAACAATGCAACAGCCGTTGCAATAGCAGCGCCTAACAAATTGTAATTTTTCAACTTCGCCTCCAGTATTTTGTTGTCAGAGTAAGTGTACAACCGGCGCACGAATTGCAAAGTATGTCGTAAGGTTTTTGCCAGCCAAACTACAATATGGGGTCATAAGCTTACCAACCTGCGAGAAATCATGAATATTCGTCGTTCACTAGTCAAAAACGTGCTTCAAAGCGCGCTGGCCCTAACTAGCGCATTTTCAGTTGCGCCATTGGTTGCACAGGCTCAAACCCAAACGTTGAAGGTGACCACAATTCCTGAAGAAGCTGCCACTGAGCAAATTCGCAAGTTCGGCCCTATTGTGAAATACTTGGAACGCGTGATGGGCATGAAAGTCGAGTTCACTGCAGTAAATGATTACCCTGCTGCGGTGGAAGCCTTGGTGAACAAGCAAGTTGACCTTGTTTGGTTTGGTGGCTTCACCCATGTTCAAGCTCAGTTGCGTTCGAACGGCAAAATCATCCCGATTGCACAGCGTGAGGAGGATACCCAGTTTCGCTCGGTATTCATTACCAACACAGATTCTGGCATCAAATCACTCGCCGATTTGAAGGGCAAACAAGTGAGCTTTGGTTCGCAGTCAAGTACCTCAGGCCACTTAATGCCGCGCAACTATTTGCTAGAAGCCAACATTGATCCAGACAAAGATTTCAAACGTGTCGCTTATTCAGGCGCTCATGACGCCACCATTGCATCAGTAGTTAGCGGGCGTGTAGATGCTGCGGCACTTGACATCACCGTCTGGCGTAAGTTTGTGTCAGACAACAAAGTTGACACAACTAAAACCAATGTGTTCTACACAACACCGCCCTATTTCAACTACAACTGGTCAGTGCATGCCGATATGCCGGCAGCGCAGCGTGAAAAGTTGACTAAAGCATTTTTGGATTTATCGATGAATGATGCCGAAGGTAAAGAAATTCTCACCCTTAATCGCGCCACAAAGTATGTGCCAACCAAGGCAGAGAACTATAAAGGTTTAGAGCGCGCAGGTCGTAGTGCTGGCCTTATCAAGTAAATATTGATCTAGGCTCCTTGAACGCCGGGCCGCCCTCGTTCAACAACGAAGGCGGCATCCGTGTGAACTGGCGACTCGACCTGCTTCACATCAGCTACGGCTCTTAGTTGGATCGTGGCCGCTTTCGAATTTACGTCGACTAATGTGTAGCCGCGCTTATCAGACCGAGTGTAGTGATAGTGAGGTAAGTTTCGAATAATCTTTTCCGAAACTTGCTGCGGCCAAGAGCTCGACGTAATACTGCTACCGCAAATTTCACTCGCTACGATTGGTGCCGCCTTGCCTTTTAGCGCCACTTCCTTTTGTTGCTGCAAATCGGCTAAATACCAAGCATGCACATCGCCACCGAGTACCAAAGTATCTCTTGCCCGGCCAACAACTTGCGCGTTCACGATACTTTGGATCAGTCGCTCACGCGCCGGTTGGTAGCCATTCCAACCATCGGTCCAAAATCGTTCACGCCCTTTGTCAAGCTCAGCGTCTAATGCTTGATTCATGTGCGCCATCAGAGTTTGCTGGCTAATAATTGTCCAAGTCGCATCGGCTTTGTTTAAACCGTCGGCCAGCCAAGCCTCTTGCTTTACACCGAGCATCGAGCGTTTCGGATCATCAAGCGCAGCGCATTGATCACGCCACACCGTGCCGCCACCACCGCGACCAGGCTGCGGACAAACCTGATAGTCACGGTATTGCCGATCGTCAAGGACATGAAACTGCGCGAGCCTGCCCCAGGCATAGCGGTTATAAATCTGCATCGCTGGTAACGCGGCAATGTCAAGCATGCCTATCGGCACCGGCATGTTTTCCCAATAAGCTTGATACGCCGCTGCCCGCCTTTGTAAAAAACCATCGCGCAATTGTTCATCGCGATCTGAGGCGTAGTCATTGGCTACTTCATGATCGTCCCAAGTCGTTATCCACGGTGCTGCGGCATGAGCTGCCTGCAAGTGCACATCCGACTTATATAGGGAGTAACGTTCCCGATACTCACTTAACGTTTTTACTTCTGGGCTGTTGTGTAACCTTGGCCTGCCGGGTGATTTATTCGGGCCGTACTCGTAAATGTAATCGCCATTAAACAGAATAACGTCTGGCTGCTCTTCAACCGCATGCTTCCATGCGTGAAAGTAGCCTATTTCCCAGTTCTGGCAACAAGCCAATATCACCCGCAAACTAGATGCCATTGAATCATTGAGCGGCGCAGTAATTGTCGTGCCGGTGGGGCTCAAAACATCGGCCACTCGAAACCTATACCAATAGCGGCACTGCGGTTTCAGATTTTTCGGTTCGACGTGAATGCTGTGGCCTAGTTGTGGTACAGCTTGAGCGATACCTTTGGCAGCGACACGTACGAACTTATCATCTTCGGCAAGCTCCCACTGTACATCGATAGTCGTATCGGGAATCGTTTTACCGCTACCGGCTGGAGTGGCCAAGCGAGTCCACAACACCACGCTACCGGGTTGCGGGCAGCCACTGGCAACTCCCAATGCGAACGGTGTGACACCCTGCAACTCCCGCAAAAATGACGAGCCAGACATTGCGCATCCAAATAATGAGCTACCCGCTAGGCCAACACTGCTTGCCCAGCCTAATTGAATTAAAGCGCGCCGATTAGAAACAACGAAAGTAGTGCGAGGATTTTTCATGCCCCCAATTATGCAAGACTCTGATTTATTGAAGAATTTCTAACCTTACTATTCATTGAGTAGCGGCAATACAAATGCGAAGACAAAACCAATCGCAAAAATAATTAAGCTTGCCAAAAAAACGCGTCCTGAAACTATGCGAGTTCGTTCACATGATTGTGCTGCTTGAGGTTCAATCGGACAAGGTTCACTTCGGGCGCGCCACTGCAGCCATCCCGAAACGCCGAGCATTACAGCTGAAAAACCAAAAGTAATGTCCTTATGCTCCGATAGCCAAACTAGCGCAGGAAAGTTAGTTGCGATACCTGCCAATGCTGCACCCGCACCGATTGCCACTAGAAGCGCAGGTAATGCACAGCAAAGTAGTGTAGAACTGCTTGCGAATAAAGACAGGAACCCACTAAACTTCGTGGTTCGACTCACTTTTTGTACGACGCTCTAATTTCTGACAGGGGCTGAACAACATACTCAACTTTGGTCACCGAGTATCCAGACTCCAAGATATCTGCCTTAAAGTCTTCTAAACTAAAGGTCGTGCCTTGCTTAATTTCGACCGCCACGATGCGATTTTTCAAGTTAACGAAAACATCTTTAGTAGCCGTATTCTTACGCAGCCTTGCATCAATGCCTTGCGCACAAAAGGCACACACCATACCGTTCACTTCGGCGCGGATGGTTGATGGGTTTGCATAGGCAACCGCAGCAAAGGCAGCGAACAAAAATACTAGGAGTAGTTTTATAAACTTCATGTGTTGACTTTCAAAAATGTATGACCTTCATTAAACCGATGCGCGGTTTGCCTTGTAAGTTTGCACCAGCTTCAATGTATAACGATTTACTAATGACTCTCAAAAAAGGCGTTACCTCGGGTTTTTCGTACATCCCGGGCATGTGCTTAGCTTCAACCACAAGCCATGGCTGCCATTCATCATATTCAGCTTCGAAAAAACTAAAACCAAGTTGCATTTTGTAGGTGTCGTACTGCGGCGAACTCTTCGTTCGCAGTGTACTGGCATACACCAAAGCATAAAGTCGGGTAGTTTCCCAATCAAACTGAATACTGGGCATGTAGCCAAATCGGGTGCCATTAAAGTTCAAGGCGTCACGCACGTTTCCAGCGTCAACTCCGAACCACAAGTTTGCTTGCGATGCTTCGTTATTCCAGCGCCCCAGCAGGCGAGTATAAGATGCTCCCACATGCTCTACTCGCATACCAGGTGTTTTGCCATCGCCTTTCCACAGGTGATAACTAACGCCAA
>JAYWIG010000300.1:0-7745 GCA_043789035.1 Betaproteobacteria bacterium
GATCACGGTATCTACTGCGATCTGATAGCTTGAAAGTAAGGTTTATCCGCAGTTCATATTAGAAAAAACCGTATGCTCAGGTACCCGTTTAATAGAAAACGGCGTAATTAAAAAAGGAGTTGGCTCAATGTTGAAGTTTCACACCCATCGGAGCTTGGCGCGTGTACTTATGCTTACACTATTTTTGTTGCTCAGTTTTGGCTGCGCCATAAGGTCGAACTCGCATCCAATGGATACGGGGCAACTGATTCTTAACGATGCCGTGCGAAGTAAGCCAATCGTTCTCCTAGGTGAGGTCCACGATAACGCCCAGCAACATGCCATGCGACTTTTAGCTTTCGAGAATCTACTGCTTGAAGGTAAGCGCCCGGCGTTATTAATGGAACAATTTGATAGAGAAAATCAAGCTGCAATCGAAGTCGTACGAAAGCAAGCTCCCAATGATTTGTCCAGCATCATTGCAGCGGGTTCTCCAGATAATCGAGGCTGGAATTGGGCTTATTACAAACCTTTCCTAGCCTTGGCGCTAAAGTATGGATTGCCCATTATCGCTGCAAATGTATCAAATGCGGATTCAAAAAAAGCCATTCAAGAAGGCCTTAATGCGCTGAACATTTCAGCAGTTCCCAATCCGCAATTAACAGACCAACAGGCGCAAGAAATATTCAATGGCCACTGCCAGATGATGCCGATGTCTGCAGCAAAGACAATGGTCAACGCTCAAGTCGCAAAGGATATCGTTATGGCGCAACTTGCCATGCAACATCAAGCTCGCGGCGCAGTGCTTTTGGCAGGAAATGGTCACGTCAGGAAAGACATTGGTATCCCGGTTTGGTTATCGCAAAGCGCCAGAGAACATAGCGTTAGCATCGGTTTACTGGAAAGTGCAACTACCGCCAACCTATTTGATGTAATGATCGTGACAATTGCACAAGCCCGCAACGATCCATGTCTAGAATTTAAGAAGTGATCTCTAGGTACGGTAGATAAATTTGTTTTAATTACTGCATTCGTAGCGCGTTCAATTCCTCTGCGTTTAGAACAAGCCTCACACCTAAAGAGCCGGTTCCTGCAAGAACTGGTTGTTTTCTTAGAACGATATCCAACGCCTCAATTTGAGCGTAAGCAGCACAAGCTTTAGCAATAAGCGTTATAAGAAATTCTTGGGTTTCATATTTCTTGAGGCGAGCTATTTGGTCGATTTGCGTTACTAACGGGTCATAGTCGAATACCAGCGCCATCTCATCCGCGTCAATTTGTACCAGTTCCGGCGCAATAGTCAGTATCAGGTCTAGGATGTGCGCATTTGGTACAACGTCGTTTGGCCCGTACGTACCAATCTGAGTGGCAAGATGAAGGTCTCGTAATTCAACGGTTGCTGTGCGACCCATTCAATACTCTTTGTCTAAACAAGCCAGCGATCAATAACCCGATGTGTAACTTGCTCCTCGAGGCTAGCATGCTGCGCCATAGCTGTGGCTAGTTGCCACTCGGACTGCGTCACTGTTTTGGAGTGATCAGTCACGGATGCAATAGTCTTTGCATCTAGAATGCAGAAAGAATACTGACCTGATTCGGTAATGCTGCTTTTGTAAGCCAGCCCAAAGACTCCAACCGAAACCAGTTGTTCGGTGAAAATATCAAAGGCTAAGGCTTTAAACTGTGTATTGTCTTTGTCCGACGATAAGCCCTGCACTCTTCGCTCTACAGACAACTCTTGAATTATCGCGATCGCGTTAGAAACAGCCTCTTTTCTAGGGTCCTGCCCAAGAGCCCTGAGCACTGAATAAGCTAAGCCAAGATGGTTATGGGACCAATCGTCAACAAACAAAATGTTTTCTTCGGCAACCTGCAACTGAACTTCGTAGAGAAAGTTGCCGTAAATTTTCCGTCCGATCATCTGCTTATGAGCAATAGCTTCTAGGGCATCTGATCGCTGACTTACCTGCAGATAGTTATAAACTCGGTGAATCGGCTTAACAGTACCGTGAAACCAAGTTGTCGATGTTGGCCACTGCGACCGGATGAGCTGCTTGCTTTTCAGGTGGTGGGGTAAATCGGCTCTCATTACTATTCCTTTAACCGTTTTTAGATTCGTTTCGACTGCCCATTTGGCGACATCAATACAACTGCTAAGCATTTGTTGAGTAGCATATTATTTGAAAATCATGATTTATCAAGCCTAAATCTAACAATTACCTATACAAGATCATTATTAGCTATTCAATACCTACACAAAATAAGAGAATTTTGCGAAATTTGAAGGTGAGTTACTGCTTGATGCAGACATCGCGAGCTGCAAAGCGAGGCTCTACTCAAGGGCTAGCAGTTCAAGGCGCTGAGTTCTTAATTCGAGTTGAGTGACCTTAGCACTGCTAGACATAATGATCGCTGCGCGTGCAAAGTCCCTTAGCGCGATTTTAGTTACGAGCGCTAGCGCTTTTAGCTTAATTGGCAACTATTTACAGCTGCAAGATTGGACGTAGTAAACCAATCAAAAAATTTCCTACTCCCACTCAATCGTAGCCGGTGGCTTAGAACTTACGTCATAAGTCACCCGATTTATCCCTCGTACTTCGTTAATAATCCGTCCCGATACCTTCTTCAATAACGCATACGGCAGCTCAGCCCAATCCGCAGTCATGAAGTCGCTAGTCTGCACAGCACGCAGAGCAACCACATAATCGTAAGTGCGCCCGTCGCCCATAACGCCTACTGATTTCACGGGCAGAAAAACTACAAATGCTTGGCTTGTTAAGTCGTACCAGCTCTTGCCGTTTTCGTCTTTAAAGTTGCGTAGTTCTTCGATGAAGATGTGGTCAGCTCGGCGCAACAAATCGGCATATTCGCGTTTTACTTCGCCTAAAATTCTTACGCCAAGGCCGGGGCCTGGGAATGGGTGGCGGTAGACCATGTCGGGTGGTAAGCCTAGGGCAACACCTAACTCGCGAACTTCGTCTTTAAACAATTCGCGTAGTGGCTCTAACAATTTCAAGCCTAGCTTCTCTGGCAAACCGCCAACGTTGTGGTGGCTCTTAATCGTTACAGCTTTCTTGGTTTTTGCGCCGCCGCTTTCGATCACATCGGGGTAAATAGTGCCTTGTGCTAGCCACTTAACTGCATCGCTACCAGCAACCTTCAATTTAGCAGCTTCAGCTAAAAAAACTTCAACAAATTCTTTGCCGATAATCTTGCGCTTGGCTTCAGGCTCACTCACACCCGCCAATTTGCCGAGGAATTGTTCGCTGGCATCGACGGCGATTACCTTGGCTTTCAAGCGGCCAACAAACATTTCTTTCACCATCTGGCCTTCGTTTAAACGAAGTAACCCATGGTCGACGAATACGCAGGTTAATTGATCGCCAATGGCGCGGTGTATCAATGCTGCAGCAACGGACGAATCAACCCCGCCCGATAAGCCGAGCAACACATTTTCTGTACCGACTTGCTCTCGAATACGTGCAACGGCTTCTTCAATATAGTTGCCCATAATCCAATCGCCTGCACAGCCGCAAATATCGCGCACGAAGCGACGCAAAATGGCTGGCCCTTGCACGGTGTGGGTAACTTCTGGATGAAATTGAATACCGTAAAAACGACGAGTTTCATCGGCCATGCCTGCAAATGGGCATGACGGCGTGCTCGCCATTAATTTGAAACCGGGAGGTAAAGAGGTAACTTTATCGCCGTGGCTCATCCACACCTTTAGCATGCCGTGGCCGTCAACCGTCACAAAATCCTCAATGCCTTTAAACAATTCTGTATGGCCATGCGCTCGAACTTCGGCATAACCAAACTCTCGCTTACCTAACCCGGTGGCAGGGTCAACATCAGCGCCCTGCACTTTGCCGCCAAGTTGCTGCGCCATGGTTTGCATGCCGTAGCAAATGCCTAATACTGGAACGCCTAACTCAAATACCATGGGCGGTGCAATATCGGTGCCTTCATCATATGCGCTGGCGTGGCTGCCCGAAAGCACAATGCCTTTGCAGCCCTGCCGCTCAACAAAATCGCGGATGAAGCTTTCAGACACATCACACGGATGAATTTCGCAATAGACGTTGGTTTCGCGAATGCGTCTAGCAATGAGTTGAGTAACCTGCGACCCGAAGTCCAGAATTAAAATTTTATGATGCAAAGCAATCTCTTTTACTAGAGAAAATTATTCAAGGTGGTAGTTCGGTGCTTCTTTGGTGATTTGCACATCATGCACATGCGATTCACGCATACCGGCTGATGAAATTTCCATAAACTCGGCCTTTGTGCGCAGCTCTTCAATACCTGAGCAACCGCAATAACCAAGGCTGGCTTTTACGCCGCCGCACATTTGGTAAATGATGCTCAAAACCGAACCCTTATACGGTACCCGGCCTTCGATGCCCTCCGGCACCAGCTTATCGATATTCGATGTTGAATCCTGAAAATAGCGATCTGCCGCACCATCGGCCATAGCACCTAGTGAACCCATGCCGCGATAGCTTTTGTATGATCTACCTTGATACAAAACCACTTCTCCCGGCGCTTCATCGGTACCTGCAAACATCGAGCCCATCATCACTGAATAGGCACCGGCTGCGATGGCTTTAGAAATATCACCAGAGTAACGAATACCACCATCCGCAATTAATGGGATACCAGAACCTTCTAACGCTTTGGCCACATTACTAATGGCTGTAACTTGCGGCACACCAACACCAGAAACAATCCGGGTAGTACAAATCGACCCCGGGCCAATACCAACCTTCACCGCATCGGCACCTGCATCGGCCAACGCTTTTGCCGCAGCGCCGGTCGCTATATTGCCGCCAATCACATCGACTTGCGGGTATTGCTTCTTAATTCTTGCCACTTGATCGATTACACCCTGCGAATGGCCATGCGCAGTATCAACAATCAAAACGTCCACGCCAGCGAGCACCAAACGCTCGATACGCTCTTCGGCGTCGCCGCCCACACCGACAGCAGCGCCAACCCGCAACTTGCCGGCAGCGTCTTTACATGCATCGGGATGCTCAGTGGCTTTCATGATGTCTTTGACGGTAATCAAACCGCGCAGCTCGAACTCGTTGTTTACCACCAATACACGCTCCAAACGATGCCTGTGCATGAGGTTTTGTGCTTCATCTAGGGTTGCCCCCTCTCTGACCGTAATGAGCTTTTCTTTCGGCGTCATGATGGTAGATACCAACACGTCTAAGCGACTCTCAAAGCGCAAATCCCGGTTGGTCACAATACCGACTAACTTTTTACCTTCTACAACCGGCAGGCCAGAAATACGGTGCTTACGCGTCAGCTCCAACACGTCGCGAACCTTCATGCCTGGACTAATCGTAATCGGATCTGACACCACTCCAGATTCATAGCGTTTTACCCGTAAAACCTCTTCAGCTTGTCTTGTCGGGGTGAAGTTTTTATGAACAATGCCAATGCCACCTTCTTGCGCCATTGCGATCGCCAAACGCGCTTCCGTGACGGTATCCATCGCGGCAGAGAGAATCGGAAGATTGAGTTTTATCCTGCGGGAGAGCTGCGTTCGCAACGAAGTGTCGCGCGGCAGTATGTTTGAGTAGGCAGGAACTAGAAGAACGTCGTCGAACGTAAGCGCTTTACCAGCGAGTCGCATAAGGCCTTTCGTGCCATAAAAGCGGTGGGTTTGCCTGCCGCAGAAATGCGCAAAACGACGATTATAGCGACTCGCTTAAATGCTCGGTTGAAGGCTGCTCCGACGCATCACACAACATGTCGTACAGGTTTAAGGGAGATACCCTGTGCTCAATACCGTTCAGCAGCAAAGATTGGCGTTTTAGCGGTAACAAACTCAATAACGGTGCAGGTCGATAAACAATAGCGACTAATGCCAAATATGGAGTGGTCCGTGCAAAAAACCTTAAGATCATTGTTTAAGAGCCACCGAGCCGCCCTAGCGCTTTTTTCAGTCTTTGCGTTAACCTTAAGCGACGTAGCATTCGCACAATTTAAGTGGAAAGATAGTAACGGCCGGTGGGTGTATTCAGACCAACCACCTCCTTCTGGGGTAACGACTCAGCCAATTTCGCCGCCATCTGCAAAAACAATGGCCGCCCAACCTAGTCTTTCTGACGGAAAACCAAACGCTGACGACAAAGCCCTCGCCGCAAAGCGCAAAGAGCTTGAAACCACACAAGAGGCGAAGGCAAAACAAGATTTAGGCAAAAAGAACCAAGTCGCATGCGAAGAAACCCGAGCTAATTTAAAGACGATGCGAGGCGAAGTGCGCGTCACAATGACAGATGCCAATGGTGAGAAGCGGTTTTTGACCGAACAAGAGAAACAAACTCGCAGTGCTGCAGCCCAAAAAGACTTTACTACCCACTGCAACGGCTAGCTATTTTTCGGAACCGACTTTAGACGCCAACGCTCTTTTCGCTGTTTTTCGACCCTAGCTGCTCTGGCCGCTTGCGGATCGACCTGTAGTTGTGGCAACCAAGCGATTTGATCCCCGGGTTCTACGATTGTTGATGCTAGAACCTTTTTCGAATACCGGCATGCCTGAAGTAACTTTAATTTTGTACTCAGCTCACTCGGTAATGATTCAAAAAACTCATCAAACCGAATCAAGCCAGGTATTGACCATTGCTTAACAACTGGCACCTTACCCTCAAGCCAAACCAGCTCAACCTCCATAAAGCTGTTCTGCCCTAGCCACAAATGCGTCGATAAACGACCCTGCAATAGCGTCGAATACCGGGGTTAGCAGAGGCCCCAATAAACCGGCGGCAAAACTATAGTTCAGTTCGAATTGCACCTCACAGGCGTTCTCTTCAAGGGTATTGAACTTCCAAGAGCCACTTAACGCTGAAAAAGGGCCTTTTTGTAGCAGTAAACGAATTTCAGAAAATGGCGTATGGCGATTTACTGTTGAAAAGGTTTGTTTTAAGCCCTTGAAATCTATATCAACTGAAGCTAGCACACCACCGTCATCGAGATGCTTGACGCTGCTTCCCCCACACCAAGGCAAGAACTTTGGATAGTCCTCAACCTTTTGAACCAATTCAAACATTTTTCGAGCGCTATGCGCCACTAGGACAGATCGTTTAACAAGAGGCATGCGGGTTGCTTACAATAGGTTAATGAGCATCGTACAGAACAAAAAAGCATTTCACGACTATTTTATTGAAGAACGCCATGAGGCGGGCTTGGTACTTGAAGGTTGGGAAGTAAAAGCGATTCGAGCAGGCCGCGCCAACATCAAAGAAGGCTATGTGGTTATTCGAGGTGGCGAACTATATCTTATCGGCGCGCATATTACCGCGTTAGGCGAAGCTTCGACCCACGTACTGCCTGATCCAACTCGCACTCGCAAACTTTTACTGCATGGCCCTGAAATAGCGAAGTTGATAATCAAAGTAGAAAGATCTGGCTATACCTTGCTGCCTTTAGATTTCCACTTCAAAAAAGGCTACATCAAGATTGAAATTGGTTTAGCTAAAGGCAAAAAACAACACGATAAGCGCGATGTAGAAAAGGACCGGGAATGGCAGCGCGAAAAAGATCGGCTGCACAAGTCTAATTCCCGCTAGATTATTGAGCGCCAGTTGTTGGTTGTTTTATGACGGTCATGGCCGTCGACACTAAGGACGACAAATCGCCCAGATTAGCCGGAACAATCATCGTGTTGTTTGTCTTGGCCATACCGCTAAATGCTTCAACATAACGCTCTGCGACCTTCAAGTTAACTGCTTGTAGACCTCCGGGGCGCTCGATGG
>JAYWIG010000301.1:0-30911 GCA_043789035.1 Betaproteobacteria bacterium
CTTGGCTGGCAGCAACCCTAGAACGTTTGCACAGCTCAGGGGTTTACATCGAACTGTAATTACTTAACTAGCTGGTTCAATTCAATAATCGGCAACATAACCGCTAATACGATGACCAGAACAATTAAGCCCATTGTAAGAATGAGTAAGGGTTCTAAGATGGTGGTGAGTGCTACGGCCCTTCTTTCGGTTTCACCGGCTAGAGTAGCGGCAGTACGCTCCAACATTTCGCTTAGGTTTCCGGTAGCCTCGCCACTGGCGATCATGTGGACCACCATGGGTGGAAATTGCCCACCTGCGGCCAATGCGCGTGACAGCGGAGTACCTTCGCGAACCCTAGATATGGCATCGGCCACATTAAATTTCAAGGCGTCGTTTGTTAAAGTCTGTCCGCCAGCTTCTAGTGCTTTAATCAAAGGTACGCCGCTACTTGTCAGAATGGCCAGCGTCGAGGCAAAGCGAGCAGTGTTCACACCTCGAATTAAGCGCCCAAACAATGGCAGGCGTAAAGCCTTCTTATGCCAGGCAAGCCGTATGGTGGGCGATTTAAGTAGCGACACAACGGTAAAAATACCCATCACCGCAATCAGTACGAGCAGCCACCACCAAGCGCGTAAAAAGTTCGATACCGCGATCAACGCGACCGTCAAAAAAGGCAGTTGTTGCTTTGTGCTCGAGAACACATTAATCACTTGCGGCACCACATAGGTGAGCAAAGCGATAATCACAATCGCTGCTACCAAGGTAACAATTGCCGGGTAAACAAACGCCAGTGATATTTTTTGGCTTAAAGCGGTGCGCGATTCGATATAGTCGGCCAAGCGGCCTACCACCTTGGCTAAATCGCCCGATTGTTCACCGGCAGAAATGAGCGAACGATATACCTCAGGAAAATCTCTTGGGTATTTTGCTAAGCCTTGCGAAAACGTTTGCCCCGAAACAATTTCACTTCGAACGGCAGCAAAGCGGTCTCGAACTAAAGGCCGTTCGGCTTGTTCCACGACAACCGCTAGAGCTTGTTCAAGTGGTAAACGCGCCATCAACAAACTGGAAAGTTGGCGGGTAGCTTCAGCTAGCTCTGACGAGCTGACCTTACCACCCAATGCAGGGCCTGAACCAACCTGCCCCGTTACCGCTTCGACATCAAGTGCAGTGAGGCCACGTTCACGAAGAATCGAGCGTGCGTGTTTGGCAGAGTCAGCATCAAGAACGCCTTTTTGGGTTTTGCCGCTGGCTGCAGCCGCTTCGAATTTAAACGCTGGCATGGTGGGGCTGACCTAGCTTACTAATCGCGAGTAACGCGAATAACTTCTTCAATCGAAGTTACGCCGCTTTGCACCCAGCGAGTACCATCGTCACGCATGCTCACCATGCCAGTTGACAACGCCATTGTGCGAATTTCAGACTCTGCCGCACCCTTATGAATAAGCGCGCGAATTTGATCGTTAATCGACAGCAACTCGTACACGCCCGTGCGACCCTGAAAACCGCTACGGTTACAGCTCAAACAGCCCACGGCACGCCAGGCTTTCGTCACAGGGTCTGGCTGCCTACATTGGGCGCAAAGCTTGCGCACGAGGCGCTGTGCAGCCACACCAAGCAAACTCGATGACAATAAGAACGGCTCAACACCCATATCAATCAGACGCGTAATCGCAGAGACTGAATCGTTAGTGTGCAGGGTTGCTAAAACCAAGTGGCCTGTTAATGAGGCCTGTACCGCGATTTGCGCGGTTTCTAAATCGCGAATCTCACCGATCATGATGACGTCAGGGTCTTGCCGAAGAATCGAACGCAAGGCCTTGCTAAACGTCATATCGATCTTGGCATTTACCTGTGTTTGGCTCACACCGTCGAGGTCGTATTCGATAGGGTCTTCAACCGTCAGAATATTGGTGGTTGCCGCATCTAAACGGCCAAGCGCCGAGTACAAAGTGGTGGTTTTACCAGAGCCGGTCGGGCCCGTGACCAAGACGATACCGTGCGGCTGATTGATGAGCCTATCAAAGCCTTGCAAGGTCGAAGGTGCAAAACCAAGCTTTGCTAAATCCAATCTGCCCGCTTCTTTATCTAGCAAACGCAATACAGCGCGTTCACCATGGCCGGTTGGTAAAGTCGATACGCGAACGTCCAAAGGTTTACCACCGATGCGCAAAGCAATACGACCATCTTGCGGCAAACGTTTTTCAGCAATATCAAGTTGTGCCAAAATTTTGATGCGTGAAATCAAGGCGGCATGCAACTCGCGGCGAGGTCGTACAACATCGCGCAAGGTGCCATCGACGCGAAAGCGAACTACCGAATAGCCTTCGTAAGGTTCGATATGAATATCAGAAGCACCGTCGCGAGACGCTTGCGTAAGCAAGGCATTGATCATGCGAATGATCGGCGCGTCGTCCTCGGTCTCTAAGAGGTCTTCAATTTTTGGAATGTCTTGCATTAAACGAGACAAATCTAAATCGCTCTCAACTTCATCGACCACAGAAGCCGCACTACCCTCTTGCTGGGAATAGGCCCGCGAAATGGCACCGGCTAATTCAGCTTCGGGTTTCTTAATCGTAACAATACGATACGGCAAATTGCGAGTTAACTCGGCAAGTGCGCCAGGCGTAGTTCTATCACCTATCCACACTTCAATGGCATCACCACTTTGGCCAGTGACAAGCACACTATGCGAGCGTGCAAAACCGTAAGGTACAAAGCGTGAGGGGGACACTGCTGCCATGACTACCAAGCGCTTCGCTTAACGACTGTTGCTCTTAGGCACTTCACGCATTCCCTCAGGAACCGGAATAGGTACGATGACTTCATTAGGCGCAGTTTGAATGACGCCCTTGGCCCTATCCATTTCTCGACGCTTCAATGCATCACTCACATCTGGTGCCAAACTTGGCGGTACCGATGGAGGAATTCGTGAAGGGTCAGTCCCTGCTGGATAAGTACCATCAGGGTTTGGCTTAGGCGGCAACGCTGGCATTTGCTTAGAAGGAAAATCCGGTAACAACCAATGCTTTGGCAAGGTTGCATCACCTCTTAGCTGCTGAATGTATTCATAGCGGTCTGCAGTAATGCCGTAAGCAGTATCAGGCGTACGAACAACCACAGGCCGCAAAAAGACGAGCAAATTGGTTTTTACTTTCTTGCGCGCTTCATACCGGAAGAGCTGGCCAATGATCGGTATTGAACCTAAGCCGGGCACTGCTTGTGAACTGTTTTCTTCGCGCTCTTCGATCAAACCGCCTAAAACAACCACTTGCCCATCATCCACAAGTACGTTCGACTCGATGGCACGGCGCTTCGTGATTAGGCCTGCTGCCAAGCTACGATCTTCGACGCTAGACACTTCTTGAAAAATTTGTAGCTTTACGGTACCACCCTCAGACACCTGCGGCTTTACTCGCAAGGTTGTACCAACGTCTTTTCGCTCGATGGTTTGAAATGGGTTTGCTGCAGCACCGCCACTACCTGGCGTTGTAAACTGCCCAGTTACGAAAGGCACGTTTTGACCGATGATGATGCGGGCTTCTTCGTTGTCCAAAGTAAGCAGGTTCGGTGTTGCTAGAACGTTACCGTTTGCGGTTGTTTCCAGTGCTTTTGCAAGGGTACCAAGGTTATACAAAGTAGTTGCAACACCACCAATCGTCACGGTAGATGTACCGCGTAAAAGGCCGATGTTAAATCCTTGGCCAACCCCTGTGGGATTGGCGCTCGCACTAAGAATATTGCTACCACCGCTCGACAAATTCGTACCACCGAACACTTGACGGCCACCAGCACCCACATTGCCGAACTGCCATTGCACACCCATTTCGGCGGCTTTTTCTGCGCTGACTTCGACGATGAGTGATTCAATAAATACTTGAGCGCGACGAGCATCAAGCTTATCGATGACGGCGCGAAGGTTGCGATAGATGGGTTCGGGCGCAGTAATGATGAGCGAGTTAGTTGCAGTATCGGCGGCTATCACTGCACCACCGGCATTGATCGTTACCGATTGCGGTGACGTTGACTGTTGCAGTGGTGTGGTTGCACCGGCGCTACCTTGCTGAGCATTCGGATTTTGTGGGGTCAGTTGTGAGGCTGGCGAGTTAGCTGCTCCAGCTGCACCATCACCGGTGCCGGAGAGAACTCCTCGAAGCACTTGCGCTAAGCGAACGGCTTCTGCATTGCGTAAATACACAACGTTGATATTACCCGGCTGAGAACTCGGTACATCCAAACGAGAAATCAAACTCTTAGCCAAATTGATTTTTGCCGGGCTAGCCGCCCGAATCATGATGGAGTTAATTCTAAGGTCAGCCAATACGGTTGCACGCTGGCCAGGGTCGATCTGAGCACCAGCACCTGCCCTCAATGTATCGTCAAGCATTCGAGCAACTGATAAAGCAATATCTGTTGCCAACGCGTGCTTAACAGGTACGACTTCAACTTCATTGGTCGACGGGCTATCTAAAGTGGAGATAATTCGTGCCATACGCTGCAAGTTAGCCGCGTAATCGGTGATCACTAAAGAGTTATTGCTGGGGTAAGCAGTAATCGTATTGTTCGGCGAAATGAGTGGCCGCAAGATCGGCACAATGTTGCTGGCAGATTCATAGTTCAACCTAAAAATCTGCGTCACGATTTGATCGCTGTTGTTATCGCTGCCGCGCCCCGCCGTAACTGGGCCGGGTTGCAACTTGGCATCTGCTTCAGGCACAACTTTTGAGACGCCACCATTTTCAACAATAGCAAAATTTTGCAAACGCAAAGCCGATTGCAACAAGTTATAAGCCTGCGCTTTGGTAACTGCACGCGGTGTTTCGAGGTTTATCTTGCCGCGCACTCTAGGGTCGATAATGAAAGTGCGGTTAAGGTAATGGCCAAACGCGCCGATCACAGTATCAATCTCAGCATCTTTAAAATTTAATGTCACATTGTCACTAGATTGGGCAATTGCAATATTCGGTAACAACACCGGCACCGTTGTAGCTCCGAATACGCAGGCGGCAGTGAGCGACGATACAAGCTTGTTCAACTGTATCCCAACTTTCTTGCTACTTATAAAACCCAATCCAAACATCAAGCACCAATCCTGATAATCGTCTTCTCGCCTTCGCGCCTACCCATTAAACTCAACAGTGTTTGAAGCTTTACCTTGGCGGTTTCATCGGCCAACGCTTCGATACTTAATCGTAGGCCCTGACGAGCATTCCATACACCGTTGCCCGTCAAACTTAAAGGACCTTGTGTTGTTAGCAGCTTTACATCTGCACTCGAACCGGCCCCAACCACGTCAACCTTATAACTGCCCAAAGGCCTTACTGAGGTTAGCGCTGATGCTATGTCTTTCAACTCAACTACGGCTTTGCCAGTGAACTGACCTTGTCGTAGCGTCATATTATCCCATTGAACGTCAAGCGAGGCCTGTGGTTTAAAGGTATTCCAAGGCGAACCCATACGGCTTAAGTCAACCGTCGGTAAAACCAGACGACTTGCTGAAATTTTAAGCTCGCTCAGGCCGCCTTCTAGCTTGATTGGCGTTATCAAGCCAGCTCCGCTTAACTGCGCATTGACTCGGCCTATAAAAAGAGGCAACCCTGCTATTGTCCACTCAAAGGTGCCTGGCAGAACCAAACCTGTAACCGTGTAGGACGAAGCTTCCGCCGCAACATCAGCCAAAACAATCCGGCCACTTCCCCGCCAAACGGTACCTTGCGTGTCAGCCAAACGTAAACGACCTTGGGTTGCTTGGTTTACACCAAGGTCGACCAAACTCGCCGGAGCACTCAACACCATCACAGCTAAGGCGGAAAAGATTGCACAGACTACTACAAATGTAAACGCCCCTGCGCCGAGTTTTTGTGGCTTGAGCTGTTTTAGTTTCATCAGTTTGAGGTACCGTTCGCACTACCTGGGCGCTTTGAAACTTCAAACACTACTTTTCCACTCGCTAAACCATCAGCGCCTTCTTTAGTCATTGCCACATCAACCACTCGCATCCGAGTTTCACGCACGGCAGAGTCGAGCCACAAAAGCCATTGATTAAAGCCAACCGCTTTAAAACGAGCTTCGATTAAATCTCCAGTTTGGGTTACTTGAGTGAGTTGGCCTTTCAGCCCCGAAGCAGCAACCGATTGCTCTATGAGGCCTTTCAACGCATTTGGGTTATCCAGCCCAGTCGGTACAGAAGTAAGCCTTCTTGCTTCACTGCCCAAACTTTCAACCTGCCCCAGCTGATTACGCAATGTGGGTAGTTCTTCGAGTAGTTTTTTGCGGCCAAGAAATGCTGGTTCGAACAGCAAAAAATACACAATCGATATCGCTACGACGAAAACCCCAAAGCCCAGCATTCTGCGTTCGCGAGGCGCAAGCGTCTCCCATTTTTTAGCCAAAGCTTCAACCCGCTCGTTCCAAGCCGCCGCTAAGCCACCTACCGGCTTCACATCACTCATCGCGTTGTTTAAACTATTGTTCATAGCTGAGCAGACACAATCAACACGTTGTCATTCTCGAATTCAAACTTCAGCCCAAACCGAGCAGCCGAAGCAGAGACTAGCTCTCGATTGCTGCGGTTGTCCATTAACCCCGGCACAAACTTCACGCGTAATTTTGCAGTGCGATAATCCAAAGTCTGAATTGCTTCTGAAGCGCGCACAGGCGTACTGCTAGAAGCAGCCACACTTTGCAAAGGTGCCACAGTGGCGAGCGCACTCGATAACTTCGAGGCGAGTGGCACAAAATCATCTGGCCCAGCTTGCCCAGCTTGCACTCTTAAAGTTGCGACATTACGTTGCATCTGTAGCAAAGGGTCAACCACCACTTGTGTTTGGGGAAACGCTTGCCGAAAACGACGCTCTGCTTCCGCTTTCAAGCGAGTTTTCTCTTGGTTCAATTGCCCCCAATGCAGGTTCAAACCCAACAAAAAGCAAGCGGTGGCGGCACCCAACACTAAGGCGGGTACTTTCCAGGCTTTCCAATTAAAGCCCCCGAAAAAACGGCTACTTCGCGAACCAGAGCGCTCAGACGCAAAATCAATCGTATAGTTATCGATAACTGGAATTGGCAAACTTGCAATAGTGGCGCGAAGCTGGGTTTGCTGCAGCACGTCAGTCGCCGGGCTATGCCAATCATCGTTTTCGATATACATAGCAACATGCGGGCTGTTAGCGCCAGTCGCTTGGCGAGCTGCCAACAAAGCACTTCGGAGCGCCTCAGTTTTAAACTCATCCTGCTCACCCGCGCCCCAACCGAAACCTGCCAACTGATCGGTACGTAGCGCTAAACCGTTGTGATAACACGCGACAGCCCAAGTTGTACCCGAGGACGACTTCGCCTCATCTGGCATTGGCAAAACTAATTGCGCCGGCACGACGGCATCGATTGTGACGCCTTTTCTTTCCAAGCTGGTGGTTACCAAATCAAGCCAAGCACGATCAACTACACCCACCATAGAATCAGCACTGTCGGCAAATCTAGGGCCTAAAACCAGCGCGCAAGAACTTACATCTTGTAGCAATAAATCTTCAACTGCATTAGGTATAGCCTTAGCTAATTTGGCACCGGTGAGCGAAGGCAACGCCGCACGTAGCAAAGTTACATCTCTGGCATCCAGAATTAAAACAGCGGATTTCACACCATCGAGCGCATCGAGGCTGCTTCGATAGTAGCGGGCATTGCCACCGGCCACTGCCATCACAATCAGACTTACCTCGGACGCGAACGCCCTTTCCCCAACATTTCGAGGAGGTAACCAGATAAAAATTTGTTTAGACTTGTTCTTTGCCATAGTGATTAACTTAGGATGTTACAGGCGTCTTTGCCAAACAACATCCACTTGCCTCGCCGATAATCGATAGAGCAACGTTTCTGTACTAGCCTCTACTCTATCGAACTTCAAAATACCTTTTACTAAGAAGTGTGCGGTCTTTACATCCAACATAGTAGTCGGTAAGGTAGTGCTATTACCCATGGCAGTACCAGCGGCAGCTAAATCACGATAAAAGGTACGTTCTCGATTACTAACGAAGCGTCTGGCCGAAGCCAAGTCTAAATCGGGTATCACAGCGGCAAGTGTTTCAGCAGGCGCTGTGTTGATATTTACCGTGGTTAATCTGGGTAAAAATATAACGAATGGGTCCAGCGTACGAATCACATCAGCGTTAAAACCTTTTACCGTTTTAAGATCATCGACAGTGAGCAAGGCCGGTGTAGTAGCTGCAGTCGTTTCGTTATTTTGCGTGATTGGCATCGATGTTAACTGCCGTGCAAGTAGATTCTGCGCTAACACTAATGGTTGACCGGTAAGCTGCAAAAGTTTCTCAAAAGCCTTATAGTGTTCTGGGCTTTGCGCTCCCTTGTCGTTCACCAAATTATTCAAATTCAACTTGGCTTGCGCATCCTCCATACCTCCGGAAAGTCGCGCTGAATTTCGCGCACCACCATCACCATTGCTTTTAATGCTTGCTCCAGCAGTCACTGTTTCATCAAGCACGGTATCAGCTACCGGCACAGCCCACACCTCCTGCAAATGATCAACGGCCGCGGTTTGCGGGTTTTGCGCATCAGCTCGCAAAATGACCCGCGACCAATCCAGCACGGCTCTTTCCACCCAACGGGTTTGTTGCAAGGTAAGGCGGTTTTCAATCGAACGAATGGCAATGGTTTCGCGATAGTAAAGGCTGCTTACAATCGCAGTCGCCAGCATCACGATCAGCATAACCGCCACTATCGCCACGCCCTGTTGCGAGTGACGATTGACCATCAATCTCGCACCCCAAATACCCGCACAATGGTTTGATCGGTTTGAGTTTGATTGCCGATACGCTTTAACGTTACCTCCACACCTAGGGCGGCAGTTTTTGGCGCTCCGGGTTGCGCAGCTTGAACGGGAGAGGCCCAAGTTTTACCGTCTACCCAGCCAATCCCGGGAACAAAAACCCGCCAAGCTGCGGATTCAACCTTCTCAAACAACGGCTGCCAAGTCATCGACTCGAACCTGTCGTTGAGTTTCGTCGTGGCGGGGTCTGGCAATACCCAGCGGCTAAAACCTCGCTCGAAAACGCCATCACGTACGCGATATGAAACTTGCTGCACCTGCCCTGGTGCGATCTGAGCACCGTCTCTGAGCAAACTCAATGCAATGCGATTATTAGCCGAATCGGAGCTGGCGAAATCGATCGTGTTGGCGGTTAACTTCATTTGCTTCGTCATCCAACTACGCCGCAAATCATCTTCCATCTGGGCAAAGCCACTGGACATTCCCTTTAGGTCATCGCTCTGAGTAACCAACCAATCACGCGAACGCAAAACACCGTCAAGCCCACGCCAACACATAATTGAAATGACTGCCATCAATGAAACAGCAATCAGCAATTCGATGAGTGTAAAGCCGTGGTGGTTGGTTCGCATTGGACGCATCACATATTGGTGGCAAAGCCAGTCAACTTTGCGACCCGGCGACCGTCAGCATCAGAAACAGAAACCTCAACTCGACGAAAAGAGGCGTTTTGAGTTTGAAATATCTCTTCGTTACAAAAAAGCTTTGTTTCGCCTTGATTGCAGTCAAATTTACGCGAACCTACAGGGGGGAATTCGCTAGTAATTCGAATTTGAGCCAGGCGGTTTTCCGCGCTCCATTGTGCGTAGGAGCGCAGTCGAATTTCTTGGCTACTCAACACTAGTGATTCAGTCGCCTTTAATGCCGCCAACAGTGAAATACTTGCGATGGCTAGCGCAACCAGTACTTCGACTAACGTAAATCCATTGTGCGCTTTCATTTAACGACAACGCCGGTTGTCTTCTCAACTTTGAAGCGCCCCATCCCGTCGCTGACAATCACAATCACGGACTCATCGCGACTTAAACGCATGGTGAAAGGGACATCGATTTGCTCTCGGCCAAACGCAACACTGCGCTGCACCTCATCCAAGCTACTTGTAAGCCCATCAGCAGGCTTATCCGCGGTTTCAATTTTGATTTGAGTGGGTTGCTCCCAGCGCCGAGCACGCAACAATTCATCTTCACGAATCAATCGCCACTGGTTTTCACTAAATGATTCAAACTGGTAGCCTACGTCGCTCACCACCATGCGTACAGGGCGGCCGCGTACCTGCGCTTCTTCTCTGGCTAAACTAAAGAGCTGTGCGATTCTGTCCGCCTCAAATTCAAGGTCTCTTGCGCGAAAGCCACCCGTTGCTAAACCTATGCTCGCCATCACCACGCCCACGATGAGCAAGGCGATGAGTAATTCGATTAGCGTGAAGCCCCTAACACCCACTAAAGGGCTATCAGTTCGCCCAAGAGCCAATGTCTGCGTCATTACCAGTACCGCCTTGCTGACCGTCGGCACCGAAACTAAAGACGTCAACATCCCCTTTAATCCCGGGGTTCAAGTATTGGTACGGCTTGCCCCATGGGTCCATCGGCATTTTTTCTAAATAGCCTTTCCAGTTAGTCGCACCGGACGCTGGACGGGTCACTAAAGCAGCCAACCCTTGGTCGGTGGCAGGAAATTTGCCATTATCAAGCTGATACATCTTGAGTGCATTCATGATTTGACGCACATCATTCTTCGCCGCCAAACCTCTGGCTTCATCCGGCCTGCCCATAATGCGAGGCACTACCAAGGTGGCTAAAACTCCGAGAATGACAATCACCACCATGATCTCAATCAAAGTGAAGCCTGCAGTTCGTCGGAAATTACGGTAAAAGTTTTTACTTGTCTTCATAGTTCTTTATGATAGCAACATGGCAATGATTTCAACACGTGGATTGTCCACTAAACCACTACCTTCTGTCGTCCTGCTTATAGGCTACTTACTAGCCTTTTGTCTGCTCGCCAGTTGTTTAGCCTATTGGGGCATGCAGTTATTCGCTCCTCCAGCCCCGATTGCATCAAGCGGCGTTGTAGCAGAAAAAACCGCTAGCCTAGACTTAACGGGTGCTGGCAAGCTCTTTGGTGCAGCGGCCTCTGCGCAATCGCCAGCAGCTGCCGTCTCTGCACCACCTATTAACGTAAAAATTATAGGCCTTATGTCTTCGAATCAAGCTGCTCGGGCTAGTGCAGTGCTTTCAATTGAGAATCGGCCAGCTCAGGCTTTCGCCATTGGCGATTATCTCGGTAACAACACTAAGCTAATCGACATCACCCGAGCCGGCATTGTGATCGAGCAAAACGGCAACCGTACAAAAGTAGATTCGCCACCAGTACCAACTATTGCATCGTTATCAAAACCTTCGTCCCCACCCGGCTCAAAACCAGACGATCCGAGTCAAGCAAAGTCGAGTATTCCTTTACCCGCAGGAAGTAGCTCAGCACCGGGCTCGATTCCATTCACACCACCGCCGGTAGCTCAACCTAGCCCACCAGTACCAAATGCTCAACCCATAATGCCACCGCAGATGCAGCCGGCCGCAGGTATGCAAGGTGCGCTGCCAAACCCGAATGATGGAAATCAACCTCAGAACATGCCTATCGGGGGAGGTTCCGTCGGTCGGCCCAAATGATTATCACTCATCATTTGTCGGGAATGCCACCCATTTGAGCACGCGTGGTGATAAACTGACTTCTTAGTCATTTTTTGTAAGATATCAGTGAGCAGCATCGCCGTACCCTCATCCGAAATAGGCAGCAAAAAGAAAACCTTCAAAGAAACGCAATTTGAAGCGCGAGAGCAAGCTATTTTGGAAGCCACCAATCGGCTGTTAGGCAATCGCGGCTACGAAATGATGTCAATGGACGATATCGCAGGCGACGTAGGTATTGCCAAGGGAAGTCTATACAAGCATTTCAGCAGCAAAGAATCTTTAGCCGCTGCGGTGATGATTCAACTTTTACGTCGCACCCAGGCCGCACTTAACAGCCAGGATCCAGGCGTTAGCCCGCTTAAGCGCCT
This sequence comes from Betaproteobacteria bacterium, assembly GCA_043789035.1. Classification (GTDB taxonomy): domain Bacteria; phylum Pseudomonadota; class Gammaproteobacteria; order Burkholderiales; family Burkholderiaceae_E; genus JAYWIG01. The sequence continues at coordinate 11,877 of JAYWIG010000301.1, forward strand.
AGAGGCTTTATTACGTTGGATTCTGAAAGAGCGTCTTTCTGGGAGCGTTCCTCACCTCCCCTCGACTAGCCAAACATTGCGCGAAGCCTTGATGGGGAACAAGACTTATGTTGATACTTTGATGAGCCTTTCGGATGACTTAGGCACACTCATCCAAGCAGCTAAGGCCAAAGAGGAAATCTCCGAGCAATTTGTCGATGAATTCGTGATGTACACGTTTTACGCACGCACTTGCGACCCGACTTTAGAGTTTCTCAAAGCCGGTGGTAACTTGAGCGATGAACAAATCGTTGAGCAAATGACAGTTGCCTGCTTTCGGGGCCTTATAAAGTAGAAGCAAAAACACTTCATCTAAAATAAGTGTCATGGACGCTTATTTACAAATGATGCGGCATGTTTTCGAGCATGGCGTAGAAAAATCTGATAGAACTGGCACAGGCACTCGCTCTGTATTCGGTCACCAAATGCGCTTCGATTTAGCCAAGGGGTTCCCTTTGGTAACGACGAAAAAGCTGCATTTGAAATCGATCATTCATGAATTGATTTGGTTTCTACAAGGCGACACTAACACCCGTTATTTAAAAGAAAATGGTGTGAGTATTTGGGACGAATGGGCCGACGAAAACGGTAATCTTGGCCCGGTATATGGCCATCAATGGCGCTCTTGGCCCATGAGCGACGGTAAAAAATTCGACCAAATCACCGACCTGATCGCTCGCATTAAGAAAGACCCTGATTCCCGTCGCCTAATCGTTTCGGCTTGGAACGTCGCCGACATTCCAGACATGGCGCTTCCCCCTTGCCACGCACTCTTCCAGTTTTATGTCGCCAACGGCAAACTTAGCTGCCAGTTGTATCAGCGCAGTGCAGATATTTTTCTCGGTGTGCCCTTCAATATTGCGAGCTATGCGTTGCTTACCCACATGGTTGCCGAGCAGTGCGATCTAGGCGTAGGCGATTTCGTGTGGACAGGTGGCGATTGCCATTTGTACAGCAACCACATGGAGCAAACCAAAGAGCAGCTTAGCCGCACGCCCTTCCCATTGCCAACGCTGAAGATTAAACGTAAGCCAGGTTCAATTTTCGAATATACCTTTGATGATTTTGAAATCGTCGGTTATCAGTCACATGCGCACATCAAAGCACCGGTAGCGATCTAAGCGATGACAACTCTTGTAGTTGCCACGGCAAAAAATCGTGTAATCGGATTAAACAATCAGATGCCGTGGCATCTGCCCGAAGACTTACAGCACTTCAAAAAAACTACGCTTGGTCATACCCTCATCATGGGTAGAAAGACCTTCGAATCCATCGGCAAGCCACTACCTGGCCGCAGAACCATCGTGTTAACTCGCGACACAAACTGGCGGCACGAAGGCTGCGAAACGGCTCAAAGTATTTACAGCGCTATTGAGTTAGCCAAGTCGACACCTGGAAAGCATCCATTCATAGTCGGAGGAGCAAATGTGTATCAGCAAGCGCTTCTTGATGGCCTAGTAGACAAGATGATAGTCACAAAAATCGACCTAACACCAGCCGGTGATGCCTTTTTCCCTATCCTCGACGAGTTCAGTTGGGCGCAAACCGGCAGCGAACAATTTGAAAGTAAGACTGGCCTTCGCTACAGCATTGATCAGTTTGAACGTAAGGCGTAAAAACCAACTTCCTAGATTAAAATAGCGAGTTGCCTCCCTGTAGTTCAACGGATAGAACAAGTGCCTCCTAAGCGCTAGATACAGGTTCGATTCCTGTCGGGGGGACCAAGCCTACGCGTTTTTTTAGGATTCTTTCCTTAAGCGCATGCAAATCTTCATTTCATTCGTATTAAGTATTGAGAAATCTTAAATCTTCTTTGTGAGGCACTTTGCCCTTTGGTGACGATACGGTCACGTTATGGACTCATAGTCATTTCATAACGTTTTTTTAACCAATTCAAAGGCTTTTATAGCTATACAAAGGCGAACCCATGATAAAGGTTAAGTATTTCCCTGCGCTTTTTATTGCCGCTACAGCAAGCTTTCTGGCCGGTTGCGGTGACGGGCACGACCCGGCGCCACCAGTTTCGATTGTTGCGACAGCACAGGCAACTCCAACACTTTCGACACTTCTTTCCGTGGCTCAGTTTGCGAGTGATAACAACGATTTAGTAAACTTACTGAGCAATCCGGGTACGTTGACTGTCTTTGCCCCTTCTAACGCAGCGTTTGACGCGCTTGCAGTCGAGCTGACGGGTAATGCATCTGCTAAAGCAGCAGATTTGCTTACCGCTGCGAATAAACCGTTTCTCAAAACCGTACTGCAATATCACGTACTTAGCTCAAAAGTAACGGCTGCAAACATCCCTTTTGGCAAGGCATTCACGCCCGCGCAAGGTTCGATTTTCAAAATCGACTCTGGCACACCGCCAGTTATTACGGACGGCCGCAATCGCAAAGCCAACATTACTGCCACCGACATCGAAGCGACAAATGGCGTCGTACATTTGATTGACAAAGTGATATTGCCAGCCGATAAAACGATAGTCGCTACTGCAATCGCAAGCGCAAGCGCACCACAGTTCACTACGTTAGTGGCGGCCTTACAGTTCGCGAGCAATAGCAATGACTTGGTGACAGCGCTTTCGGGAACTGGCCCACTCACCGTCTTTGCTCCTACAAACGCTGCGTTCGATTTACTCGCCAAGGAACTCACAAACAATACTGCAGCTGTCGGTGCCGACCTGTTAACAGCAGGCAATAAGCAATTCTTGCGTGATGTCCTTCAGTACCACGTTGTTCAAGGCAGGTTCTTGAAGGCTGAAGTACCAACAAACACGAACATCGGCACACTCTTAAGCGCGGGAAAAACTTTAAGAGTTTCACCAACTTTTGTCATTACTGACGGTAGAAGCCGTACTTCGAATATTACTTCGACTGATGTTCTGAACTCCAACGGCGTGATTCATGTCATCGACAAAGTGATCTTGCCAGCGCTTTAAGTCTTTTTACTTTCTGAGCTAAGTTCAATGAACGGGTTGCGCTAACATGGCGCAACCCGTTTTTATTTGAAAGTTAACCATGTTATTTCCCACCACTATCGCCGGCAGCCTACCGAAACCTGGCTGGCTCTCAGAAACCCAAAAGCTGTGGCCTCAATGGAAGTTAGAAGGGGCAGAACTGGCTGCCGCCAAGCGTGATGCAACCCTGCTCTGGCTCAAGGAGCAGGAAGATGCTGGCATTAATATTGCCACCGATGGCGAACAATCACGCCAGCACTTTGTGCACGGTTTTCTAGAATTCGTTGAAGGCATCGATTTCGAACACAAAATCGAAATGGGCATTCGTAATGATCGTTATAAAGCCATGGTGCCAGTGGTGGTTGGCCCACTCAAACTTAAAGGCCGTGTGCATGAAAAAGACGCCGCCATCATGCGCGCGCATGCCAAAGGCCAAATCAAAATTACGATGCCTGGCCCGATGACTATTATCGACACCTTGGCAGATCGTTTCTATGGCGATAAGGTGAAACTTGCCATGGCCTTCGCCGAACTGCTTAACCAGGAAGCCCTCGCATTACAGGCGCAAGGCGTTGATGTTATTCAGTTTGATGAACCCGCTTTCAATGTCTATATGGACGATGTAAAAGCTTGGGGCATTGACGCGCTTCATCGCTGTATTGAAGGTTTAACTTGCAAAACTGCGGTACATATTTGCTATGGCTATGGCATTAAAGCAAACCTTGACTGGAAAGCAACTTTAGGTGGCGAATGGCGTCAGTATGAAGAAATTTTCCCAGCTTTAGCGAAAAGCCGGATCGATCAAATTTCGCTTGAATGTGCCAACGCCAAAGTACCGATGGATTTGATGGCCTTGCTCGATGGCAAAGAAATCATGGTTGGCGTTATCGATGTCGCTAGTGATGAAATTGAAACTGCCGAGCAAGTTGCCGATACCATTGGAAGAGCATTACAGTTCGTACGAAAAGACAAGCTGATGCCTTGCACCAATTGCGGCATGGCACCAATGAATCGAGAAATTGCTGCCGCTAAACTAAAGGCTCTGGTTGAAGGTACTGAAATTGCTCGCAAGCGATACGCTTAAACAAGTCAATCGAATACCAAGGACACGTTACCTTGACTCACGGTATGGCGTTGCACTTCCTTAGTGGCGCCTACCAAAATTGCATTACGCGCACCTGCGAAAACATTCAAGTCAGCATAAGCACAGCCGCAATAGTCAAATGGGTCGCGATGAGAAAAGCGTTTACGAATCATCGCGAGTTTAGCGTCGCCGCGAAGAGACCGTTTTTCGTTGCTTGCAATAACACCATCGAACAAACCCAAGTAATTTGCGATTTTCTTGGCGTACACTTCATCGGCAGAAGTGAGCAACCAAATCGGCCTGTCAGATTCTCGTTCTCCCCATAGCCACTCTAGAAAACTCTCGTTATACGGCAGTTTGGCTGGGTCGAATTCAACATTTTTAGCCAATGCTCGCTTAAATTTGTTACGCCCCAATGGCAAACATAGGGCGCTCTTCACAAGCCCCCCCAACTGCCCCCATCCTAGTCGAACCAAATAGTTTACCGAGCGCTCTCGTACTAAGCTACCCTCCAACTCGACAAACAACGGCGCTTGCGCATCCTGATCTGGCGCATTCGCAAGAGCATTAGCAAGCGCAGCTTCATCGTCAAATAATGGGGCGGAGGTCGACCAAGATTTGCGCTTGGATTTCTTCGCTAATTGCTCCGTTAACCTATCAGCAAAGCGTTCGTTTTGTTCGGTCATGTCCCTAAGAATACCGTATAAATTCGGGAGCTGCGTTTTTATGTAATATCTCACCATGCAAACCAATTCAAGCTATAGATCCGTTTTTCGCAGCGACTTATTTAACGGCAAAACCTTTGTTGTTACTGGTGCAGGGTCTGGTATCGGCCGATGCACTGCTCATGAACTAGCGTCACTTGGCGCATCCATCGCGCTGATTGGGCGAAATATCGAAAAGCTAGCGACTGTTGAGGAAGAACTCAAAGCAGCCTTTCCCAGCGTAAACACCAGTAAACACAGCTGCGATATTCGTTTGGAAGATGCCGTTGAAGAAGCCATGACACGAGCATTCAAGATTCACGGTCGTTTCGATGGTTTAGTCAACAATGCCGGTGGCCAGTTCCCAATGCCTTTGGAATATATTTCACTTAAAGGCTGGGAGGCAGTACTAAAAACTAATCTCACCGGCGGCTTCCTTATGGCAAAGGCAGTGCATGCTTTGTGGATGAAAAACAATGGTGGCGCCATAGTAAACATCATTGCCGATATGTGGAGCGGTATGCCTGGAATGGGCCACTCAGGCGCTGCACGAGCTGGGATGTTGAACTTTACCGAAACAGCTGCTTGCGAGTGGGCTGCTAACGGCATTAGAGTGAACGCCGTCGCACCCGGTTGGATCGCGTCGAGCGGCCTTGATACCTATGATGAGGCTACCAAAACCCAAATGCGCAACCTGCGCGACAAGGTACCGCTGAAAAGGTTAGGCATGGAAGCAGAAGTTTCTGCCGCCATCGTGTATTTACTTTCACCGGCAGCAAACTTTATTACCGGCACCTGCTTGCGAGTCGACGGAGGCGTTCCTAACGCTCGTCACACATGGCCTGCGCAACCAGCACAAGCAACTGATTCAATCAAAGCGTTTGAGGGGTTTCACTTAGCCAAATTACCAAAAATGCTCGAAGAGTAAAACATAAAACGAGGAGACATTCATGATTTACAGTCCAGAACACATTCAGCTTAAAGATACAGTTAAGAAGTTTATCGAATCGGAAGTTAACCCCCATATGGATGAGTGGGAAAAGGCTGGTATTTTTCCCGCTAAAGAGGTTTTCAAAAAAATGGGAGCCCTGGGGTTACTAGGCGTAACTAAACCTGTCGAATACGGTGGCTCAGGCCTAGATTACAGTTACTCAGTAGCGATGGCTGAAGCGCTTGGGTACTGCCATGGCGGGGGTGTACCTATGGCTATTGGCGTACAAACCGATATGGCGACACCGGCACTTGCTCGATTTGGTTCAGATGAGGTAAAAAAGGAATTCTTAGCACCTTCGATTTCTGGCGATAAAGTTGCCTGCCTTGGAGTGTCTGAGGTCGGCGCAGGTTCTGACGTTGCTTCGATCAAAACCACCGCACGCAAAGATGGTGACGATTACATCATTAACGGCGGAAAAATGTGGACAACCAATGGCACGCAAGCCGATTGGATGTGCTTGCTTGCGAATACCTCTGATGGCGCTGCGCATAAGAACAAAACCCTGATTTGCTTACCAATGAACACCAAAGGCGTTGAGGTTGCACGCAAGCTGAAAAAAGCTGGGATGAACTCTTCAGACACGGCGCAAATTCATTTGGATAATGTGCGCGTTCCACAGCGCTATCGCATTGGTGAAGAAGGCATGGGTTTTTCTTATCAAATGATGCAGTTTCAAGAAGAGCGCTTATGGGCTGCTGCGAATGCGCTGGCCGCTGACCATGTTTTAAACGACACAATCAATTATCTTCGTGAACGCCAAGCTTTCGGCAAACCCTTGCTCGATAACCAGTATGTGTTTTTCAAGTTAGCTGAGTTAAAAGGCGAAGTTGAATGTTTACGCGCCCTGCTCCATCAAGCCGTTGAACAGTACATGGAGGGTAAAGACGTTACGCAATTGGCTTCTATCGCGAAGCTAAAAGCTGGCCGTGTGTCGCGCGAAGTAGCTGATTGGTGCGTGCAGTTTTGGGGTGGTATGGGCTACATGGAAGAAACCCGCGTGAACCGTTACTGGCGCGATTCTCGTTTGGGTTCCATCGGGGGAGGTGCCGACGAAATAATGCTTGGCATTATTGCGAAAACCATGGGCATTCATCCTCGGTCATGACAGAGTTACCCGTCTTCGCTGCCGAAAACATTCCCAGTTTATCGTCTAACCATCTTGCCATTCGAGATGCGGTAAGAAGTTTTGTCCAAAAGGAGATTACACCAAATGTCAGTGCATGGGACGAGGCTAGTTCGATCCCTAGAGAGCTTCACACCAAAGCTGGAGCTGTAGGTTTGCTCGGCCTTGGTTACGACGAACGTTATGGTGGCACCCAAGCCGATTGGCGTTCGCGCTGCCTGTCAACTATTGAAATATCCCGTAGCGGGTCTGGTGGCATTAGCCCTGCGCTGATGAGCCATACGATCATGGCGTGGCCTTTGCTGGCTGCGGCTTCTGAGCAAATCAAAAGCACCGTGCTACCGAAACTCTTTAGCGGCGAAGCGATCGGTTCACTAGCCATTACAGAAGCAGACGGCGGCTCCGACGTTGCTCGCTTGCGCACTACAGCCACTCAAACCAGCACTGGATGGCAAATCGATGGCAGCAAGATGTACATCACCTCCGGCATGCGAGCGGATTACATCTTAGTAGCCGCTCGCACTGGTGGCCCGGGATCAAGTGGCATTTCATTATTTCTGATGCCTGGCACAACCGAAGGCCTTAAACGCACGGCATTGAACAAAACCGGCTGGTGGTGCTCCGATACGGCGGCACTGTATTTCGATTCCTGCCAGCTACCCCATAGCGCATTGGTGGGCGAGTTAGACAAAGGCTTTGGCCTAGTCATGCAAAACTTCAATGCAGAGCGTTTTTTGATGGCCGTATCCTGCGTTGGCTACAGCATGGTGATGTGCGAAGAGGCACTTGCATGGGCGCAACAACGAATCACCTTCGGCCAAACATTGGTACATCATCAAGTGATTCGCCAAAAACTTGTGGGCATGATCGAAGCCACTCTCGCCGCACGTGCCTGGAGTTTCGAAATCGCTGCCCAGCTTGATGCAAGCACCGAACCTGACAAAGCACTCGCAAGAAATGCAGCGCAAATCGGATTACTCAAAAACCATTGCGGCAGATTAATGCGCGATTGCGCCGATTCTGCCATTCAAATTTTAGGTGGCGCTGGCTACGTGCGCGGTACCGCCAGCGAACGGCTTTATCGCGAAGTAAAAATCATGATGATAGGCGGTGGTGCCGAAGAAATAATGGCCGACTTGGCCGCAAAACAACTTGGAATTATTTAAATGCAAACCACTACAGAATTACCCGTACTTACACATATCGAAGCTGGGGTATGCACGATAACGCTCAATCGCCCCGCAGCGTTGAACGCTCTTGAAATTACGTTATTAACCCATCTTAAAGAAGCGCTTGAAAGCGCATCGGCGGACAGCTCTATTCGTGCCGTTATTATCACAGGCGCAGGCCGTGGTTTTTGCGCCGGGGCAGATTTAGCGGCCGCTATGCCCAAACCGGGCAGTAACGTAGACGATGCTGCAACCACTATCGGCAATGGGCTTCGTAACGCCTATCACCCCATCATCACTTGCATTCGCACCATGGGAAAACCCGTGATTACCGCGATTAACGGCCCTGCGGCAGGTGCGGGTATGAGCCTGGCAATTTCTGGCGATATCGTTTTGGCCGCGCAATCAGCAAGCTTTCTGCAAGCCTTTGCAAAAATCGGTTTGATTCCAGATGCGGGTAGCACCTATTTCCTGCCGCGCGCTGCAGGCCAAATCCGTGCTCGCGCTATGGCGATGCTGGCGGAACCCATGTCGGCTAGTGATGCCTTTTCCGCAGGCTTAGTGTGGAAAGTTTATGCCGACGAAGATTTACTTCCTCAAGCAAGAAAGCTCGCCCTAAAGATGGCTGCGATGCCAACCAAAGCCTATGCGTTGATGAAGCATGCCTTAAATCAAAGCCACGATAATGATTTAGCGACCCAGTTAGAACTCGAAGCCACCTTGCAAAGCGAGGCAGGTAAAACACATGATTTCTATGAAGGCGTTTCAGCCTTCTTACAAAAGCGTGCGCCTCAATTCAAAGGTCATTGAGCTTGCGAACAGCCGCTGAACAAGCACTATTAGAAAAGGCACTGGTTGAGCTTTTCGATATCAACATCTCGTTCAATCAAAACTTGGGGAATTAATTGCCACGGGTGCGGCATCTTATTTAGCCTCTTGAATGAAACTATTTGAGGACAGTATTTCTGTAAATTTTCCGAGCAACGGCAACACCAATTCCTGCTCCTAAACCGGACATCAAAATCGCGCCCATGCTATCGGAACCATAACCCTGCGCAAACAAATCCATCCCAAATAAACGCCCAATGAAATAGGCGGCCAAAGCACCTATGACAAAACCGGCTGCATCAAACACACCCTGCAGCAACAGTGTTCTTGTACTCATTGAATTAACTCCTAGTTACCGATTCCGCTATTTCAACACATCAGTCACTGACCAGAAAAAAGGCTCCAAACGTTTGTAAGGAGCCTTTGTATGAAGAAAATTTACTTTTTCATTTTAGTTAGGGTTTGATGTAATCGCTGCTTACTTTCCAACGAGCATCTTGCAACTGTGACAGGCGCGATAAGTCGCTGCCTAAGCGCTTGGTCGAGGTATAGGTTGCTTGGGCACTACCGAAAATATCAGGTGGCACTGTCATAGTATCCATCGCCTTAACGAAGCTATCAGTTGTCAGCGCATTGCCAGCTTTTCCAGCGGCTTTTGCCCAGGTATCGATAATCACGTAGCCATATACCGAAAATACAGTTGGATCATCTGTAAACTTGGTTTTGTACTTGGCAGCCCAGAAACGAATTGGTTGTGAGGCCTCATCCAAGTAAGGGTTTTGCACAGTGTGTGTTGCGTACAAGCCGTCCATCGCCTTACCGCCCAACTTATGAATCAAGTCAGTGTAAGCCGCGCTCGAACCCAAGAAGGTTGGTGCAAAACCAGTTTTACGCGATTCTGCAATCGTTCCAATGGTTTCACGAATAATCGTGCCCATTACCACGAAGTCGCAACCCGACGATTTCATTTTCGCGACTTGCGATGAGAAATCAGTCGCGCCACGCTTGAAAGAAGTTTTCTCGGCAAACTCCATGTTCATTGTCTTCAATCCAGCTTCGGCACCACGCACTACTTCAAGACCAAATTCATCATCTTGATAAATCGTGCAAACTTTCTTTGCTGCTTTTTCCTTCACAAGTTTAGGCAACGCAGTACGCATTTGATCGAAGTAAGTTGCAGCAAACGAATACTTTAACTTGTGAAACGGTTCGTACATTTCGCGAGCGGCCGTCACAGGGAAAAAGTTCACAATGTTCTTTTCGAATTGAACAGGCATTGCCGCTAAGTTTTGTGCTGTACCGAGATGGCCAACCATGGTGAAAATTTTGTCTTGGTTTACCAGCTTTTGAGCTGCCAATACCGCTTTTTTAGGGTCATATGCAGAATCTTCAACTAGCAGCTTTACTTTGCGGCCATTGATGCCGCCCTGCTCGTTAATCTCGTCCACTCGAAGCATCATACCTAGGCGGATTTGTTTACCGAAACCCGCTAACGGGCCGGATAAATCCTGAATCGTTCCAATGGTAATTTCATCTTTCGCAACGCCTTGCTGCTGAGCAGATGCAATACCAATCGCAGCGCTTAACGCTAGCGGCAAAACTGCGTATTTCACAGTTGATTTCAACATCATGGTTTTTGTCTCCTTATTGTTCATAATCAATTTACTTCATTCACACCCAAACCTATATCTATAACGGCTGGTTTAACTCACCCGTTTACAGCACGTCGCCCCTTGGTTAACCCTATCCCTTATACATCGCATCAATCTGCGGCGCATACTTTTGCTGCACCAGCTTACGCTTCAATTTCATAGTTGGGGTTAACTCTTCATCTTCCGCACTCAATTGCGTATCTAAAAGGAAAAACTTCTTAATCTGTTCTACCCGAGCGAATTTCTTATTCACCCGATCAAGCTCACCTTGAATTAACTGCTGAACTTCTGGCGCTTTTGTTAAGCTCGCGTAGTTACTAAAAGGCACATCAGCGTCTTGCGCGAACTTTTCTACGTTCTCTTGGTCGATCATAATGATGACCGTGAGGTAAGGCTTCTTATCGCCTATCACCACAGCGTCAGTTACATAAGGCGAGAACTTCAATTCATTCTCGAGCTCGCTCGGTGTAATGTTTTTACCACCTGCCGTAATGATGATGTCTTTCATGCGGTCGGTAATTTTGAAGAACCCTTCCGAATCGACAGACCCGACATCACCGGTATGCAACCACCCATCTTTATCAATAGTTTCTGCCGTTTTCTCAGGCTGGTTTAGGTAACCCATAAACACGTTTTGCCCACGCACCAATATCTCACCGGTGGCTTCATCAATACGCACTTCGCAAAACTCAGCCGCTTTTCCTATCGAGCCAGGTTTGATTTTCTCAGCGGGCATGCTGGTAGCAGCACCGCATGATTCCGTCATACCCCACACTTCGAACATCGGTACGCCTAAAGCTAAATACCAGCGAATCAAATCGGGAGAAATTGGCGCAGCACCAGTCACGCAGAACCGTGCGTTGTGAATGCCAATGAGCTTACGCACGTTGTCGAGTGCCATTGCGCGGGCTAAGCGAAATTTAAATTTCAGGAAACTCGAAACAGGTTTTCCTGCCAATACGAGATCAGCAATTTCAGTGCCTACACCAATGCTCCAAGCGTAGGCTGCTTGCTGGGCCGTGCTTGCTTCTTTCAAAGAAATGGCCACCGCTGAGTAAAACTTTTCCCATACCCTTGGCACCGCAGTGAACACGGTTGGTGAGATCTCTCTAACGTTCTCAGGCACAGTCTCTGGGTTCTCAACGAAGTTCAGAATCGAACCCGTATACATAGCAAAGTATTCGCCACCGATACGCTCGGCAATGTGGCAGAGCGGTAAGAAGCACATGCGCTCGTCTTTTTCGTCTTGACGCACCAGCATGTTGTAGCCGCGGGTTGTGTACACCAAACCATGATGGCTGTGCATCGCACCTTTGGGCTTACCAGTCGTACCAGATGTATAAACAAGAATGGCTAGATCTTTCGGCTTCACCGATTTGCTACGCGCTCTTAAGTCGGTCGAATGGGCTTTTCCGTATTCCCTCCCAAGTTTGCGTAACTCCGCCAAACCAATCACACCATCGTCATTAAAACCGCGCAAACCTTCGGTATCGAAAACCACAATTTTTCTGAGTTTTGGTAGCGAGGCACGAACCTCTAACGCCTTATCAAGCTGCTCTTCATCTTCAACAAACAATATCGTGCTGGAAGAGTCTTCACAAAGATATTCAACCTGACTAGCGGCATCGGTCGGGTAAATACCGTTCGACACACCACCCGCAGAAAGTATGGCCAAGTCACACAATACCCAGTCAATTACCGTGTTAGCGAGAATCGATGCGCACTCGCCTGGCTTGAAGCCAATCGCAAGCAAGCCGTTTCCGATTTCCGCAACGGCCTCGCCAGTTTGCGTCCATGTCCAGCTTTTCCAAATGCCGAAATCTTTTTGTCGCATCCAAATTTGGTTGCCACGAGTTTCGACGCCCGTCCAGAACATTTCTGAAACCGTATCGCCAGCAAGAACTATTTCTTTCTCAGGCCGAAGATGGCTTAAGTCCCATAAATTACTCATTACTCTATCTCCAGTTCTTCTTTTTCTTCCAGCGACGTTCACCGCGAACACCAGTTTCTTTCATGCCAAGATAGAACTCTTTAATATCATCTTTCTCGCGCAAATTCGCACAAGTATCTTCCATCACGATTCGGCCATTCTCAAGCACGTACCCAAAATCAGCCGCGTTCAAGGCCATGTTGGCGTTCTGCTCGACCAACAAAATAGTTGTACCGCGTTCACGATTGATTCGCACCACAATTTCGAAAATTTCTTTGGTGAGCTTTGGGCTTAAACCCAGGCTAGGCTCATCCAGCAGAATTAAATCTGGGTTGGCCATCAGAGCACGCGATATCGCCAGCATTTGCTGTTGACCGCCCGAGAGCAGGCCAGCATCTTGCGTGGCACGCTCTTTCAAAATAGGGAAGTACCCAAACACAAGTTCAATATCGCGATTAATTTGGTCACGATCTTTTCGAGTGTAAGCACCCATCAAAAGGTTATCGCGCACTGATAAAAGCGGGAATACTTCTCGCCCTTCCGGCACATGGCTTAACCCTTTTTGCACGATCACAGTTGGGTCGAGCGCAGTAATCTCTTCGCCTTTGAACTGAATCGAACCGCGGTTCGGGTCAATGATGCCAGAGATAGTTTTTAGAATCGTCGTTTTACCTGCACCGTTCGAGCCAAGCACCGTGGCGATCTCGCCCTTGGTGACTTTCAAGCTGGCACCACGAATCGCTTTAATAGGGCCGTAGGCGCTTTCAACGTTTTGTAGTTGCAAAATGGTTGGTGCGGCGTTATTAATTGCTTGATCTATCATGCCGCCACCCTACGCAGGTTCGATACATCATCGGCTGTACCTAAATACGCTTCGATTACACCAGGGTGCGCTTGCACTTCGGAAGGCAATCCGAGTGCCAACATTTCACCCTGATTCATAGCCAACACCCGATCAGACACTTTCGATACCAGTGACATATCATGCTCAACCATGAGCACGGTAATTCCTAAGTCGTGCTTAATGTCTTGAATCCAAAACGCCATGTCGTCGGTTTCTTCAACGTTCAAGCCAGAAGATGGCTCATCGAGCAACAACAACTTCGGTTCTGTCGATAACGCTCTAGCAAGCTCAACCACTTTACGTACACCATACGGCAAACCAGCCACCATGGTTTCGCGGTACTTTTGAATATCGAGAAAGCCGATCACCTCTTCGACTTTTTCTCGCGCTTCGATTTCCGCTTTGCGGGCTGCGCCGGTGAAAAGCATATTCTGCAAAAGGCTTGTTTTACGATGGGTGTGGCGGCCAATCAAAAGGTTTTGCAAAACAGTGGCGTGTTCGAACAATTCAATGTTTTGAAAGGTTCGTGCTATGCCTAGTTTTGCAATGCTATGCGGCGGTTCTTCAGTCAACTTAATACCCGCATAGTCGATCTCGCCGGTCGTTGGCGTATAGATTCGGCTAATCAAATTAAACACCGTCGTTTTGCCCGCACCGTTCGGGCCAATGATGGTAAAAACTTCGCCCTTTTTAACGTCGAAGCTTACCTTGTTCACCGCCAAAACACCGCCAAACCGAACGCTTAAATCTTTCGCGCTCAGTAAGATGTCGTCGCTCATGCTAACAGCTGTACTCATAACAACTTGCTCATCTCAAACGATCCGATTTCTGGAAGCTCTTTTGCCGTTTAAACATACCGCGTCTATAAAATGGGAACATCTGGAAATATGTTCTCACTTTTAACCAACGGCCATACATACCGAGTGGTTCGAACAGCACAATCGCGATCAACACCACGCCATACACCAGGCCTTTAAAGCCAGGAGCCATGGCCACGAACTCGGGTAAAAAGCTCTTTGATGCATTAATGAGCTGCGGCATAACGATTAAGAATATCGACCCTAAGAACGCACCATGAATTGAACCTAAGCCACCAATTACCACCATCAGAAGCAAATCGATACTTTGAAGAATATCGAATTGGTCAGGTGACAAGAACTTAATGTTGTGCGCATACAAGGCACCCCCGATACCGGCAAACGCTGCCGATATCGCAAACGAAAGCGTTTTGTATTGCGCCAAGTTAATGCCCATACTTTGCGCAGAAATTTCCGAATCGCGAATCGCCACAAACGCCCTACCTGTTGCTGATCGTAAGATGTTCACGATAATTAAAGTGCAACCAACCGCAATCACAAAACAAACGAAGTAAAACTCGGTACTGCTCGAAGCGTTCCAACCAAAAATGTTTGGTGCTTTGGCTTGCAAGCCGGAGTTACCGCCGGTGACAGATTCCCAGCGCGAGAATACTTCTTGAACGATGAAGCCAAAGGAGAAGGTTGCAATACCAAGGTAAATACCCTTAACTCGCAATGCTGGCAAGCCAACGACAACACCTACTAAAGCCGATAGCAGCGCCGATGCAAGCAACGCAAATACAAAAGGAACACCCATGTTCGTAAGCACAGCCTGCGTATAGGCACCTACTCCTAAGAAGGCGGCATGGCCCATCGAGAATTGGCCCGTGAAACCCGCCAATAACATCAGCCCCAAGCCCACAATGCCGTAAATCAACACAAGCGTAAATTGTGCCAACCAATACTCTGACACTAACCAAGGGGCAGCGGCCAACGCAACTAATAAAAGGCCATACCAAAACGTATGCCCACCATGTTTAGCAAGCTTAATGTCTTGCGCGTAATCGGTCTTAAATAAAAATCTCATTAGACCTTTTTGCGCAGCTTTTCGCCGAACAACCCATTAGGCTTCACCATCAACATAAATAACACCACTACATAAGCAGCAATATCTTTAAAACCTTCGGGCAAGTAAAAGCCCGACAACGACTCGACAACACCAATAATGATGCCTCCAACAATTGCACCAGGAAGACTACCGAAGCCACCAACCACCGCCGCCGGGAATGCTTTCAGACCGATGAAGCCCATATTTGCGTGCACGAAAGTGATCGGTGCGAGCAAAAGACCTGCAATCGCAGCAACAGCCGCTGACAAGCCCCAAATCAAACCATTCAAGCGACGAACCGGAATGCCCATGTAGTAAGCAGCCAACTGGTTTTGAGACGATGCCTGCATCGCAATTCCCAACTTGCTGTACTTAAATAGCGCGTAAAGCAAGGCACACAAAATAGCGGTAGACACAATCACCACGAGCTGCTCGATGTTGATAACCAAGCCACCAAGCTTACTAATTTGGTCTTTATAAGGTACCTGCAAAGTATGTGTTTCGGTACCGATATTAGGAATCATCGTAATCAAGCCGCGAGCCACGTAGCCAATGCCGATGGTTAACATCACCACTGAAAAAGCAGGTTGCCCCAGCACTGGTCGAATGACCACACGGTCCAACAATATGCCGAAAACGGCCATACCCAAAATGGCGCTAATAACGGCTAACCAAAACGGAAAACCGAAGAACGACATACATGCCAAGCCGCCAAACGCACCCAACATCATCATTTCGCCTTGCGCAAAAGTAACGGTTTCAGTGGCTTTGTAAATAAGCACAAAGCCGAGTGCGATAAGCCCATAGATGCAGCCCACGGCCACACCACTCAATAAAAGTTGAACGAACTGCAAGTGTCTCCCCCGTCTATATACTTTTTGATCGGGTAATTATTTTTTGAACAACAAATTTCTAATACCGTAATTTATAACCTATTTTTGCGCTCCTAGCCCCATCGATCTTGTAATTACTTCTTTCATAATCTCGTTCGTGCCACCGTAAATGCGCTGAACACGTGCATCGGCCCAAGCTCTAGCCACAGGGTACTCCCACATATAGCCGTAGCCACCATGCAGCTGCAGGCACTCGTCGATCACCTTGCATTGCAAATCGCTGCACCAGTATTTCGCCATAGAAGCAGTGGCAGTATCGAGCTTACCCGCCATCAACACTTCGGTGCACTTGTCGACAAATACTTGGGCTATCTGCACTTCAGTTTGCATCTCGGCCAATGTAAATCGCGTGTTTTGAAAACTCGCGACTGTAGTGCCGAACACCTTGCGCTCTTGCACATATTTAATGGTTTGATCGATGATGCTTTGCGCCGACGCAATCGCACTAATCGCAATTTGTAGTCGCTCCCAAGGCAACTCTTGCATTAAATAGATAAAGCCTTGGTTCTCATTGCCCAGCAACGCTGTCGCCGGTACACGCACGTTATCGAAAAAAAGCTCGGCGGTATCTTGGGCCTTCATGCCCACTTTTTTAAGCCGCTTGCCTTTTGCAAATCCAAGCGTACCCGCTTCGATGAGAAAAAGCGACGTACCTTTTGCGCCAGCAGCAGGGTTGGTTTTAGCCACAACGATGACTATATCGGCATGCCAGCCATTAGTAATAAAAATCTTCGAACCATTGACGATGTAGTCGTCGCCATCCTTTGTGGCTGTTGTGCGAATTCCTTGCAAATCGCTGCCTGCAGCAGGCTCGCTCATGGCAATTGCTCCAATCATTTCGCCGGTTGCCATCTTGGGCAGGTAATGCATTTTTTGCGCGTCACTACCGTAGCGTTCGATATAAGGCACCACGATTTCGGAATGAAGGCTAAAGCCCAACCCGGTTGCGTTCACTCTGGCGACCTCTTCCATCAAAATCATTTGGAAAAGCTTATCGGCACCCGAACCACCGTAAGCTTCGGCCAGGCTAGTGCACAGAAAACCATTAGCGCCAGCTTTACGCCAAATTTCGCGGTCTACATAACCCTGCTCTTCCCAAGCCTCGTGGTGTTCGAGTACTTCTTTTTCTAGGAACTTGCGAAAGCTGTCACGAAATTGTTCGTGATCTTCGCCGAATAGGGTGCGTGGAATCAAACTTATCTCCTCGATTTTTAGATACTTTTTTATTTTCTAAATAATACGGTGAGTCTGAGCAGTTTATTTTTGTTAACCTTATGTTTTTAGCTAATACGTCACGTTGGAGTTGAATATGCCCGAAGCCTTTATCTTTGATGCCATCCGCACACCTAGGGGGCGAGGCAAGTCATCTGGCTCATTGCACGAGGTAAAGCCTGTGAAGCTGCTTACCGGCGTAATGGCCGAATTACAGCAGCGCAACAAACTCGATACCTCAAGAGTGGAAGATGTGGTTATCGGATGCGTTACTCCCGTGGGTGACCAAGGTGCCGTGATCGCAAAAACAGCCGCGCTCGCCGCAGGTTGGGATTGGAAAGCTGCGGGTGTACAGATCAATCGCTTTTGCGCCAGCGGCCTAGAAGCCGTGAACATGGCCGCCTCCAAAGTACGGTCTGGCTGGGAAGATTTAATTGTTGCCGGTGGTGTTGAATCAATGTCACGTGTGCCCATGGGCAGCGACGGTGGCGCATGGGCGCTAGACCCTGAAACCAACATCAACACCCGCTTTATGCCGCAAGGTATTGGTGCTGATTTAATCGCCACACTCGACGGCTATAGCCGCGAAATGGTCGATCAATTCGGCGTCGATTCGCACCGCAAAGCAGCCATCGCTCAAAAAGAAAATCGCTTTGCCAAATCCTTAGTCTCAGTAAAAGACGATTTAGGCATCGTTATCTTAGATCGCGATGAAACAGTTAGGCCAGAAACCAGTATCGCTGGCCTAGGCGCACTCAAACCCTCTTTCGAAAAGATGGGTGCAATGGGCTTCGATTATGTAGCACTGCAAAAATACCCGCAGGTCGAACGAATCAATCACGTACATCATGCCGGCAACTCTTCAGGCATCGTTGACGGCGCTGCGCTCATGCTGATAGGTAACGAACAAATTGGTCGCGAATTGGGTTTAACAACACGCGCTCGAATTGTGTCGGTCGCCCTCACTGGCACGGACCCAACCATTATGTTGACTGGCCCTGCCCCAGCAGCGCGAAAAGCGTTGCTAAAAGCCGGATTAACTGCCGACGATATCGATCTGTTCGAGGTGAATGAAGCCTTCGCCGCAGTCGTCATGCGCTTTATGAACGAACTACATATTCCAGATGAAAACATTAATGTAAGCGGCGGCGCGATTGCGATGGGGCACCCACTAGGCGCAACGGGTTGCATGATTTTGGGCAACCTAATCGATGAGCTTGAAAGACGCAACTTGAAACGCGGTTTAGCCACGTTATGCGTTGGTGGCGGTATGGGAATTGCTACGATTATTGAGCGGGTTTAACGCGAACTCAAACCTGCCATGCTGGAACCAGATACGAGCTGTACACTGCTTGCAAGTACTTCGCTCCTACGTTTCTGGGCCTGTTCAGTCCACGACTTCTTGGCAGAAACGGCCGGTTGTAGATTGGCCATGAACTTCTCAATTAGACGTGCCCTAGCCTCAGGCGGTAGGTTCAACACTTCAGATTCAAGATCAAAAGTAGATGTTGCCATTCTATTCGCCAACTCAAAGAAGATAGCTATCCAGGCACAGCTTCCAGTTAGAGCGCGGTGTCCATCGGCGAAATCTGCGCAGTTTACAAGTAACCGGTAACTAAGCGGCGTTATATGCAGTTTTAGTGAATTGATGTAGGTCAGATCGAAGCGGGTTTTCGGCGAAGAGTCGCTTCCAATGTCTAGG
>JAYWIG010000302.1:0-7541 GCA_043789035.1 Betaproteobacteria bacterium
GACAAGGTCTTAGGGCTTCTCGCCCCAAGACCTTGCAATAGATCAAAACTGGGGAAATTTCATTTGCCACTTCTGGGGATTATTCATCTGGCGGTGACAGACGCAGGCGCTCCGGGCGCAGCCGCAGGCATCACCATGATTGCCGAAGCGCGCTATCCGGGCACATTTAAGGTGTTCGGCTTGCAGGGCGGAGGCATCAAAGTCAATCGCATCAATGATGGCCTGATCGTCAAGAACGGCTCGCCGATCAAAAGTTTCAAGGATCTACGCGGCAAGTCGCTCGGTCATCTGCCTGGCATCCAATGGCGAACCATTTCGCGCTTCATGCTTCGCGCCAACGGCCTTGACCCAGACAAAGACGTGCGCCTGCAGGAAATGGCCGTCGGCCTCCAAGTGCAAGCTGTGGTCGCCGGCAATGTCGATGCCACACTTTCGCTAGAACCTGTAGGCTCTATCGCCATCGCTTCCGGCGAGGCCACACGCGCCATGACCAATCCCTGCGCATCCGTGATTGCCGATCCCTTCTACTCTGGCGTATCGGTACTCACCACCAAATTCATCAAGGAGCGGCCAAAAGTAGCACGCAAGCTTGTGACCGTGCTTGACGAGGCTACGCGCATCGCCAATACCGAGTTCAATCGAGTGCGCCCATATTTCGCCAAATACACCGCCATCAAAGGCGACGATGTCCGCGTCATCGCCCAGCCCTATCTGCGAGCATGGAATGAGTTGAACGACACCGATATCAGCTCCTATCAAGCCTTGGTGGATGTTTTTCAAAAGGAAGGCGTGCTCAAGGAGCGAATGGATGTCAGAAGCGTGCTACTCAAAGCATCCGATTTAAGTTGATAGAAAGGTAAGAATTTTTATGAGTGGATATCACGATATCGGAGGCCATGTGGCTGGCCCAATTCCCAAAACCGAATTGCCCTTTCAGCATTGGGAAAAGCAATCAGAAGCCATCCGTAACTTGCTGGGCGATGGTGCGCGTCGCTTGGTTTCTCTCGAAGAGATTCGCCTGGGTTTTGAAAGTTTCGGGCTGGACAAATACGAAGCCTTTTCTTTTTACAGGCGAAGGCTTGAAGCAATGATCGACACGCTTGAAAAGAAAGGCCTAATCACCCGTGCCGAGTTCGAGGCCGAGCTCGGCCAAGTACAGCGTCATTGGGCGCCAGCGTGCCGAGATGACTGAAGCTGTCACGGGTCTTGCGCCTGTTGCATCAGCGTTTGCGGTAGGTGATCGTGTGACTGTGGTCAACCTGCGCAAGCCGGGCCATGTTCGCACGCCAGATTACATCTTGGGCCACACCGGCGAGGTCGTGCAGTATTGCGGCAGCTTCCTTAATCCTGAAGACCTCTCGGTCGGCCGTACAGGCGGCCCGGTCGTCCCCCTTTATCGTGTGCAATTTCGCATGGCCCAGCTCTGGGCAGACCCTCAGCATCATCCCGAAGACACACTTTGCATTGAAATTTACGGCCACTGGCTCAAAGCGGCTGAGAAGGCATCCACATGAACAATAAGCCACATATTCACGATAACGATCATGCCCGCGATCACGGCCATGGTCACACGCACGCGACCCACCAACACGAAGGCGATTCCTTGGTGATTGAAGACGATGCCGGTAACCTGTCGGCTCAGCAAATGGTCGATGCGCTGCAAGCGCTGCTCATTCGCAAAGGGTTGCTGTCGGCTGGCGAAGTACCACAGGCTATTCAAGCTCTGGAGGCACCAGGTACACATCTGGGCTCTCGCATCGTCGCACGCGCTTGGGTTGATCCAAGCTTCAAGGCACGGTTGCTTGTCAATGGTAAAGATGGCGCTGCCGAACTTGGCATCAAAGTAGGCGAAGCACAGCTCATCGTCGTCGCAAATACGCCTGAGACGCATAACGTGGTGGTGTGCACCCTGTGCTCCTGCTACCCGCGCTCTGTTCTTGGGCAGCCCCCCTCTTGGTATATCAGCAAAGCCTACCGGGCTCGCACAGTACGCGAACCAGGACGAGTGCTGCAGGAGTTTGGCTTGCAGCTACCCACCACCACCTCGATCTGCGTTCACGACAGTACGGCTGACATGCGATTCTTGGTGATCCCGATGCGCCCGCCCAACACCAACCATCTTGATGAATTGGCACTCAGCGAACTCGTCACTCGCGACAGCATGATTGGCGTAGCCCAAGCGCAGTATTCGGAGAACATATGAAGCTAACTTATCGCATCTTATTGCTCATCAGCGGCATCCTAATGATGCCGGCGGCGCAAGCCCATCATCCGATCGGGGGCGCTGTACCGTCCACGGGATGGGAAGGTCTTCTGTCGGGGCTGGCGCACCCGATTATCGCGATTGATCATCTATTGTTCCTGCTTGCTATTGCCACTTTGCTTGGGCTGTCCCGTGCACCGATACATAAAAGTGCTCTGGCCCTCCTTGCCTTCATTTTGGCAAGTTTGATCGGCACAGCCCTTCGCGGGTCCGATTTAACCGTGCCAGGCCTAGAACTATGGATCGGCGCAAGCTTGTTGGGTGCGGCCTTCTGCCTTTGGCAACGCCGCGTGCCGTCGGTCATGCCTGCTTTGCTGACGCTCGCGACGGCCGGTCTCATGCATGGCCAAGCCTATGGTGAAGCAGTGATCGGTGCCGAGACTACACCCATGGTTTGGTATCTCGCTGGCTTGTTGGTGGCGCAGGGCATGCCACTGCTAGCAGGCTTGTGCTTTGTCCGGCGCATCGCAGCTCAGCATCCACAGCGTTTGCAAACTCTGGCCAAGCTGCTCAGCAGCGCGGCTGCTTCGGCGGGAATTTGGGTGGTGGGTTTGCAGTTGCTGGCCTGACTATGGGCGCCGCAACGCGGGCAAGTGTTTCTACAAGTGACCCCAAGCGAAGGCCCCCGCAAAGTGATGTGTGGGAAAACGCGACTGTGAGCGAATGGGCAGTGGGTGCGACCTATCCAGACGCTGCTGATTAAGACCAGTTGCAGTATTGGTAAGGGCTAGTGAATACCGAAAATAGTGCACCAGATTCAAACGCTGAGGTGTACTGGCGAGATGTTGCCTGACCGAGTTCACGACGCGGATAACGATGCAGATAACGGTGCAGATAACGGTGCAGATATGGCCAGCTTTCAAAAGGGAGTTGCCAATTTTGGCACCTTTTCCAGCGCAAATGGTATTGTGAATTGACGCAAAGACAGTCAAATTCAGGCGTGAAAACTATTCGATACTTTGGCTTGTGTGGTTGGTGACCAGTATGTCTATGCCCCTTAATCAGACCGGGCAATTGGAATCACCTTGCCCCGAAACACTTCGCGTTCCCCGTGCGCGAGGAGCAAAGCACTAAGTCGTTGGCGCATGATGATTCCGGGCCGATCACTGAGCATATTCTGCTCTGCCATTCGCGCCAACTCAACCGGTGCATCGGCATCGACCGATTCAAGAATGTTCTCGTCTTCGGTGACCACGCGAAGATCCCATTCATTCAACACTGCTGCCGGACAGTCGGCCTCACTGTCATTGCGGTACACCCACTGAATGAGTTGAATATGATCATCATCGATCGGCGTTGCGCAGGTAATGATGAGATGTTCCAGGCCGTTCGGATAGCTCAGACCAAGTCTTCTTGAAAACGGCAGGTGCCACTGATTTCGGAATTTGCGTTCGGTGATCGGCGCAGTTGTACCTGTAATTTGGTGCGACTCTGGCGGATTGTTGATCGTCAGGTGCGTCTCGGCTTCAAAACCGTAGTCAGTTTCCGAAAGACTGAAGAAATTGGGCTTCTTGCTGCCAAACTGACCAAACGTGCCGCGATGGACAAAGGCAAAGTGAGCGGCATCGAACGAGTTTTCCATCAAGCGCAAAGCGCCGGCCCGCCATGGTGTATCGAACTGTTGCACACGCCGATAGCACTGGTCGCCGTCTTCAGGAATTTCAAAAATGGGCTTGAGCGGATCAGCCAACGCAACCCACACATAGCCATACCTTTCCTGGGCCTGAAACGCACGAACGCGAGCCCCAGCAGGAATGTGACCGCCGTCGGCCTGAGGGATTCGCACGCAGGTACCAAAGCGGTCGTACTCCCATCCGTGATAACCACAGGCGATATGCTCGCCCTGTACACAGCCTTTGGATAACTTGGCCGTGCGGTGGCAGCAGCGATTCTCCAGAGCCGCAGGCAAGCCGCTTGCCGTTTTCCACACCACAAGCGATTCGCCCAACAACACAAAAGGTTTGGGCCCATCGTCAAGCTTCGCAATCGGCATAACCGGATACCAGAAGCGGCGCAGTACTGGCTGTTTGGTGACCAACATGGGAGCCCCTTACGGCAAGATCTTGAGGTCTTTGACGAACTGAGTCGTGAAGGCCTTCTTCCAGTCGGTGTCAGCCTTGAGCAGGCCAGACTTGACCATGAAATCGTAGGTCAGCTTCCAGCGCGTCTCGGTCATGATCCCGGCACCCAAGGTGGCTGCATCGCCACCATCGAAGACCTTGAGTTCCTTCATCCGCCTGATGGCAAAGGCAATCTGTTCATCTTCCATGCGCGGATTTTCTTTCTTGATCAACTCGTTGCCAGCAGCAGGATCAGAAAGGTACGACTTCCACCCTTCGATCGATGCCCGCACGAACCTGGCGACCAGATCGGGCTTGTCAGTCATCAACTTCGGGGTGGTCACAATCGTCGTGCCGTAAGGCGGATAGCCATCATCAGCGAAGAGGTAGAAGTTGGCCTTGGTCCCCTGTTTCATCGCCTGAAAGGGCTCTGATGAGGGATAGGCTTGTTGCGCCAAGGTCTTGTCGACAAAGAAAGGTTGCAGATTGAAGGTGTAGGGCCGTGTTTGTTCGTCAGCGTAGCCATACTTGGCCTTAAGCCATGGCCACCAGGTACTGCGCCCTGAAGTCGCCACAAGAATGGTCCGATCTTTGAGCCCGCCCAAGCTTTTGACGTCATCATGAGTCAACATACCTTGAAGATCTTTTTGAAAGGAAGTGCCGACCGTAATAGCCGGAAATCCCTTCTCAACCGCACCGAGCACTGCCAGGTCATAGCTCATGATGAAGTCGGCCTGACCAGCCAACATCTGTTGCATGTTGTTGATCTGAGGACCACCCATCTTGATCGTGACCTCAAGGCCATACTTCTTGTAGATGCCTTTGGCCACCGCTTGATAGAAACCTCCGTGCTCAGCCTGGGCATACCACGATGTCATGAATGTCACCTTGTCCTGCGCAACGGAGGCAAGGGGCATAAAGGCCAGCAACACTACGGATACTTTTAGCAAACAAATTTTGACGGTCGGGTTCATTGACTGCTCCTATTCAACGGTGGAATTCGAACAGACGAATTCGAGCAAGATTCAGGCCAAGTCTTTGGACCTGTTACGGCACCGAAGTTGTGCGCCGTTCAAAGTGCGGATTCAGTCGGTCGCCGAACGCACCGCAACGCGGGCAGGTGACGCCTGAGAGATTATTGTGTTTGTGGTGCCGGCCAGCGAGATCAAGAAGATTCTGGCGCATGTGGGGTTGACTCGGCCACACCTAAAGCTCACCCAGCGCGAGGGCCGCCACAAAGTGACTTTTGGGATAGCGCGACTGCTAGCGAATGGGGCGTAGATCCCACTTATCCAGACGCTGCTGATCAAGATCAGTCGCTGCATTGGTAAGCGTTAGAGAGTGGCGAAATTAAGGCCCTAAAAAAATAGTGCACTAAAAATCAAGCGCTGAAGTGTGCGGGATAGATGTTGCCCGATCAAGCTCACGACCCAGATATAGCCATTCGATACTTTGGCTTCGGTGGTTGGATTTCTTATCCGTCCTTAAGCCTTGCGAATAGTCAGGTGATCGTTCTGAAGCTTTTGCTAATCATACTGGAACAGCTTCAGCCAGTACTAATTTGCGAAATTTTTCGGGCAACGCTCTTGGAGTTAGAACGTCAACGGTAACACCTAGTAAGCGCTCTAGTTCGACTTGAATACCTGCGACATCCATGAGCGTAGTTTCTGAAGTTGGGTCAATCAGGATATCCAAATCACTCTGGTCGGTATCTTCGCCACGAACGACAGATCCGAAAACGCGTGCGTTGTTCGCGCGATGGCTAGAAACAATGTGCCTTATGGCAACTCGGAGTTCGTTAAGAGCAGTTGAAGGTTTCACAGTGGTTCCTTAATACGGATGTTTTCGGCAGTTTAGCGGAAATGTAGTGCCAGTTCGTAAAAAAGGCCGCACCTCTTTCGAGATGCAGCCTTTTCAAAGTAGCTTGGGTAAGCTGAATTACATATCCATGCCGCCCATACCACCCATTCCGCCCATGCCACCCATGCCACCCATACCGCCGCCCATTCCTGGTTGGCCTTTGTCGTCTTGTGGTGCTTCGGCAATCATGCAGTCGGTAGTCAGCATCAAGCCGGCAACTGAGGCTGCGTTTTGCAGTGCTGTGCGGGTTACACCTCCCCGTACTCGCCTGTGGCTGCGTTGTAACCGTAGTTACCTTTGCCGGTGAGTACCTTGTTCACTACAACACTTGGCTCTTCGCCAGCGTTAGCAACGATAGCGCGCTCATGTAGAAAATTAGGCTCTTCGATTGCGCAAAGAACGATATCGATACCGGCCTGTTGTTCTAGGTTTTCATTCGAACTTCCGTGGGTTTTCCGAAAATGCGCCTAGAAAAGCCGATTGATATTGAGTTCAGCTTGCTGAAATTCCTATTTGTAAGTGTATTTACCGATAAGATAATGAAATGCTTAGCCAAAAAGTTATAGACGACGCCGTTCAAAGAATCGTCAAGATTGCAGCCAACCCGCTAAAGGTGATTATGTTTGGTTCGTACGGCCGTGGCGACGCTACGAAAGATTCGGATCTTGATTTAATTGTCGTTGAAAAAAACACCCCTAATCATGGCGAAGAAATAATTCGCTTAAATGATGCAATTGGTGCTCTCGGAGTAGAGGTTGATTTGTTGGTATATTCGGAAGCTGACTTCGAGCTTCGGAGAAACTGGTGCACCACGCCGGTCTATTGGGCCGTTAGGGAGGGCAAGGTGCTATATGACTCGAAAGCTTGATGAAGCTTCGATGATGGGCCGTTTGGCTCGACAAGACGTTGTTGCGTTTACGACGCTTATTGCGAATTCTGATGTAGAGCTTCGAATTGCTTGTTTTCACGGCCAACAAGCTGTTGAGAAATTTATTAAAGCCGTATTAGTGAAGCACGGTTCTACTTTTCTTCCGACGCATGATTTGATCAAACTCGCTGATTTGTTGCTCGCTGCCGATATCCCACTACCACTTGGCCTTGATGAGTTGAAACGCCTAAATCCATACGCAGTTGTATTCCGATACGATGATCGCGATATTAATTTGTTAACTAGGGAAAACGCCGTCTCTATCGTGAATACAGTGGCGTCTTGGGCGGCAGGTTACCTCGAATCAGATTTGAATTAAAAAAAAGGCCACACCCCTTTACGAAGTGCAGCCCTTTCAGTAGCAGTCTCAAACGCCCTAATTACTGTGTAAACCGGGCATTCAAGTTCGCAGTATGGATTACATATCCAT
>JAYWIG010000303.1:0-7530 GCA_043789035.1 Betaproteobacteria bacterium
GGCAAGTTCGGCGTGAACATGGAAGACGATATTGTTGCTGCCTGCTTGATGTGCCATGGCGGCGAACTTAAGCGTAAAAACTAATCAGCATAAGAAAAAAAAGAGGAATAAAAAATGGAAGCTATTTCCCCAACCGTTGTGAATTTAATTATTTTTGTGCTGGCCATCTATGTGGGTTACCACGTCGTTTGGAATGTCACTCCAGCTTTGCACACGCCCTTAATGGCGGTAACGAACGCCATCTCCGCGATTGTGATTGTGGGCGCGATGTTGGCTGCGGCCCTGACAGAAACGACGCTCGGTAAAACGATGGGTGTGCTGGCTGTGGCGCTTGCTGCTGTAAATGTGTTTGGTGGTTTCTTAGTGACGAGGCGAATGCTTGAGATGTTCAAGAAAAAAGAGCCGAAAAAAGTCGAAACTAAATAACTAGCTAACTCACGAAATAAGCGAGAAAAAAACATGAGCATTAACGTGGTCACGCTGCTGTACTTGGTAGCGTCAGTATTTTTTATTCAAGCCTTAAAAGGTTTGTCCCATCCAACAACTTCGCGGCGCGGTAATCTTTTCGGCATGGTCGGTATGGCCATAGCCGTCGTCACGACCATCGCGCTCATCATTAAATTATCGACCGATGCGAAGGCCGATACCGGCATGGGCTTAGGCTTGGTGGCCTTAGGCGTCGTGCTCGGCGGCACCTTAGGTGCGGTGATGGCAAAACGCGTCGAAATGACAAAGATGCCCGAGCTTGTTGCCTTCATGCACAGCATGATCGGTTTGGCCGCGGTATTCATCGCGGTGGCTGTGGTTGCCGAACCGAATGCGTTTAGTATTGCAGCCAAAGGCGAACCAATTCCTTTTGGTAATCGCCTGGAGTTGTTTATTGGTTGCTTTGTCGGCGCGATAACCTTCTCTGGTTCGGTGATTGCATTCGGCAAGCTTTCAGGCAAGTACAAGTTTCGTTTGTTCCAAGGCGCACCAGTGACCTTCCCGGGTCAGCACATGTTTAACCTTGCCCTCGGCATTGCGGTGATTGCTTGTGGCGCTTGGTTTTGCATGACGCAATCATGGACACCCTTTGTCGTCATGATGGCAATTGCTTTCGTGTTGGGTGTGCTGATCATTATCCCTATCGGCGGTGCCGATATGCCGGTGGTTGTGTCAATGCTAAACAGCTACTCGGGTTGGGCCGCTGCCGGTATTGGTTTTAGTTTGAACAACAGTATGTTGATTATTGCTGGTTCGCTGGTAGGTTCGTCGGGTGCGATTCTTTCTTACATTATGTGTAAGGCCATGAATCGTTCATTCTTCAATGTCATCTTGGGTGGCTTCGGTGGCGAAGCCGCCAGCGCTGCTGTGGCTGGTGCGCAAGCGCAGCGACCTGTGAAGTCAGGCTCAAGCGATGATGCAGCATTCTTGATGATGAATGCCGATACGGTGATCATTGTTCCGGGTTATGGCTTAGCGGTTGCACGTGCCCAGCACGCTGTCAAGGAAATGGCCCAAAAATTGACCGATCATGGCGTTACAGTGAAGTATGCGATTCACCCTGTAGCGGGGCGTATGCCTGGCCACATGAACGTGTTATTGGCCGAAGCCGAAGTACCGTATGACCAAGTGTTTGAGATGGAAGATATCAATTCCGAATTCGGTCAAGCAGACGTGGTGCTCATTTTGGGAGCTAACGACGTTGTTAACCCCGCGGCGAAAGATCCGAAGAGCGCGATTGCAGGCATGCCGATTTTAGAAGCTTACAAAGCAAAAACCGTGATCGTTAATAAGCGAAGCATGGCTTCTGGTTATGCGGGCCTAGATAATGAGCTTTTCTACATGGATAAGACTATGATGGTGTTCGGTGATGCGAAAAAAGTCATCGAAGATATGGTTAAAGCAATTGAATAGGGCTACACAAAAAGGATAAATGAGATGGCAGCTAATGAAGAGTCTCTTCGCAAGGTGGTGCAGTTCGACTATTTGCTGCATATCGTCGGAATGATTTTTTCCTTTGGTACTTTAACGTTAGTGGCGGTGGTGCTGAATTACATCAAAAGAGGCGACTCCGCCGGCACCGTGTACGAGAGCCATATGAACTACATGATTCAATATTGGTGGCGTTGGGTGTTATGGATGGTTGTGCTCGGTATTGGCTACTTTCTCATCGGGTTGATTACCCTGACGATTGGTTTTTATTTGTTTGCTTGGGTGTTTGTTGTGCCCTCCATCATCTTTATTTACCGTATGGTAACTGGCCTGTTGAGCGCTAACGACGGTAAGCCCGCACCGGCATGATTTTTTCAGCTCAGCGTCGTCAACAGTTAACGCGCGGGGCCGGGTTAGGGATAAGCCTGCTTAGTTCTGGATGTGCGCTGCCTATTTTTGTTTCGGCACCTAAAAATGCCGCCATGAAACCCAATGTCGCCGTTGGCGATGTGTGGGAATACATGGAGATTAATCGCTACAACAACCTGCGACTCGCAACAGTCTCTCATAGAGTTGCGAGCATTGATCCGGTAATTCGCATCGCGCATACAGCTAGGACCGGTGAGTTTGGGAATGAGGCAATAGTTGAGCGCACTGATGAAATCTATGACTCTTTGTGGACGATCAAACAAGAGCCAGCCTACGACAGGCTCCTGGTTTTTGAGCGGCCGCTGCCTTTTTTGCCTACAGTCTTTGAAGCTGGGCGGAGGGAGATTTTTCAAACGGCGTTTAAAGTCGATGGGTTTAAGCAGCTCTATTACTGGCGCTCGCAATTGTTTGCAGCAGGTTGGGAAAGAATTCAAGTGCCCGCTGGGGACTTTTCTGCCCTAAGGATTGAGCGAACCTCTTGGTTTGCGCATCCAGATTCCTTTCGGTTCGATGCAGTTCGTAGAGACACAATTTGGTATTCACCGGAGATTAATCGCTGGGTGCGAAGGGAATGGACGGGCGAGTACCGATCAAGCAGTTCGCGGCGGCTGCCAATGCGGGAAGATTGGGTTCGGTGGGATTTGTTGGCTTACAAAAAAGCTGGCTTGCGGGGTGGTTAGTTGATGGATCAGCGCAGTAAGATACTCCACTGCGTTCGTGTCCCCCGCCCGCTTGGCGGTCTCCTCCTTTACCTCGCTCCGCAGAGCACCTTACTGCGCTGATCTCTAACCACTGTTTTTGTTCAGCCGGGAGGCAGGAAATTACGGCTCAGCTAGCTGCTGTTCTAACGCTTTCAGGATCGGGCGAATCTTTTCGCCAACGAAAATTTGTGGGTTGGAACTGTCGAAACCTTGGACTTTTTCGCGTTCACGAATAATGGGTAGGGCATCGGCGAAGGCTTGTTCGAACGAGCGGGTTTTTTTACCTAGTTGTTCGTCCATGACTGCTTTGCCGAAGTAGGTGAAGTTTGATTCCGAGCCGCAACCGAAGGAAGGGCGATCGGCTGCAGCTGCAGTCATCACCAGTGTGTTTGCATCTTTCAGCGGCTCGATAAAGCCACCTGCGTAGCATGCGGAGATGATGAGTACGCGGTTCTTAATGCCTGCTTCGTCTAGCAAAGCTTTTAAGTTTTTAGGCGTGACTTCATTGAAAGTGATTGGGGGGATATTGCTGGCGATTTGAAATTGTTTTGAGCCGTGCGATGTAAGGTAAAGAACGAATACGTCTTCTTCAACATCCATTTTTGTGGCGATGGAAATGAGCGCTCTTCGCAAATTGGATAGTGACGCAAACGCGTATTGATCTAAAGTGTTGAGATGGTTTGTGAGGCGTATCGTTCTACCTTTTGCATCAAAACGTTGCTCCATCATGGGCATGATGACATCGAGCTCAAATTTGAAAACATCCTCTGTGGCAAATGGTGCGAACCCTAGGAAGAATACATCGAGTTTGCCTGCTCGCTGGGGCGCAAGGGCTGTTAGCTGCTTTGGTAGTAGTTCAGCTTGTTTTTCTAATACATCTTCGCTGGCGGGGTTAATGGTTGAATTCGCAATCTCTATCTCTCGCCAAAAATCAATGGGCACTACTCGCTCTTGAAATGCTTGTAGAGCTACTAAAGGCAGCATGGCAAGAGCGACTTGTTTTGCACTAAGTAGCAACCCTTTGCGAAGGTTGACGAAAACAAAAAGGTATAGCCAAAGTAATAAGATCAAGCGAATGTTGCCTTGACCGATGGATTGTAGCCATGACGTCGGCAAGATCGATATACCTGTTTCGATTAGGAGGCTCAGAAGCTTTGCCGCTGTAAGGGCATTAAAGATTAGCAATACACTGACCTTGGCAGGAAAGGCAAAGCGTACTGCTATGGCACTGCAAAGCAAAACCGCGCCAAATTGCACTGCCTCACTTTCCAAACTTCGAGGGTTGAATCGTAGTACGCCAGCGCCATCGCTTTTGAGCATCAACCAGTCGATGCTAATGATCAGAAACAATAGCAGCGCGGTAATGCAAATAGCGTCAGGTAGATCGCTTCTTAATCGATTAAGGTTGCTTGGTTTAAGTCGCAGGCTGGTGAAAAAACCAGTCCACGAAATTCGCAAATTGGTCAGTAAGTCTTTAAGCGTTTGCCGATAATCGTTCATCCAGCCATTCTATCCAGTGCCGCACAGGTGTCGGTGTGCCCGATTGCAGGTGGGTAAGGCAACCAATATTGGCGGATAAAATCACTTCAGGTTGCCCAGCTTGTAAATTACTTAGTTTGTTGTCTCTGAGCTGTTTGGCAAGCACAGGCTGTGTTACCGAGTAAGTTCCGGCCGAGCCGCAGCATAAGTGGCTATCAGCCACAGGCTTAAGGTCAATGCCAAGTTGTATCAGGAGCTTTTCAACCTCACCTTTAATTTTCAATCCATGCTGCTGCGTGCAAGGCGGGTGGTAGGCCGCTGTGGTTGAGGTTTTCTTTTGTGCCAGTAATGTTTGTAGTTGGGCACTCATTGGCGCGATGTAGGTGACTATATCTTTGAAGAGCTCAGAGACTTTCGCGGCCTTGGCTTTGTAGTTGGCATTGTCGCGTAACAAGTAACCATATTCGCTCACCATGGCTCCGCAGCCAGATGCGTTCACCACAATAGCCTCGATACCTTGTTCGATGTGCGGCCACCAGGCGTCAATATTGCGTTTGATATCGGCATGGCTGCCGTGTTGGTCGTCTAAATGATGGCGAATCGCCCCGCAACATCCCGAGCGTTGTTCGATGATTGCTTGCACGCCAACTAAATCAAGTACTCTGGCGGTTGCATAGTCTATCGTAGGCATCATGGCCGGTTGCACGCAACCGTTGAGCATCAGCACTTTTCGAGCGTGTTGTTGTGTAGGCCATGAACCGCGATCACGATTTTCTGGCACTTTGGCTTTGAGGGATTCGGGCAATAACGGACGGACGGTTTTGCCAAGTTTCATCGCAGGCTCGAACAGCCAACGAGCGGTTAACCCCTCGCGTAATGCAGTTCGAGTAAGTTTTTGTGCAAATGGGCGCTCTACTTTTTCATCAACAAGTTTGCGGCCAATATCAACCAGACGGCCATACTGCACGCCGGAGGGGCAAGTGCTTTCACAATTGCGGCAGGTTAAGCAGCGATCAAGATGGGTCTGAGTAGCGACAGTAGGCGCCACGCCTTCGAGCACTTGCTTGATGAGATAAATGCGGCCGCGCGGCCCATCAAGTTCATCGCCTAATAATTGATAGGTAGGGCAGGTTGCGGTGCAAAAGCCACAGTGCACGCATTTGCGCAAAATGTTTTCAGCCTCAACGCCATCGGTTGTGCCTTTGAGCCAGTCGGCTAAGTGAGTTTCCATGAACTTATTCTTTTAGAAGCTAGCGTGGAGACGACCACGATTGAAAATACCGTTAGGGTCGAACTCGGTTTTTAAGCGCTGATGCAACTTTAATGATGCTGCATCGAGCGGGGCAAACATTGCTTGCCCATTCGCTTGACGATATAAACTAACGCTCCCACCTAACGAGGCTGCGAGGTTTTTTGCAATATGCTCTTTGGCTTCTTCGACATTTGCAAAGCTTAACCAGCGAAGCGAACCGCCCCATTCAATCAGTGCATTCGACCCGTGGGGGATAGGTATAGCGGTTGCAATCGATGGCACGGAATATCGAACCAATGCGGTTGCAGCAAAGAAAGCGTGGGTTTGGTCGCGAATAGCTGCCCAAAATGAAAACGCTTGGGTGTCATCCATGCGTTCGAAAGGGGCATCAACTTTTAGCGTATTTTGGGCTGCAATCACCGCCGCAGGTGCTCCTGCTAAACGCAAGTGCAAAACACCAGAGTTGTTTGCTGACTGCCAGCTTGAGCTTACGATGGGTAAGGGTTTGCCTGCCCATTTGTTAAGCCAGATAAGTGCTTGTTCTTGCGAGCAGGCGACTTGTACGGTTGCATCTCCATTCACCGTAGGTAACACTTTTAGAGAAACCTGCGAGATAACCCCTAAAACACCTAAAGAACCACACAGCAAACGGGACACATCATAGCCTGCGACGTTTTTCATCACTTGGCCGCCGAAATGAAGTTCATCGCCTCTATGGTTTAAAAGGCTGGCACCTAATACGAAATCGCGCACTGCTCCAACGCTGGCTCGACGTGGGCCCGAAAGCCCTGCTGCGACAACGCCGCCAATGGTCGATTGGCTGTTGAAACGAGGCGGCTCAAAGGCAAGCATTTGATTCTTGGCTGCTAATTCGCCTTCAATCTCGCTTAACAACGTGCCGGCTTTAGCTGTAACAACAAGTTCTGTGGGTTCGTAGGAGGTAATGCCTCGGTAGGCCGATGTATTTAATACA
Organism: Betaproteobacteria bacterium; assembly: GCA_043789035.1. Taxonomy (GTDB): domain Bacteria; phylum Pseudomonadota; class Gammaproteobacteria; order Burkholderiales; family Burkholderiaceae_E; genus JAYWIG01. Next base: position 6,752 of record JAYWIG010000303.1, read on the forward strand.
TTGCCTTGTAATAAAAGGCCGTAGAAATCTTTACTACCGCCACCACGAATGCGTAGCGGTTCTTGGATGTCATCGGCGTGACGAATTTGTTCCGATAATTCAGAAATCAACATGAAGGTATCTTAAAAACTCAGTCACTAAAAGCGTGGCAGCTGCACACGAGGAGGGTCACAAGCCCGCACATGCTCTTTGCCATACTCGGCACAGCGCGAAAGCGTAGGAATTGCCTTGCCAGGGTTCAATAAACCGATAGGGTCGAAAGCGCGCTTAACCGCAAAGAAGGCTTCGCGTTCTGGGCGAGAAAACTGCACGCACATGCTGTTGATCTTCTCAATGCCAACGCCGTGTTCACCCGTCACTGTACCTCCAAGCGTTACGCAAAGTTCCAGAATTTCGGCACCGAAAAGCTCGGCTCTATGCCACTCGTCACTGAAGTTCGCATCGAACAAAATCAAGGGGTGCAAATTACCGTCACCCGCATGAAATACGTTCATACAGCGTAGTGCATAGCGCTGCTCCATTTCATTAATAGCGAGCAACATCTTTCCAAGGTTTTTGCGGGGAATCGTGCCGTCCATGCAGTAGTAATCGGGTGAAATTCTTCCGGCGGCAGGAAAAGCGTTTTTGCGGCCAGACCAAAAGCGCAAACGCTCGGCTTCCGACTGCGAAACTCGAATGGCCGTTGCACCTGAGGCCCTCAGAACCGCTTCCATGCGTTGAATCTCATCTTCGACTTCTTCGGGTGTGCCATCCGATTCTGCGAGCAAAATCGCTTCAGC
>JAYWIG010000304.1:0-30658 GCA_043789035.1 Betaproteobacteria bacterium
CGCTTGTTCTCGAAACGCCAGTGAATGCAATAGTGCCATTGTTATCTCTCTTCAAATTGTTTAAATTTTTAGAGGCGACAACTAGTCTGACACAGGGGGATTACCACTTCACCAAGCCGGTCGACCCCGCTAAGCTGACCGATCTTCTTCATCTGGTTGCGCAGCGACCGGCGACATAGGCACCGGGATCTGCATAAGCGGTGAGTGTGCATCAAGATGACCTAGCCGGACGTTTACCATCAAACTGCGGAGCTAAAACGGTATGTGACATCCTTATTTCTTAGAAAGGGCAATTAATGCTGCATATCGATTGAAGGATCGAAAAAAGAAAATTGGTCACCTGATCGTTTTGCTCGATACATTGCAATATCGGCTTTCTTCATCAATGACTCGGAGTCGATGCCGTGCTCCGAACTAATTGCGATTCCAATGCTCGCACCAAGGACCAATTTAACATCGCCAATCTGAATAGGCTTGCGCACGACGTTGGAGATCTCATCAGCAACACGCGCAATATTTTCACGGCTCCTCGCATTAGCAATTAAGCAAATAAACTCGTCGCCGCCAAGCCTGCCGAGCCGATCATGGGATCGGATGGCACGGCGAATTCTCGCAGCAATGATTTGGAGCACTTCATCGCCTATCGCGTGTCCATGCACATCGTTCACCATCTTGAATTTATCTATATCAATAAACAATACTGCCAGCTTAAAGTCCGTCTTAGCATAGTCCTTTGCGAAAGCGTCCAAGTAGCTTTGAATCGACAAACGGTTGGGCAGTTTAGTCAAGCTGTCGTGTAATGACTGGGAGCGAAAGTGTTGTGTTTGACGACGTGCATTGAGCAAACCTTGCTCAGCTGTCTCCAAAGCGGCTTGGGTCGATAAAAGCTGGGCTTCCAAACGAGAAACCTGTTCTCGGGCAACCTTTAAGCTATATGCCTTAGAACCAAAGAGCAATTTGCTGCTTACGAAATGGGGTGGCGCCCACGAAAGGAATGCGCTGCGAAGCTTTTTAAATCGTTTGACGGGAAATTCATCCATCAACGAGCGTGAGGAACGGCGCACACCTAAACCTGCCCTAAATAGTGTCTTGGGCATTGTAGTTTTAAAACGATAGTTCACGGATGGTGGTTTCGCAACGCATTTTTATCCATTTATAGTACCTTTTGAGTTCCTCACTTTAATAGCAACAACATGCCAAAAAAATAAGCCAATTACCAATTTAAATGTAAGACAACATCTCATGAGTAGTTTGATAAAAAATATACTTCAGTCCATTCCTACGCCTGAAGTACGCGCCGTCTTACTCTATTAGCTACTGCAGTGACGCACAATGAGCGATATATCGTTTTAGGAGTTCATCGTGAATGGAAATGACCAAAAATATTCGTCCTCAATTTTCATAGCAACTCTGTCGGCCGCAACTATCACCTCGATTTTAATGTTGATTCTGAGATACACAAATGGGTTCACAAGACCAGTAAACATAATCGAAAAAATTGCTGTGATGAGCACCAATCATTCAGCATTTTTCGCCTACGCGATTTGCATTTTGATCATTTCAATGATCTGCGCCTTTGGATATGGAATCATCCGTTTCACAGGCGAACTTTGAAAAAAAGCCTCCCCGTCGTTTGCGTCGGAGGTTTGGCCTGAGGGCTCGATGTCGATATTCGGTTATTGAAAAATTTGCCAAACGACTTAGGCGTGGCGGTTGTCATTGTCAATCACATCACCATAATCAGGCCATTGCTCGGCATGTCTCAGCGCAACGTTTGCAGGCCTCGGCACATTCTTTGCAATGTGTGTGGGCGTGTTTTGCACATTCAGCTGCACACAAATCACAAGCTTTCGCGCAGAGGGCACAAATTTCTTTCATGCAGGCGCCTTCACGCGCCATTGACGAGACGCATAAACGGCATATTTCGGCGCATTCTAAATCAAGCGCAATGCAATTAGCCATGGACTTTACGTCAGTTTCTTTAAGGCATGCGGCGGCACATTGCAAGCAAGCTATTGCGCAAGTGTTGCAAGCTTCGAGACATGCTTTTTGGGTTTCGTTCATCATTTTCATATTCCTGCAAGCGTGGTCCGAATATTCGGTATCGGCACTGTCGACCATCGTCGCTATGGCGTCTGTGCGTCAGTACACAGACGCATCCATCGACATCACTTATGTTTAGTTTGCGAATGTTGACCCGCTCAAACGCGCATGCTTTTGCCTGAGCCTTGATCGGGATAAAAAAGCGATCGCACTTGCTTCAAAACTGAGCCAAGCGAGCTTTTCGGCGAAGGCGCGGGAGCGATGTACCCACCTATTCGAAGCGCAGCCTGTGTTCGAGGCGGCTTTGCAGATACAGCGCATGGCGCTAGTGAGACAGTCGATCAGACTCTGCCGCAAGTACTGCTTGAGCATGTGCCGCATACGGAAGTGGTAAGTTGCTGACGAGCAGCGTCTGTGTAACGCCCGTCGCAGTCTCTTCTTCAAACGGGCTACCGGCTTTGGCATTAGGGCCGCTTACTTTGTGCAGCGTTACTTTGTGCCACGGTGTATTTGTGACTCCGCACAAATCAATTGCGCAACAGTCAATACGGTCAAACCGTACGTTGACGTACAGACAGAGTTCGCTTCTAAGCCAACCATCAGATATTGCAATCTATTTCGAATTGCAACATTGAAAAGGTAAAGCATGACGAACTTAAAAAATCAATTCATGGTGTTCGTAGCGTTCGCTGGGTTTAGCGCGCTTGGTTGCGCACAAGCGGTGCCTAGCGAGACCCGCGGCGAGTTGCTATATGAAACGCACTGCGTTGCCTGCCATAGCACGCAGATTCATTGGCGCAATGACAAGTTGGCTTTTGATTGGGACAGCCTGAAATTTCAGGTTCGCCGCTGGCAAGGAAATACAGGCTTGGCATGGAGTGAGGTTGACATTATTGATGTATCTCGTTACTTGAATGAAACTATCTACAAATACCCACCTCTCAATGATCGTGTTCGGCTAGTACCGCAACCTAAGCCCCAGTCAAGCAGATCAAGCAATGGTCCGTAAATTCAGTACTTATGATCTAGCCTTTGTTACCACTTGGGGATTCGTATCCTACTAATCATGAGAGAGCCAGACACTGCAAATGTTAAAACAATCGGGTGTAGTTTAAAGCCTAAAAGAGTTATTTCTCCGAACCATAAGTCTTGCCTCAAATGACCCGTATACGCCGCTAGTGCCATCATCAAGACCAAGACGATTGACGTCGGTATTGGCGTGCCCTCGAAATAAGCCACTTTATTCGACCCAATTGAGAGTGCTTCTGCCGTGACGTTATAGCGTGCTAAACGTGATACGCCGCAGGCGACGAAATAGACAAGTATGATTCGATCAAACAATCCCTGCATCCCACAACCGTAGGCAATGAGGGCAGGGGCGACGCCAAAAGAAATGACATCTGCCAGTGAGTCTAGCTCTCTACCCATCGCCGAAGAGGTGTTGCGCCAACGAGCTACTCGTCCGTCGAATACATCGAAAATTAGAGCAGCTAACACTAACAAACACGCATAGTAAATGTGCATTACATCGTTTGTCTCGAGGTAGCTCACCGTTGAGAAAAGAGCGCCTGTGCCGCATACAGCGTTGGCGAGCGTGAACCAATCGGCTAGATGAAACTCGCGAATCATTGAGAAAGGTTTGTTTGCGCTATTACTCGTGGGGGTTTGCTGGGTCATGTTCTTTCACTCTTCGTTTTTTATGGACACCTTACATCATCAGCGCCTAGGTTGTTTTGTGTCTGTTCCCCAACGCACGAACAAGCCAATTCCGCCTGAGCTTAGCAAGACACCACCTGATAAAACATTGGTGCGCTATCGTATATACCAAGTTTGTCGTTAAGGGTAGTCTAAATTATTTGTCAAATGTAGGCAGTGTGAGCGGTGAAGAAGGTGTTCCGAAACAAGTGGATGTTGACCTCTTTCGTAACGGCAGTCGCGGTTCTCGTTGTTTCTGGCGTTACCTATTCCTGGGTAACGACCCGTTTTCATAACGACATAAAACAGGCCAGCGCCAAAGCTGCGCAAGGCGGCGTACTGATCGCCACACGCTGTGGGCCAATCGAATATCAGGAGGCGGGCAAGGGCTCTCCGATACTAATGGTTCATGGCAGCGGTGGAGGGCATGATCAAGGTATGGCGTTTGCTGGCAGCTTGGCCTCTCAAGGTATTCGGGTGATTGCTGTGTCTCGGTTTGGTTATCTGCGTACACCCATGCCGGTGGATTCGTCTCCCGAAGCTCAGGCCGACGCACACGTCTGCCTAATTGATGCGTTAGGAATTGCGACCGCCGCTGTTGTTGGTGGCTCCGCAGGAGGCCCGTCAGCTTTACAAATGGCGATTCGTTATCCAAACCGAGTTAGCGCGTTAGTACTTCTCGTACCTTTGGCTTACAAACCCAGCAGTGCTGCAAACTCAGCTGTGCCCCTAGCTCCATGGGCCGAAGCTTTGCTAATGAAGCTGATTGGTTCAGATTTTCTGTTTTGGGCTGGGCTGCATTTAGCAAGAGAACAAGTGATTAAATACGTGCTTGCCACGCCTCCCGAGCAAGTTGCGGCCGCCAGCCTCCAAGAGCGCGCTCGGGTAAATACCGTACTTGATCAAATACTGCCGGTCTCGGCGAGAGCTTCGGGTTTGCGTGTTGATTCGGTATTAGGAAAAAGCTTAGGACCTTCTTCGTTAAATCTCGTGCGTGCGCCTACACTGATCGTGAGTGCGCGTGATGATCGATTTGGTACTTACGCCAGCGCCGAATATACCGCGAGCCAGATTCGGGGGGCAAAATTCGTTGGCTTTGAACAGGGCGGACATATCTGGGTTGGGCACAACGATAAGGTAATAGCCGAAATTGTGAAGTTAGTATTGCCACCCGGGTCTCAATGAGACGGATACTCATTACCGGTCCGACCGGAAATGTCGGCTCTGCCGTAATTGATTCCCTTAAACAACTCAATGGCGACTATGAGATAGTTGCTGGTTTACGTGACTTAACGAAAGGTGAGGCTAAGTTTTCGGCTGAAAAATTGAGCTATGTCCAATTTGATTTCCAAGACAGCGGCAGTTTTAAAGTTGCTCTTGCTTCGTGTGACACTCTTTTCTTGTTGAGACCGCCAGAGCTCGCAAATGTCGAGAAAATTTTTAGGCCCTTGATTGATTCTGCAAAGTCGTGTGGCGTAACCCACGTCGTATTCTTGTCTGTACAAGGGGTCGAACGAAGTAGGGTGATACCTCACAATAAAATTGAGCGGTTGATTGCAGATAGTGGTCTTAGTTTTACCTTTTTACGGCCTGCATACTTTATGCAAAATTTCTCGACCACTTTAAAAGGAGATATTCATAACCGGGAAATATATCTGCCTAGCGGCGATTCGAAATTTGCGTTGATCGATGTTCGAGATATTGGTGATGTTGCAGCGATTGTGTTGGCAAACCCTCAAAAATATACAGGTGAGAAAATCGAATTGACTTGCCAAGTAAGATTGAATTTTGCGCAAATGGCCAAGAGTTTATCGCGGATTCTTGGGGTGTTGATCACCTACAAATCGCCTAACTTGTTCAGTTTTTATGTTCATAAAAGACGAGAGGGTGTTGCCACTAGTTTTATACTCGTTTTAATCATGCTTCATTTTTTACCTCGATTTCAGAGATTGCCCGTAGTCACGAATTACGTGCAGCAAATTACTGGCCACATGCCGCGTGAATTTGACGATTATGTTCGAGATAACAAGGAATTGCTTTTGTCCCTCTGAGTTCCAGATACCGTCTGCCTCAGTTCGTTTGCGTACAGACAGAAAGTTGCTCGAGAATTGATCATCAGCGTTAGTTGAAAATGTTGAGTTTTTTTGACGGGCTAGTTGTTGCTTAGTTGGTAATGGCATATTTTATAAGCGAGGTTAGAGCGGCCATAGTCGCATGGTGTTCGTTTGATCGCGATGTCACGTTTTGGTTACCTGCGCACTCCAATGACGCTAGTTAGCGGCACCGGCTGAGCTTATAAAAAGTTTTTCTGCGAAGAAGAATGTAGCAGTTGAGTCGGCACTTCAGAAATAACAAATTATCAAGGGACTATTCGTGAGACTTATTGGTTTATTTTCAGTGCTAGCGCTTTTTTCTGAAGTAAATTGTTCAAAAATCCTATGAACACTAAGGCGAAAATTGGCGAGTGGTGTACAAAAAACTGCAAGGGCATCAACAGCACGCTATTTGCTGCAACAGTCTATTTTCTGGCATTGTTTGCCACAGGCTTTGCCTTTGGAACCGTTCGCGTGTTGGTGGTCGAGCCGCGCCTTGGTGCGCTAGCTGCAACGGCTTTAGAAGTTCCATTAATGTTGATGGCGGCCTACTTTATTTGCCTTTGGACGATTCGTCGCTGGCGTGTGCCGAGTACCGCGTTACTTCGCTGGATAATGGTTCCGTGGTTCCTCACCTTGCTGTTCTTGTTCGAATCGCTACTCGGCACAATCCTCTTTGCGCGGACACTTTCTGAACAGTGGACATTGTTGACAACCACTGCAGGTTTAATCGGGCTGTCTGCCCAGTTCGTTTCTGCGTTTCTCCCGGTGTTTGTTGGTAAGAATGAACTGCAGAAATGGTAAGTGCGTTAGAGCGTTACCTGCCGTTTTATATTTTCGAGATGTTTCAACCTAAGAAAGAAATACCATGACTAAACCTGCAAAAATTGCTTATACGGCGCATGCCAGCTCTATCGGTGGCCGAGAAGGCCATGCCAAGTCCGATGACGGACTGTTGGATGTGAACTTGGCAATTCCAAAAGAAATGGGCGGCCCCGGCGGCGGGGTGAACCCGGAACAACTATTTGCTGCAGGCTACTCGGCTTGTTTTTTAGGGGCGATGAAGTTTGTGGGTGGCCTAGATAAAATCGCGATCCTCGCTGATACCAGAATTGAGGGTGCGGTTGGCATTGGCCCTTTCGGTGCAGGCACTACACCGGAAGGATTCAATATTGCGGTTGAACTATAAATTAGTGTGCCTGGCATGGATAAAGCTGCAGTACAGGCGTTGGTTGAAAAAACTCACAAGGTTTGCCCGTATTCGAACGCAACGCGCGGCAATATTGACGTAACTTTAACGGTGGTTTAATTAGCCCAGAAGTTGATATGTCTGATGAATTGCGCTATCAGTTGAACCGGGTTAAACTAGAGGCAGAAATTTAGGGAAGTGTAATGGGCGCAGGCGATGTTTTAACTGTTTCAGCTAAAGGGCAAGTGGTTATCCCCCAGGCCATTCGAACCGAACTAGGAATAACGCCTGGCAGCGAGGTAGAGGTTCATAGAGAAGGTTCCAATGTCATGATTCGACTAAAAAACGCTCGACCAGCGAGTAAGTTGGAAGACGGTATTGGCATGCTCAAGTATGCTGGGGAAAAAAAGTTGGAAAATTTCGATATCGGCGTAGAAATGCGTAAGCACGAGGCGAAGCATAAGTGATTGCTGTTGACACGAACGTCTTGGTGCGACTTTATGTTGATCCGGTGAATGCGAATGAGAGTGATGTTCAGCGGAAAAAGGCGATCACCTTGTTCAAATCTGAATCTGCGATCTACGTTCCAATTACAGTTATCTTGGAGCTAGCGTGGGTGATGCGAAGTTTCTATGAATTTTCTGCACAGAACTTGCGAGATGTTCTCGCCCATCTGACTGGTTTACCCAACGTTGAAGTTGAGCATTGGGCAGAAGTTAACTCTGCAGCGGAGCTTGCCTGCAAAGGCTTCGACATTGCTGACGTACTTCATGCGTTGCTATCAGTTCACACGGAAGCGTTCGTTACTTTTGATGATAAGAAGCTTGTGCGGCGAGCCAAGCGGCTTGGCGTACTTTCTCACGTCCGCACGCTTTAGTTTGAGGGTTGATGCAAGCGTTCACGTGGAGCATCTGACTATTCGGCTCAACAAGCGTTTAGAGAGGACGCCGGGAATGGCAATAACCGAAGGCCCGGCGCCTATCGATTGATGCTAATCCGAGTTCCATCTTTGGAGATGAGGATATTCTTACCAAATGGGGTACTAAGCGCCGCGCTCGGTACAAGGCCCTCGTGGCGTCGTAAATCACTTCGTACTCGCCCATAAGCAGCAAGGGAGGCATCTGCATCGCCTGCAAATCTGTGTCAGAAAACACCGTTGGCGGTAGTGCACGCGTAAATCTAAAGTGTTTCAAACCGAGATTGGTCAACTCGATCACCTTTGTCATAGCGTCGCGACTCACCGCGTCGTATGGATCGTTCGTGAATCCCAGCCAGCGCATAAATGAGTTCACAGTGAAGCGAGTCGGAAGCATCATCATCGGGATTCCGCGTAGAGCAAATTGTCTGACAAGCTTAAGGATGCTTGCAGCAGGACAGTGGAGGATGAGTCTCTGAACACGCCCATAACATCAATGGCTTAAACCCGGTAGCCTTTGCTCAAAGCAGAAATGTTAGGAGTCCACATCGTCAGCGTCACCCAATATCCGTTCAAAATTCATGCGGACCCGGCTCGCTATGCGGGTCTGTTCGCTGCCGCACTGACGAAACGGCTAGTCCCATTTAGATTAGCGATCCGTTGCAGCGCAACCTGTTGTCATCGATTTCTCGCAAACTCTTAGGATGCAGATTGCCCTCCAACACTATCATCTATGTGCCTTTCGACCATGCGCATCCGTTGCACTCGCTTATTCAGGATGCTTCGCCCTGCGACGGGCCGCTTGTTGATGAAGCGGGGGACCGCCTGTTCCAAATTCGCACTGCCGATTCGCAGGGGCACCGCAGCTCAGCCAGTATATTGATCAATCGAATGTATGCGACGCGGGGCTACTTCAGCTCTGCTTTGGCAACGCAACAGTTGCCCAGTCGAATTACCTTGATAGCTAGCGCAGCCGGGATAACTATCGGCACAATTACCATCGGCTTTGATTCACCCCTCGGTTTGAATGCGGATGACCCATTCATCAATGAGACAACCTTACTTCGGGAAGCGGGACGTAACCTATGCGAATTTACAAAGTTGGCTATCGACAGCCTAGTACGCTCTAAAAGAGTGCTTGCCTGCTTGTTTCATGTCGCTTACATCTACGCCCATCGCATGATGCACTTTGACGATTTGTTGATCGAAGTGAATCCTCGACACCGGCGCTATTACGAAAACATGTTGGGCTTTGAAGTGAAGGGGGGGCAGCGGATCAATCCACGTGTGAATGCACCGGCCGTGTTGCTATGTTTGAACTTTGACCATGCCCGTGCGCAGATCGCGCTGTATGGCGGTAGACCAGAAATGGGCGACGATCTGCGATCGCTATACCCCTATTTTTTTTCAAGCGCCGAAGAAGCCAGCATTATCGACCGTCTGCGGCGCACCCAACCCGATGCGGCATACACTCCGCAGCCCCAATGACTGATCAAGCGCCAACAGGCGCTGATGACGATGCTGCTTATTTCTCCTACGACTACGCTTTTTCGCGAAACTTGGGTTGGCTACTTGAAACCGAGCAACTGCGCTTAAAGCAGACGCGTGTATGCATAGCGGGGCTGGGCGGCGTGGGTGGAGTGCACTTGCTCACGCTTGCGCGTTTAGGTGTGGGGGCGTTTTCGGTGGCCGATTTCGATACCTATGCATTGGCAAATTTCAACCGCCAAGTGGGTGCAACCATGTCTACCCTCGGCAAGAGAAAAACGGATGTGATGATCGCCATGGCGCTTGACATCAATCCCGATATTGACATTCGCGTATTTGATCAGGGTTTAGACGGCAACAACCTCGATGCGTTCTTAAAAGACGGTAATGTCTATCTTGATGGACTTGATTTTTTTGCCTTGCCGGTTCGACGTTTGGTATTTGCGCGTTGCCGCGCCTTGGGTATCCCGGCGGTCACAGTCGCGCCTCTGGGAATGGGAGCAGCTTTGCTGAATTTTTTGCCTAGCGGCATGAGCTTTGATGACTACTTTCAACTTGAAGGTCAAACTGAAGATGAGCAAGCCTTGCGTTTTTTAGTGGGCTTATCGCCAAGTATGTTGCAAATGTCATACTTGGTTGACCGAAGCCGAGTTGATTTAGCGCAGCGCCGCGGCCCTTCGACTGCCATCGCGGTGCAGCTGTGCAGCGGTGTGGCGGCAGCGCAGGTGCTAAAACTTGTGTTGGGTCGCGGCAAAGTAATCACTGCGCCCCACGGCCTGCACTTTGATGCTTACACCAATCAAATGCACAGAACTTGGCGGCCTGGCGGCAATCGCAACCCAATTCAGCGCTTGTTGTTGCGTCTGGCTAAGCGTCGATTGCGAGGTGCTTTGTGATTCCACCGGAGGACTTGCTTTATCAAATTCTGAACGCAGGAATTCAAGCGCCATCGGCAGAGAACATTCACTACTTTTGGTTGGAGGTTGGCGAACAAACAGTCACTCTGCATGCCACTGGCCATGCCTCATGGGCGAATCGTCCGGACTCGAAAATGTTAGCGTTGATGTCCTATGGTGCGGTAGTTGAAAACATCACACTCCGCGCGCAGGCCCTAGGTTTTAAGACTCATGAAACTTGGCGATTCGACTCGTCGCGCGTAGTTGAACTAAGCTGGCAGCCTGCCACACAAAAGCTAGATTTGTTGGAGAGGGCCATCTCAACTCGCCACACAAATCGCCGTTTTTATCAACGTGCGCCGATAGCAAGCGACGTTCTAGAACAGGTCAGTGCCGCCGCGAATGCTGTTGCTGGCGCGCGCGTTCACTGGTTGACCAGCGGCCCGCAGCGCAGGTTGGCGTTGAGCTTAATACGCATGGCTGAAACCGAACGCTTTCGTCGTAAGGGCCTTCATCAAGAAATGTTTGGCTCTATCCGCTTCGAGCAAGGATGGGACAGAACGGTGCTTGAGGGCTTGGCACCCGCGGCCTTGCAGGTTGAAGCTCCTATGCGGTGGCCATTTGCTTGGTTGCGCCATTGGCGTTTGATGCGTGCGGTCAACATCCTAGGGTCGCATTTTGCTTTAGGTCTGCGTTCGGGCTATATGCCCTGCGCATTGGCGCCTCATATGGGCTTGTTGATGTTGAACGATGCGAACGAAGATGCGGCCCAGGTAAAGGCAGGGCGTGCTCTGCAGCGAGTTTGGCTTGCGACTGAACAAGACAGCCTTGCGTTTCAACCAATGGCGGCAGCGACGGTTTTACTACGTCAAATCAGTGCACCTGATTGGGTTAGTGCGAACATGCAAAACCGGTTAGACAAACGCTTGCAAGCGCTTTGCGCGGAGCTTGATGTAAACGACCCCGCAGCGCGGCCATATATGTTTTTCCGTTTGGGGCGCGCGCCAGCTCCCACTGCAGTTGCCGGTAGGCGAGCGCTGCAATATTTTTTAAAGCCACCGCCTTAACTTTCCGCTTTAAGTGTTGTAGCGAACAGACCATAAATAATTCTGCGCATAAGCTCAATGCAAGAACAGTTTAAAAAAACAGGTTCTATACACCGACTCGTACGAACCCGTTCGAGCGCCACTTAATAGCTTGGAGTTCACCATGACCATAATCCCTTTTTCGCACGCACCTCGCGTCCCGAAGCCACTCGCGATTCGTACGGCAATGGCCGTAGCGCTAACTGCCCTGTGCTCCAGCGTTTCTGCACTTCCTATGTTTACATTCAACCCTGCTGGAGTGGCCTTAGCTGGTACTGCCTTTACAGCCGACAACATCTTGATTTCAGACTATGCCACTGTACGGTTTGGCGCGGGAAACACTTTCACTGAAACGGGGTTCTTGTCGATCAGTGGAGCACAACTGGGTGGCATTACTTTGCTACCCGGTGGTTTGAATAGCAGCTACGGGATGTACATTAGCTTTAGCGGCAACGGCAGCACTGGGCCGGGAAACCCTAGTTTAGTGGGTACCTCGGGCACTTTCAGTAATTTAAGCTACACGTTGTATGGCTATAACGGCACAGCTACCTTCGGCTTTGATGCCAGCAATAACCCGACTGAAACCGCTACCGGCGAGAAAATACTAGCGACTGGCAGCTTGGTGTCTGGGAGTGTAGCAACGTCACCAGCAAGCGCTGGTAACTTCACCCCTAGCGCCGCCGCCGATCTCACTTTCCTTATAGCCGCTGGCGCCAATGCTTTTTTTGTGGCACCGGTTCCGTTTCCTAACTTGGCCTTATCTTCGTTCACCAACACCTCTTCGCAAGTCACACGTTTCGATGGTGGATTTAGCATTGGTCAAGGCGGCGGTTCATTTAACTTTGCTCCTGTAGCCGCCGTTCCATTGCCTGGCACCTCCGCACTAACCTTTGCTGGTTTGTGCGCAGTGGGTTTGGTAAAACGCCGCCGCAAAACTACCGAGCTCGCAATCGCGATTTAATGGGGCGCTTTCGTTAGCGACTTGGGCATTGACAATGCCTAAGTCGCTTCTGTTTAGAAGCTCATCTTAAGTTTTCAACAAACGCAAACCAGAAAATCCAATTTTCGAGGCATTTAGCGACAATTGTTTATCGAAGGTTGCAAATTTTTCTCCTTCCTTGCACTGCACCGCGTGTAAAGCATCCGCAAAATCTAGACCTGATTCAAAGGTACCCAATACTCGTTGGGTGATAATTGGCTCCAATTAGCTAATATTCTCAAGCATCAAAAAACTCTTAAAGCTCTCGCCAATCGTCTTGCTACTTAGACCATAACCTGAACGCAATACCCACTCTACTTCCATTAACACCGACGGAGTGACGCTGCATTTTTCGGAGGCAACTAGTTTTTCGGCGACCCGGGCTTGTGCGTGGTCGTTTCCAACCAATAAGGGCACGCAACATTGGTAACCAAATAAGCCGCGTCCTAACCCTTGCGTTTGCCAGCGGCTTCACGAGCAACAGTGGCATTCATTTCTTTGACACTTAGAGTGGGGCCTTTATATGCTATGCCAGCTCTAATCGCCTGTAACCCTAAGAGAAGATTGTTTTTATTTTCAAAGAATACGGGTTTGAGCAAAAGCCCCTCAGCGGTTTCATGAACTTCTAACTTTGTCTCCAATTGCCACCGATACGAATCACGCAAAGCTTTAGGGATGATGATTTGGCCCTTACTCGACATTACCGTAGTTTCCATTTTTTCCCTTGAATCCACAAAAGTAAGATCATAAACTTACTAATGGCTTCAATATTAATAGTCAACTTTGGTTTGCACCCATTCATTACTTGGCTGAACCGCTAACGAGGGCAAATCAATCTGCGAGCGACTGCGTAATCGTGTCGATTTGAGCCATCACCTCGCCATTTAAGCGGGCCACCACGTCAATAGCTTTCAGGTTGTCCTTAAGCTGTGTAATGTTTGATGCGCCGGTTATGACAGTGCTTACCTGCGGGTTGTGTGACACCCAAGCTATAGCCAGTTGCCCCACATTGCAGTTTAGCTCTTTCGCTAAAAGCGCAAGTTTTGTTACTGCTCCGTTTTTATCCGCATCCGTCAAACCATCCACTAGAAAGCTCATGTCTTTGCGAGCGCCACGGCTTTGCTTAGGAATTCCATCTCGATATTTACCCGTTAATAAGCCGCTAGCTAGCGGGCTCCATGTCGTGAGGCCGAGACCGACATCCTCATAAAGGCGAGCGTATTCCTGCTCGACGCGCTTGCGGTGGAATAGGTTGTACTGCGGTTGCTCCATCACCGGCTTATGTAAATTGTGTTTATCGGCAATATGCCAAGCAGCGCGAATCTCGTCCGCGCTCCATTCGCTTGTCCCCCAATACAATGCTTTACCCTGAGTGATCATGTCACTCATTGCGTGTACGGTTTCCTCAATCGGTGTTTGTGCATCTGGGCGATGACAATAGACGAGATCGATGAAGTCTAAGTGCATACGTTTGAGTGAACCGTCGATAGCTTGCATTAGGTATTTACGGTTTAGCGTGTTCTTGCGATTGATTCCTAATGATTCCGTTACTGATGAACTCAGCCCCCAAAAGAACTTGGTTGAAACAATATAGTTAAGGCGCGGCCATTTAAGTGCTTTGATGGCATCACCCATAACTTCCTCACTTTTTCCATTGGCGTAGACCTCGGCGTTGTCAAAAAAATTGACGCCTTGGTCCATTGCTAGAGCCAGCATTTCTTTTGCTTGCTTGACATCTACTTGGTTGGCATAAGTTACCCACGAGCCTAAAGAAAGTTCGCTAACTTGAAGGCCACTGCGGCCTAGGCGTCTGTATTTCATATCTATCCTTTGTAGTCTTTTTTGGCAGGCAAGCATGGTCGACTTAAATATCGTCGTCTGTACGCCATCGAACTGACTAGTATGAGATGTAGTTGCAAACTGATTCCGTTACGACCTTATAGTTTGAAAAGGAATAATAGTGAACAGTAAGATATCTAGTGAAGCGCCCTGGCTGGAAGAGTCTACGGCTGGCCTAAGCGCAACTGAGCATAGCCAAGGTAAAGCGACCGCAATGGTAACTCTACTTGAATACGGCGACTATGAATGTCCCGCATGTGTTCAGATTGAACCGCTCATTCGATACCTTATACATACGTATAGTGAAAATCTTCGATTTGTATTTCGCCATTTTCCGTTGGTAGAGGTGCACCCGCATGCGGAGTTAGCTGCAGAGGCGGCTGAAGCGGCTGCAGCACAGGGTCAGTTTTGGCCAATGCATCATGTATTGTTTTCGAATTTGCACCACCTCGAGATGGCAGATTTAAGTCGTTATGCAAAGTCGTTGGGGCTGGACATGAATCGCTTTAATGGCGAAATGGCAGACCGCATTTATACACAGCGTATTCAAGAGCATCGGCAAGCCGCAAAACACTCTCTGGTCTCAACGACGCCCACTTTTTTCCTTAACGACGCGATGGTCGATATTTCCCTGCAATCTGAAAAGCTTGACGCAACTATTCGCGCCATGCTTGTTTACTGACGCAATTACCTATCTTTAAAGGAAAAAATATATGAAAAAAAGTAATCTCACGCCGCCTTCACCAAACAAGGCCAAGGATGGGCAATTGCACGGTCAAACAGAGTCGACAGCCGGCCGCGAGCAGGTTCGCGAGGAGCTTCACCACACCAGCGCGCCTCGAGAATCTAATCGACCCAACGAGCGCACTTCAAACCATAAAAAGAAATAGCTGATTTGGATTTACGGGCGGACTAGGTACTGATAGATCTTGTCTTTTACGTGCAGACGTTTTTTCTTGAGTACCTCTAACGCATCGTCGCTAATCACGCCGCCACCAAGTTCATACTTTTTAATCGAGTGGTTGTCTTCGTCGTATTCGTCAAACAGTTTTGCGAAGTGAGCGTCGGTACTTTTTAAGGACCGCATCTTTTCTAAGTGCTCAGGGAATTCATGTGCGATGTCGTGATTCAGTAGATCCATGTTGGCCTTTTAAATTTAGTTGTGGGTTTTATGATTCGAGGAAGGGGTAATCGGTGTAGCCTTTGGCGCCAGGCACGTAGAAGGTTGCGATGTCGGGAACGTTCATAGGCGCGTCTTTGCGCATACGTTCCACTAAATCGGGGTTGGCTAAAAATGGTCTACCGAAAGCAATCAAATCGCCGCGTTTTTCAATCAAGGCCTGTTCCGCGCTGCCGTGATTGAAGCCCCCGGAAAGAATAAACACTCCATGAAACTCCGCCCGTAGCTGGAGTTTGAAATCGGCGGGAACGGGTGGTGCTCCCATCGCTGAATGATCGACCAAGTGTATGTAAAGTAAACCCAGACTTGAAAGCGCCTTGGCGAGCGCTAAATACTGCTCCTGTACTTCCGGGAATTCGCCCGTGCCGTTGAACACTCCGTAGGGAGAAAGTCGCATACCGACGCGATCTCGACCTATAGCGGTAACAATTGCCTTTGCTATTTCGATGGCAAATCGATTGCGATTTTCTATGCTGCCACCATAGCCATCGGTTCTAAAATTGATGAGAGGGTTTAAAAATTGTTCGATCAGGTAGCCGTTAGCTCCGTGTATCTCAACGCCATCAAAACCGGCAGTCAGGCTTAACATCGCAGATGCCACATATTCCTTGATGGCCGTTGCAATGTCCGCCTCGGTCATCGCGCGTGGGGGGCTATGGGGCTGCAAGCCCAAAGAGTCGGTATACATCTCGCCGGGACACACCGTTGTGTCTGGCCCTATCACTTCGGCTCCGGCGGGTAAGTTAGCAATGTGTGTGACTCTACCGGTGTGCATCAACTGGACGAATATTTTGCCGTTACGAGCGTGTACGGCGTCTGTGCTGGCTTTCCAAGCATCTGCTTGAATCTCATTGAAGAGGCCGGGAATCCGAGGATAACCTAGGCCATTAGCGCTCGGTGAAGTGCCCTCGGTAATGATCAACCCTGCCGCCGCACGTTGACCATAATAAGTAGCCATTAGCGCGTTTGGTGTGTTCTCTGGACTGGCACGGCTGCGCGTCAATGGTGCCATCACAATACGATTTGAGAGTGTTAGAAAGCGTGCAGAGAATTTATCGAAAAGCATAAGGGTGGCCCTAAAAGTGTTTCAAATTTAGTTTAGCTAAACTTGAATTCGTGTACCTAGTTCGACGACAGCATTATCGGGAAGTTTGAAGAAACCAACGATTCCATCTGCATTTCTGCTCATGGCAGCAAATAGTTTGCGCCGCCAATGGGACATTCCGCTACCCGGTAAAACGCAAACCGTTTCGCGGCTTAAGAAGTACGTCGTCTCGAATAAATCAATTGGCAATTCATATTGTGCGCACAGCGCTAAGGCTTTAGGTACATCCGGCGTATCCATAAAGCCAAAGGTTAATTTTACTTTCCAAAATTGATGGCCAATGGATTCCACTGAAACTCGGTCACCGTCGCTAACCCAAGGGACTTCTGCGAACTTCACATTCAGAATGATGTTCTTTTCGTGAAGTACTTGGTTGTGCTTCAAATTATGAAGTAGAGCAAGTGGTGTTAAATCGGGATTGGCCACAGGATAAATAGCTGTTCTTGTCGCTCGATGAATTTCATTCCAGTTAATCGATCCAATAAATTGTTGCAAGCTAAGGCCTTCTTTCTGAATATTTTGAACAACGATAGCGCGACCTTTATTCCATGTGCTCATTGCCGTAAAAAGCAGCAATCCAAGAGCCAGTGGGAACCAACCACCATCAAAGAACTTCACGATGCAGCCAGCAACTAACAATGCATCAATTGATAGGAAGAAGGCAGTTGCTCCGATGGCAAGTGGCGCCGGTAAATGCCAACCAGGTCGAATAACAAAATAAGTTAGTATGGTTGTTATAAACATAGTTAATGTCACTGCAATGCCGTAGGCACCGGCCAGCGCGGATGAGCTACCAAAACCAACCATAGCGATGACGACACCAAACATCAGTGCCCAATTCGCTGCCGGCACGTATATTTGCCCCGCTGCCGTCTCGAAGGTATTGAAGATTCTGAGCCTTGGGAAAAACCCAAGCTGAATCGCTTGTTTAGTCATCGAGTAAGCACCGGAAATGACTGCCTGTGAAGCAATAATTGCGGCGAGTGTTGCAAGTATCAACGCAGGAATGAGCCACGCTTGCGAGAACATGCGATAGAACGGGTTTTCTAACGCGGATGGATCTCTAATGAGTAGTGCGCCTTGCCCCATGTAGTTCAGGGTTAGGCATGGGAGCACCAAACCTAACCAAGCGATTTGAATAGGTTTTCTACCGAAGTGGCCCATGTCAGCATAAAGAGCCTCGGCACCAGTAAGTGCCAAGACGATTGCGCCAACTGCAGCGAAGACTTTCCAGCCACGCTCAATCAAAAAGGTCCATGCAAAGATAGGATTAATCGCGGAGAGGATCGAAGGCTCTAGCAGAATTTGAAGCACGCCAGAAACCGCCAAAACACCAAACCAAGCGATGAGGACGGGGCCAAAAAATCGACCCATGACCTGCGTGCCAAAACGCTGTACAAAAAATAAACCAACAATAATCGCAATTGATATTGGAACAACATAGGGTTTCAGGAGCGGGGTTAGGATTTCTAGCCCTTCGACAGCGCCCAGAACGGAAATCGCAGGCGTGATGACACTATCGCCATAAAACAAAGTCGCACCGAACACCCCTAAAAGTAATAATGCTTTGCGCAGTGTAGGGCGGTCGCGCACGGCGTTTGCCGCTAGCGCTATCAATGCCAAACTACCCCCTTCGCCCTTGTTATCGGCGCGTAAAATTAAAAGCACGTACTTCAAGGTCACTATCAGCATAAGCGCCCACAGTACAACTGACACTGCACCAATAAGATTGCCGGGGTTTAAAGCTACTCCTGTAGCGGGGGCAAAAACCTCCTTCATTGTGTAAAGGGGACTTGTACCAATGTCGCCATACACGACACCTATCGCCGCTAAAGTGACTACGGCCATTGATTGTGGCTTCAAGCTAGCGACTTGCGGTATATTGAGTTGCGTTATTTTCATTGCTCTTTAATTTAGCCTTTAGAACTCCAAGCACCTGTGAGGAGTTGACGCATTTAGATGTAGGAAAAACCCTTTAGTTCGGTCTCGCACAGACGAGATAACTTGAAACGCACAAGCTTCATGAATGAACAATTTTCAACATATAGTTTGCCCGCACTGCAACGCTACTAATAGAGTGCCGATTGACAAAAGCATGCCCGAAGCACAATGCGGCCGATGTCATATGACCCTATTCGAAGGCAAGCCTCCTGAACTGGATGTGGCTGGTTTTGACGCTCAGATCAGCAAAAGCGACGTGCCATTATTAGTTGACTTCTGGGCTCCTTGGTGTGGCCCCTGCCGCATGATGGCACCTGCGTATGAAGCTGCAAGCGCACGCATGTATCCGCAGGTACGTTTCGTCAAAATAAATACTGAAGAACAGCAAGCGCTCTCGGTGCGATATGGCATTCGAAGCATTCCTACATTAGCAATTTTTCGTGCTGGTAAGGAGGTGGCACGTCAGGCTGGAGCAATGTTTGAGGTCGATATGATTCGCTGGATACAGTCCGTCAACAAATAGATTGAAAGATAGTTATGAAAACAGATAGCCAATTACAGCAAGACGTTATTGCCGAACTTAAATGGGAACCCTCGGTACATGCCGCTCGCATCGGTGTCGAGGTCAAAGATGGTGTGGTCACTTTGGAGGGCCAAGTCGATAGTTATTCCGAAAAATGGAATGCCGAACGTGCTACGCAAAGGGTTCGAGGGGTAAGAGCATTGGCCACTGAACTAAAGGTGCATATCTCAGATGTAAGTAAACGTACAGATGGTGAGATTGCAGGGGCTGCCGAGAAAGTGCTCGGCTGGACTTTATCTCTGCCGGATCGTACCGTTCGAGTGATGGTAGAGCATGGTTGGATGACGCTGACTGGTACCGTTGACTGGCAATACCAACGCGAGGCTGCGGAAGAAGGCGTCCGCTACATGATTGGCGTAGCGGGCATCAGCAACTTGATCTTGATAAAACCGACGGTGTCAGCAACGGCGGTTAAGACGGAGATTGAGGCTGCGCTTAAGCGCACTGCAGTGACCGATGCGAAGGACATTCAAGTCGAAGTACATGGTGCGAACGTCACATTAAGCGGCACGATACATAATTGGGCCGAGCGCGACATAGCTACCAAATCTGCATGGGGTATGCCCGGCGTAATAAACGTACATGACAACATGACTATCGCTTATTAGCCGAGCGGCCGATTCAAACTAATTGTTCATTGTCCCGTCGCTTGCCACCTAGGGTGGCAGCGAAGCATGCGGCAACCGCACTGAATAGAAGTGAAAGAATGAACCACATTGACGCATAGGCCGAGTTTTTTCTTGCTTCATCAAAACCGCGCTTAGCCATTACCGTATTTTCTTCGAGCTGCGCTTGGGCGTCCGAAAAAGTCGTGCGCAACCTTTTGTCTGCTTCAACTTCTGATATGCCACTGTAAACTCGAATTAGCTGCGTTAGGTAAATCAAATCGTCTTTGGCTACCTGCCCGGTATTTAAACTTTTGGCGAAAATTCGATTACTTTCAACCATGGCTACCGCTTGTGTTTGCGGTAGCGCTTGTTCCGCTGTAGTACTTGAGGTTTTTCGAAATAGTTTGTTTGTATAGTACTCAGTTGGAATAGCAAGATCTTGAACCATCCCGAGCGGCGGAACTCGTTGAATGAAAAGATTAACTGTTACCGCAAAAATGGCAACGGTCATGATGGTGGCCGCAGCCCAGGTTAAAAATCCATGCGCCGCGTCACGGAAACGCACTTCATCTGTATGGGTTTGCAACCAGCGCGTTCTTAGCCTGCCGCATAAGTAACCACCAATAGATGCTGCGATTGTTGGGGTAATAATAATCCACGAGACCGTACCAATATCAAAGACTTTTGCACTAATGCCGGTATTTGCCCAGGGCGATACTGACGCGAGCCCTAGCCCCGCCCCGACGACCATCAAAATGAGGGAAAGTGAGGCCGCTGCGGTTGCTCCTCCTAATATGGCAGGCCAAGATATTGCCGATTGTTGGAAGTTTGCGGAGGTTAGGTCTGAAATCATTTTTTCGGCTGTTTCAAAGCTATTAGGTTTTCTAATGAGAAATCAAAGCACATTGGGCACCGTGAAAAAATAAGTTTCTTGTCACTCCGCCAAACATCCATTCCCGAATTCGGCTATGGCCAAATGCACCACCGATCAGCAGATCGACTTCATATTCACCCGCATAGGCCTGTAATTGTTCCGCATCGTTACCGTTTGATTCTAAAGAGGCAGCATGAGCGTGAATGCCGTGGCTGAGCAACCAATGAACAATTTGAGTTAGATGATTGTTCGATGTTTCGTGTTGATCTTTTTTGTACAACTCTAGCAGGCGTACTTGGGCGCACTTTTGTAGTAAGGGAATAGCATCGGCAAGTGCTCGTCTCGCTTCTTTTGTGTCTTGCCAACAAATTAGGGCGCTGTTTAGCTCTAGAGTTTCGACATCGTTTGGCACGAGCAACACAGGCCGCCCGGACTGCAGCACTAACTCCCCCGCGATATCGGAAGTGGTTTCCGAGTTTTTTTCAATGCCCGGCTCAGCGTTATGGCTCTCTCGAATTGACACCATTAAAAGATCGCTGGCTCGTGAATAGCCTGAAACATACTGAACATGCGGCTGAATAGTGATTTTTGAGTGCCAGCCAAATTCCGCCTGAGCATGCGTCATTGCCTGCTCGAAGGACGCTTCAAGCGCAAGCAGTCGCGCCTCAGTTTTCTTGCAATGATCATCGAAAACATCTGCCGGAACGTAAACGTTCTCACTCCCGATTAACAGGGGCTGGCTTACGGCGATACCCACGGCCTTTGCGTCTAACTTAAACGCGAGATCTGCACTGACTTTCATTAGACCTGCGTTTGTGCGATGTTCATCAAGGCACACTAGGATAGATTTGTAGCTCATCATGTTTCCGGTTTGTCTACTGCAACATCTATTGGAGGTGCCAAATCTAAACGCTCAGGATTTTCCCCTTCTTTGAAAGTTGCTGGAACAAGTTCGAGACGCATGCCGCATTTCGGGCAAACACTTGGGTCATACTGCCTAATTTCAGGGTGCATTGGGCAGGTGTAGATGGCTTGCGATTTCATACCTTTGCTAATAGGCTTTGTTGGCCGCTGTCGACGTGGCTAAGGTGTCGGGCCAATAGCCCTTGCGGCCATAGTGTTCAAACAGTGAAATTTCTTGTTCACGGTCGAAATCCTCTATACCCTCAAAGTGAGGCGCGCTTTTGATGATGTCTCTTGTCATATCTAGAGACACGCTTTCATCGGCCCAACTTAAATCGACAACCCATTGTGGTGACACAAGGACTTTGTGGCCAACCCACCAATTACTGGTGTTTAGAACAAAGTATCGAATTGCCCATGTTTCGTCATCGATGAGGATGTCTTCAACGTGGCCAATGTCGCCGTCTTTTGCGTGGATGTGATATCCGATGACTTCTTCCATGCTGCGTAAGTGCGGATCGTCGTGTGCATGCGCAAGCTTCTCTCTGCGCCTGAACTCATTTTCTGCTTGCTCTCGATCCATTCGGTTTTCGCGCTGGAAATTTCCACCTGGTGTTAATGCATAGGGGTACATGCCACCGCCCCAGATGCCAGCGCCATCCCAATAACTAGGGTACCCGTAATAAGTTAGGTATTCGCTTTCGTTTTGTCGAGAAACGGGTTTGTCGACATCGATACTTGGGCTGTTCTCAATTTGAGCTTTGCTCAACGACACATATACAGGGTCTGTCGACATGGTTTCATAACGAAGTGCGATTGGGGAAATAAGAACCTCGCGACTATTAAGCCAAGTGCCGGTATCCACAATCAGATATCTAACAACCCAATCATAGTCATCAAAATAGAGGTCGGTGAGGCTACCAACTTCTCCGTCATTTGCGCCGATTGATCGGTTGTGTAGCGAGTTCATGCTTTGTAACATTTGAAATTCCTTTGCGTGCGATGTAGCGAAACTAGGTGCTGTAGAGGATTATTTGGGACTATTGGTTACCGTTAGCGACGAACACGCCGTTTTCGAGTTTCACTTTTTGCCCAACGATGAATGGAGGCTGGTTCGGGTAGGTGACCGTCTGCAACCCGCCTTCAGTAAGCCGGGCTGTGACGTCAAAATGACGTGATGATTTGGTTCGCTTTTCTATTTCATTACCTGCAACGGCACCGCCAAGAGCGCCTGCGATCTCTGCGGCCGTTGTGCCGCGACCTTTACCCACTTGGCTGCCGAGCAAGGCGCCAACAACGCCGCCGGCAACTTTACCGACATAGCTACCATCGCCTTTGACTTCGATAATTTGAATCGATTCGATCACTCCACAGTTGGAGCAGCTCTTCGCAACATTTTCCCTGTGTTGTGACACTTGGGCCAGGGGCGCTGCCGCGCTCTTCATTGCAAGTATTGGCTGATCTAAGGTGGCCGTGGCTATGCTGTTGCCAATTCGCAGGTTAGCGATCATGAGGGCATTCGCTCTGACAAGGTGACGGCTTGAAACGTTGTGCGTCCCTTCATAAAGCCCGCTCTCCACCTCGTCAAGAATCAACCTTCCGGGTACGCCGTCGATTCGTACCGTACCCGTACCTCCCGGTGTTCCATAAAGTTTGAAATGCAGTTCCGCGCCGGGGGAAAGACGCCGTACCGGGTCTAACTCGAAGCTTTGGATTTTCGCGCTCGCAGGCGACGTAGTAGCTGAGTAGCTTGGGTTTTGCGCCAGAGCTATTTCGGAGCTTGATAAAAGCAGTGCTGCCAGACAGGCAATTAGTTTATTAACGTTCATATTTGTCTATTTTTGAGTTAGCGCGGCTTAATCGTGGCGTTTTCATCGGAAATGATGATTTCGACTCGGCGGTTCTGCTGTCGGCCATCGCTCGTGGCGTTACTTGCCACTGGGTAAGCTTCACCGAAACCAATAGCAGATAAGCGATTACTGTTAACGCCCTGCATGACTAGGGAGGTTTTTACCGCATCGGCACGCCGATCTGATAGCGTTTGGTTCGAGCTTGAGCTACCAACGCTATCGGTGAAGCCTTCCACCATCGCGCTTCGTGTTGGGTACTGCTGCATGAAGGCAATTAGTTTTTCAACTCCTCGCAAATTCCCGGTCTTTAAAGTTGCTCGATTTGTATCAAACAGCACATCTTCAATCGTAATGACTAGGCCGCGCTCTGTTTGCTTGGCTTTCATATCGCGGATCTGTGCTTCCAGCATTGCGTTGCGGCTATTGGCATCCGCTGCTTGAGATTGCGCTGCGTTTGTCTGACGAGTGGATAAATCGGCGTTTCGCTTCGATTCGTCTGCCTGCCTTATTGATTCATCAGCCTGCCTTTTGGATTCATCAGCCTGCCTTTTGGATTCTTCAGCTTTTGCCTGTGCGGCATTCGCTTCGTCCGTTCTTGCGGCTAATCGCAGTTTGTCTCGATTGACATCCGCGTTGGCAACCGAGGCTTCAGCAAGCTTTTGCTTAGTTGTTTCCTCGGCAATAGCGGTTTGCTGTTTTGCTAGGTAGGCCAAGTGATTCACTCTCGCCATTGTTTCATCAGAAGCCCATGCATCATTTGCTCGTGACATCGCATCATTGGCAAGCTTAAGCTCAGAAGGCGCATATTGGCGAACAGATGCATTATTTTGTGCTGCCACAAAATCTCTCCGTGCGCTTTCAAGGTTGGTGTTCTCTTGGGGCAGGGTGCTACAGCCCGCAACTCCAATGAGAGCAGCGATAGACATGCTAGAAAGATATTTGTAATTCATATAGTGATCTTTGGTATTTGGTTGAAAGAGTGAATTTATTTCAAACGACGATTCATTTCGTCGCTCAACACCCGACTTGCTGCTTCCAATTCTGAAGCGGCTTTTTGTGCTTTGCTTGAACTGGCTTTAATCTGAGCTAGCCTTGCATCGAGTTGTGCTTCAAGGGCGAGGGCGCGGGCAGTTTCATATTCTCTATTTGAAAGTGCAATGTTTGCCTTTGCCATTTTTTCAGTAGCCAAGGTCATCTCATAAGGTGCAGCCTGCGGGCCGCCTGCCATTTGTGCGTTAGAAACAGCGGCTCTTGAAACTGCCATTTGTTCTACCGGTCTATCTGGCGTTGCGCATGCTGTGATGCCAATTACACTCGCAATTCCTAAAGCAGAAGCACTTGTGGACATAAAGCGCGATAAGGTGAGTGGATTCATATTTTCTCTGGTAGTTTAGTAAGCTCGTTGTACAAGCGATGACATATGTTGCCAACTCAACCTCCGGCGGTCTGTTCGCTAGCGAACGCAGAGGGTATTCAGGTGCTGTCCTACAAAGTTCATAGTGAACCCCTGACAGTTTCGGCGATCCTGTTCCTCTAAAGTGAGCAATGATGATTAATCGCTCGAATAGGTTTAACAAATATGGCGCAAAAAAAGAAACTCAAAATAGAAGACTTGGCAGAAAGCCCAGCCATCGGGATAATGGAACTCGACCAAGATGCAATAACTGCTGCTAAGCGCAGCTTAGATAAGGGTGCAGTCAACCCGAGCTACGGTCCTTGGCGTAAGGAAATTATTAAGCTCTTGAATCATTCATTAGCGACGGAACTCGTTTGTGTGCTCCGTTATCGACGTCATCACTTTACCGCTCAGGGCCTTGCATCAGCAAAGATCGCCGACGAATTTATGGTGCATGCGACTGAAGAGCTAGGACACGCTGACCGCTTGGCGCAGCGAATCGTTCAACTGGGGGGCGAACCAGATTTCTCGCCCGATTCGCTAAGCATTCGAAGCCACGCAGATTATGACGCCTCGACAGATTTAAAAGACATGATTCGAGCGAATCTTATTGCCGAAAGGGTGGCGATTGAAACATACAGCCAAATGATTGTGCTGATTGGTGAGAAGGACGCCACGACTCGCCGATTACTCGAAGACATTCTGAGTGATGAACAAGAACATGCCGATGAACTTAAAGATTGGCTTGCCGATTAACCGCAAATCCCGAATCCCGATTCCTAATCCCCGGTCCCCGATCCCCGATTTTTTACTCCCACTTACCTCACTGAAAGAGAATCATGACTAAAACAAATGCAATTGCAACCGCACTTTTAACCTTAACTTTGTTTGGTGCATCAGGCTGCGCTGTGACCAGAGGCCAGGAAAGCGTTGGCGCTTATATCGACGATACCGCAATTACTACAGCGGTAAAGGCGCGCTTCATTGAAAACAAAGAAGTCGATGCAGCAAGTATTTCGGTAGAAACTATGAAAGGCACCGTAATGCTTTCTGGTTTCGCCAAAAACTCCACTGAGAGAAACACTGCCGAATCGCTAACCATGAAAGTAAACGGCGTGAAATCGGTTAAGAACGAGATCGTAGTCCGTCCTTAATCTTCTCGTTTTTCAAACCCCAATTTTATGCAAAGGAATCAATATGAACTGGGATCAAATTCAAGGTAATTGGAAGCAACTTACCGGCAAGGCCAAAGAGCAGTGGGGCAAGCTCACCGACGACGATTTCGACGTTGTCAATGGCCGGCGCGAGCAACTGTCTGGGAAAATTCAAGAGCGCTATGGCGTGCTCAAGGACGAGGCAGAAAGCCAAATTGTCGCTTGGGAGCGTAAAGCTTCAGATGATTGGCTTGGTGTAAAAAAAGATGCTATTGAAAAGCATCCGAAGTAAGTAAGGAATAAAAACACCCGTCAAGGCACCTAAGCAAGACGGGTGTTTTTACTTACAAAGCACCATATTACTTTTGAACCAAACCGTCTTGAGTTGTTGTTTGAGTGTCGTTTGCGCACATGACGTACTTACCGTTTCTCCAGCAACCACCCGCGTTTGAGAGGGTGCTAAATGCCAAAAGCAAAACTACCAAAGCCATCTTTTTCATGTCAATCCTTCTTAGTTGGAAAGGTGGAAATCACCTTCTGAATGAAGGATACTTATCAAGCACCAATGGCATCAAGGTAAATCGTGTTTTTAGATCAAGATAGATTATTAATTCACCTGAAAGGGTGAGCTAAAAGCGGAATTAGCAATGCACCGAGTACGCCGTGTAAGCCCATTGCTAGGCTTGCAAAGGTTCCTGCTTCGGGGTTCACTGAAAACGCTCTCGATGCGCCGATTCCGTGAGCGGCGGTGCCCAACGCAAAACCACGTTGCCACCAAAACCTGCTGCCGACGGCATTCAACACAAAACTTGCCACACTAGCTCCCATAATCCCCGTGATGATCGCGAGCACTGCAGTTAAGGTCGGTGATGCACCTATGCGTTCTGCAATACCCATGGCGATAGGTGCGGTAACAGATTTCATCATCAGCGATGCAACGATGGTGTCATCAGCGCCTAATAGCTTTGCAATTGCCATTGCTGAAATCATTGAAGTCAAGGCACCACAAGTTAGGGAAAGTAATAAGGCCGGCCAATGCTGCTTAAAGGCCATATAACCATTAAAAATAGGTACCGCTAATGCGACGGTTGCAGTGCCTAGTAAAAAGTGAACGAAGCGTGCGCCTTCAAAATAGGTTTCGTAAGGCATCTCGGCGAATTGAATCGCAACAGAGACCAAAATCACGGCAATACCAACCGGGTTAGCTAGCGGATTCTTACCGCTCCGTTCATAAATAAGCACTGCAATCTGATAAGCACTTAAGGTAAGTACGAGTGCGAATAGAGGGCTTCCAGAGAGATAAACCCAAATTTCGGCAATCGGCAGTTTTGTTTGGCTCATTCGTGTTTACTCGTAGCAATGCGAAGTACCAACGCGGTGACTGCAATAGTCAACACAACACTTGCTATGAGTGCGCAAACAATTGCCAACCATTGCTGCTTTAATTGCGGTAAAAACAGCACTACGCCCACAGCAGCTGGCACAAATAAATGCCCTAAGTTTTTGCTAAAACCACCGGCGACAAAAGCGAGATCTTCGTTCACATTACCTTTTATGATGAGAAAAAATAGCAAAAAGATAAGACCAAGCACTGGGCCCGGTAAAGCAGGTAATAAAAACTTCGAAACTATCTCACCGAGTCCTTGGAAGGCGAGTATTTGTGTAAGGCCTGAAATTAGCATCTTGACGCCTTGGAAATGATTACTGCTGCGAGCTTACACAATGATTGAACATTAAGATAGAAGCTGGCTCTACCTTTTGGTTACAACTTTCCAAAGCCAACCCAGTCCGAAAGTAGCACCAAGAGCGCAAAGCGCTTTGCCAGAAAGTACTTGCGATTCCAAGGAGTAGGCATTGCACAATCTTAGTTCTGTGGTTGCAAAATAAACCCCAAGCCAGGTTAGCATTGAAAGTGAATATCCTAAGAAAAACAGCTGCACTACAGGTTTCGAAACTAAGAAAAAATGTTGCAAAATTAATCCGCACAAGATTAAGCTGATGACTTTAAAAGCGTCAAAGTCATAGCGCACGACCGCTTGATCGATTGCCGATGGAAGCATCCAATAAGCAAGTATGAAACTCGCTAACAGCATCCCGCTAAGTCCCTCATAATTAAAGAACTGAAGGACTCTGATATTGGCGGATTCGGGGTAGGCAAGCCCAATCAACCAGCCTGTGAGAAGCAGCAATGGCATTTGGATCGCCATGTGCCAAAACATGCTTGCCTCGATGAGTTGTCTGGCTGGCTGAAAAGATAAGCCTACCGCCGTAATGCCGCTAGCTATCAGCCACCATATCTTCATCTTCGATGTAAACTGAGTGCAATATCAAGGACTTGCTCTGCTTGTTCATAGCCGATGATTTTGATGAGTTTCGATTCGCTACTAAGCACATGAAATGCGCCGTTATGATCGTATTCGCCTAGCTGTGTAGGAACCACCATAATGCCGAATTCATCGAGTAAAAGCCGACGTTCTGAGGCGGTCGATAGTGATACGATTTGCCAAACGTTTGAGTCCATTTTGAAGCGGTTTGCATATTTCGCTAGTGCAGGAGCATCATCGCGCGCGGGGTCGAAACTGATCGAAAGCAGGCCTATCTCGCTTTGCAATCCGCGTGATTTTATTTGCTCCTGGAGCTGTTGATAGTTCGAGCCAAGTGCCAAGCAAACGCTCTGGCAGCGGGTGTAAACAAAGTCGGCGATCCATGTTTTTCCAGATGTACTCAGTAGGTCGTTAAGGTTCTGTTTCTCTCCGAATTGATTAACCACCCACAGCGGTACTAATGCTTGGGGTTGGTTATCAATTTGAGTTCGGCGCTTGGTTTCTGTCGTAAAGCTTTCTCCAGCTTGGGTTACATAATAGAAAGCGCCCAAGCCAAAGACTAGAATAAAAAGGCAAGCAAGCGCAGTGAAGGCAAAGTTTGGCGCGAGTTTATGGCTACGCGGGCTACTGTCCAGCGACAAGTTCTTTTCCCCCGTTATAGGGCTGTGTTCTTCCTTTGGTAACTTCACGCTGGGCCTTGATAGTCGCCGCACTGATAGCAGGTGCCTTGTTACCCCATTCGTTCCGGATGTAGGTAAGTGTCGCTGAGATCTCATCATCACTCAAGCTTTGCCATGCAGGCATTGCACCTTGATATTTCACGCCTTTTACTTCTAGCTCGCCTACCACGCCATGTAGCAAAATATTCGAAAGGATTTTCTCATCGCCTATCACCCATTCAGCGCCTGCAAGTGGCGGAAAGGCGCCAGCAATGCCAAGCCCGGTCGCTTGATGGCATGCCGCGCATTTTGACGCATACAGCAGTTTGCCATCAACACTGGCCGAGCCCACTTCCCCCACGACGGGGGGGCGCAGTGTTGAAACTGTTCGTTGATCGCCGTAAGCAGAGTCTTCTCCCGATGGCGTAGCGTAGATATAGAACGCACCCCACATCGCCATAGCGCCAAGCGCCATTACCAGAAACCAGGGCAGCGGTTTAATCCCTTCGTCGGGATCAGCATTTTCCCGAAAACGTTGCGCCGCGACTTTATTGTCCTTAGTGTCCTTAGTGTCCTTAGTGTTCTTAAGTTCGCTCATTGCGATTCCTTTTTGGCAGCGGGCTTTATAGGTTCTAACACAGGGTAAGTATGGTCGAGTGAAATGAGATAGCTCACCAGCGCCATTACCTCTGGTTTGGCTATGACCGTTTCGCCGGGCTTTGCTACGCCAGCGGGAAGATTCACAACAGTTTCCCCCGCGCGTGCAGGGCCTTTCCTAACTTCGAAGAGATAGGGATACGAAGGCATAATCGAACCCGGTGTGTATGCGCGCGGTTGATATAAATGCCCTAAATGCCAATCCTTGCTTGGTTGTCTTGCACCTATGTTGAATAAGTCGGGACCTGTGCGCATCGTTCCAAGCAAATGAGGCGTGTCATAAGCGTAGTCTGCTGCGACCGAAGCACGCCCCCAACCGCGTAACGCATCGGGTGCTTGTTTAATATCGCGAGGTTGCTGCGAGTGGCAATACACGCACCCATTGGCAATGTAGCTTTGTCTACCTACTAGCTGAACATCCGAATATGGCTTTAGCGCTGCTGGCGGTGGGGTGTCTTTAAGCAACAAATAAGGCATCACAACCAATAATCCCGTTGCTCCGCTCAAAATGACCATTGCGCCTACGACAATACGCAGCTCGTCCATTTCCCAAAAGCTTTTACTCATAGCGCACCTTTCGATAAAACTTTACGCTGACCAACCAGCGGGGGGTCGAATAGCGCAGCGCCAAGGCGTTTAGGACCAAACTTCCAACCCATAGCAAAAAAATGAATGGCAAATACCAAATGCCCCAGCGTCATTAATGAGCCGCCAATTGATCTTGCTTTTAAGTAAGGCAAAGTTAAAGCAACAGTTTGCATGAACGGCGTATCGGCATTGAGCATCGCTACACCTTGTAACCAACCGCCTATTGATAGCCCGATAAAGTAAATGGCGAAGCCGCTGAAAACTAACCAAAAATGAGCGGCGATCAGCCTAGGATAGGGCCATTCCCAATTCATTACTCTAGGCATGATGAAATAAATCGAACCGAACATCACCATGGAGAAAAAACCGTAGAGCCCAAGGTGGGCATGGGCGACTGTATAGTGGGTAAAGTGAGTAATGGTGTTGACAGCTCTTAGCGCTTCTAGTGAGCCTTGAACCGATGCCGCTGTATACATCATCGCCCCCAATACTATAAATCGCAGTGTGGGCGAATAAAATAGTGCTTTAAAGTTGCCGAGCACCGTCATGTGCTGGTTGACTGCCACGGCAAAGACCGGGATCACCATCATCATGCTTTGAACAATCGAAATTG